>CAZNFJ010000029.1:0-23675 GCA_964572685.1 uncultured Legionellaceae bacterium
AAAACCAATGATGACTCAATCGAGAGAGTTGCTTGGGGGATAATCCTAAATATTCATTCATCGTGCTTCCTTTATAAACCACTGCATTTCAGATTTACCATTTCATTTTCATTTTTGGTATCCGATGTTTTTGATTTGGAAGATGTTGAAGATGAAAATAGACCAAAATGACTGCTACTCTTAGATTTTTTAGATTCAGATTTACCATTGCTTTTTCCTTGCGCTACGTCTAAAAATATTTTATTTTTTGATATTGTTTCCGCAAGTAGTGCATTTTCTCTTTCTTTTTCTGAGACTATTTCTGTAAGTAGTGCATTTTCTCTTTCTTTTTCTGAGACTATTTCTTTAAGTTGAATATTTTCATTTTCTTTTTTAGCAATGACGCCGCCTTGTTCAGCAATGACGCCGCCTTGTTCAGTAATGACGCCGCTTTGTTCAGCAATGACGCCGTCTTTTTCAGCAATGACGCCGTCTTTTTCAGCAATTTGAGCTTGTAATAATTGACGTTCTTCTTGAAATCCCGCGATTGTTAGTTTCAAATTTTCAATTAATTTCTCTTGAGTTTCTCTATATTTATAAAATTCTTCATATTCTTGTGATTCTTGGGTAAAGAATAGTTTTTGTAGATCTTGGATAAAACTTTGTAAATTATCTGTAGGCGATAGAATAATTTGTTTCTTCTCGTCATCATATGTGCAATTAAATGAACTATCATTAAATATTGATAAATGAGAGAGAACTAATTCTTTTAAATCTCTGGTTAGAATTTCAAAAAGAAACATATCAACCAGCGCTGTTTCTATTGTTTTTGTTTTTATATTTTGGGTCAGTTTGTTGATATAAAAAAGATTAAATATTGAAGAAACCATAAAATATGTTTTCTTAAATTCTATTTTTGGATTTTGATAAAATATAAATGACAATGTATCCGACCATACAGCTCTCCAATAATAAGGAATAAGAAAATAGTTATATATTATTTCTTGTTTTTTGGATTGAAATTGTTTCAAACCTGCTGGGATATATATTGTGTTACTTTTATTCGAATTGTAATTTTCATAAATTTTTCTAGCCGCTAAATATATCGGAAAGGTTGAATTTGTCAAATAGATAACTTTTTGTGGTCTTGGTATTAACTCATCGCCATGAGTTTGATATTTAAAACTATCAATGACAATAGGTTCGTTAGATAAAGATGGATCTTGAGTAATATTTTTTAGATTTTTAGCTGAATAATATTTTCTTATATTTTGAGTTAGCTCTTGAGAATCACTTTTAATTGATGAAATCTCTTTTGGATCGGGAGATAAAGAAGAACGAATTTCTTCTAATTTTGAGTCTATTATCTTTTCTTGTTTGAGTATATTTTCGACAATTCCCTGAGCGCAACCTAATTGATTATAATCAATATTATTTCTATCTTTGCTATGATTATTTTTCAAATAATCATAAGTATAAAATTTTTCCCAAAATTTTTTTATAGCAGTTGTGAGTGTTTCTGTTGCATGACTTACAATTTTTAACAAATCCTCAATAGGAGCGGTACTTGTATCTTCACCATAAACCCATGCATCACCATAATGACGACATATTTTAGCTGTAAGAACAATATTATTTCTTACATAATACAGATCAAGAATTAATCGATAGATTTCAGCAATGTCTAATAGATAATCTTCAGCAACTCTTCTTTCTTTTCTGGCAAATTTCCATAAACCAGTTTTCTTGAGTGATACATCAGATATATTATCCTTAAAATATTCTCTAACCAGTTTTAAATCCAGTTTATTATTATTAGAAAAATCTGAGTTTTTAATACCTAAAATTAATAGTGCCCGGGTAAGCCAGATTCCTAAGACTGTATTGAGTAAATTATTTAGCATAGAGTCAGTTGGTGGGGGATCATCACTTGTTGGTGTATTTTCAGATGAATTAGAATGTCTTAATATTTGAATAATGTTTAATCCGGAATGATATAGCATGGGATTTTTATTTTTATTTTCTATTAAAAGATATTGAAAATTTAAAGAATATCTTGCTAGATGAATGATTTCAGTACTAACCACAGTAAGTTTTTCGTCAAAACTAGTTGCTTTTTGTAGTTTTTCAATATTACTGAGCAAACCTTTTAATTCAATTATGATTAAACCTAAAATATTTTTTGGAGAATGAATAAGTTTGACATCATTTCGATATTGAAAAACTGTACGGTGTACATATTCGCAATAATTAATCCAATCATCAATCAATATTGCTGTAGCCGTATCTTTTATATTTTCTCGGGGTAGTTTTTCACATAGCCAGACAATTAGGTCATTATAAAACATTGCTTCATAACCATCTGATCGGTAATGATGAAATGGATGAATACTAGAATCGATATAATGTACACTAGTAGATTGACGAGCAGTAATGTTTATGTAAAGTTCTTCAATTTGATTAAGTATGCTGATCACTGTACCTTTTAACGGGTATGTTGTATTATCCAATTCATTTATTTCAACTTTTATCTCTTTAATTTTTTCTTTGAATGTGCAATTGTATTGAGGTCTTTTCTTATCATCTAATGACCACTCATTTGGAATTGGTGATAAAATTTTTCGCTTAGTACATAATAAGTTATACATATCGAGATCTTGATATCTAGTATTATTCTCTTTATTACATAAAGGCTTTCTTTTCTCTTCCGTTAAATATTCGTAAAGATATTTAATCGCTTCAATAGCGATTGGTGAATAGTTTGAAATTGTTTCAATACCTTTTTTGCTTGTAACCAATGAGATTGGATCCATAATTACTCCTTGAAATATTCACATTATTTGTTTAAAAATTTTTTGTTTCTTTCATCAAGAGATTCCTTGAAATGATTTGGTGCATGTAAATCATTTTCGAGACAAAAGATTAATAGTGATTTGAATCTATTTGATTTGTGAGATTTATCTAAAGATATCAATGAATAATCGAAATTTGACAGACAATTTATTTTTTGTAACAGATTTTTATCGATTTCATTTGTAAAATCTATAATCCTTTGATTAAGAATTTCTAGAGCTGCAAATCTTAGATAATCATGGCATTTTCTATGGTTTGAAATTTCTTTAATAAAATTGATATCCTCATTTATTGAGTCTAATTTGTTTGATCCAAATAAATAATAAGAGTTATTTTTACGAGAAGCTTGATAAGTCACATAAATGGATTCAATTTGCTCGGCAAGGCTAAAAACTGGGGTCGAAATATGATAACAGCTGATATTTTGGGATAAGTCCTGCAGCTGAGCGTTGAAAATATTAATAAGTTCGTTTAATTTTTGCTCGACAATAAGTTCTGCTGTAACTGAAGTATGAGGCTTTTTAATAGTTAATTTTAGATATAAAAAAAATTTTGAAGACTTTATTTTTAAATCTTTTTCAAGACTTGTTTTTTCAGATAGATGTTTTCCATAAGTAATTTCAGTATGTTTTTGAAAAATAAACTCTTTAAAGTTATCTTTGCATTTAATAAATTCGTTCAACATGCATTCAAGTGTTTCTAGTCTTTGTTCGTGACTTATAGAATCGAGAATACTTTCTTCATCGTCGTTGACAAAGGTTGTAATGGGGTAAAAACGTGGAATTTGTTCTAATAATTTTGTGGTGTCAATTCTGCTTATTGGGAGCTGGTTTAGGTTCTGCTCAGCTTCATTATTGATTTCTTTTGGCTGTGAATGAATCGCATAAATGATTCCGCCACTAATGATTACTGTTGCCGTCGTGCTAATGAGAATAATTGCTGGAATGAGTGGAATAATTATAATCATAATACCTGCTGTATAAAAAATGCGCGGTTGGAAAAAAACAGCACATGTTATCAGCTAATATTGAATTGTCAATGACTTTTTTGGTTTGTGGGAAACGCACTGCGTTATTTATGGTGCGATTCGCCTAAATACGAACAGTTTAGTGGTTCAATTGATCTAAAGATGATGAATGAACATGCATCTTTAGATGCTATAATTGATTGGTTGAATCATTGTAGTGAAAAAGTACTTTTTTGGTCATTGGAAGATGAACAAAGTTTATAAATAATAGCACTTGCAATGAACGCCGCTATTGCAAGTGTGCAACTAGCCATAATGGCTGGTGTTAAAAATGCAAAGCCCGTCATGGACGCTAAGAATGAAAAACTCACATGTAACACTGTATACACGGGGACTGCATATCCGAATACAAATTGACTTAAAATAAAGTCAAGAAGCATAAAATTCTCCTATTTAAATTAATTGATCGAAATTCGCCCTGATTATATTGAAAATAGTCTCTATTGTCTATTATTTAAACGTCATTGGGTTGGTTGGTGAACACTAGTCGCTTTATTGCTTATCCTGTATTCCTTCGTTATAATAACTTGATATTACGGGGTAGGATTTGCCCTGTGTGATCCTAGCGTGTTGCCGAGGCTCTTGCCAATGTACTTTTGATAGTTCATTGCTGTAAACATTTTTAAAGTGAGATGAATGGATGATGTTAACATCAATAGCAAAAAAAATTTTTGGTAGTCGTAATGAACGTATTATCAAACGACTTGAGCAAAATGTATCTAAAATCAATGCTTTAGAACCCAGCATTCAACAATTAACTGACGAGCAGCTGTCTGGAAAAACACTAGAGTTTCGTGAACGCTTGCGACAAGGTGCTATATTAGATGATCTTTTGCCAGAAGCGTTTGCAGTGGTTCGTGAGGCTTCCATTCGAACTTTAGGCCTTCGTCATTTCGATGTGCAAATGATTGGTGGTATGGTTTTGCATGAGGGCAATATTGCAGAAATGCGTACCGGTGAAGGTAAGACTCTGGTTGCTACTTTACCTGCTTATTTGAATGCCTTAAGCGGTCATGGTGTACATATTGTAACCGTCAATGATTATCTAGCAAAACGCGATAGTGAATGGATGAAACCCATTTATACCTTCTTGGGGATGTCAGTAGGCGTTATTATCCCAGATATGCCGGTTGGCGAGAAACGCGCCGCTTATGCTTGTGATATTGTTTATGGTACCAATAATGAATTTGGTTTTGATTATCTACGCGACAACATGGCTTTTAGCATTGAAGATAAAGTTCAAGGTCAATTGAATTTTGCCATTGTCGACGAAGTTGATTCCATTTTAATTGATGAAGCCAGAACGCCTTTAATTATTTCAGGTGCAGCTGAAGATAGCTCTGAACTTTATATGAAAGTCAATCAACTGATTTCGCATCTTCATCAACAAGAAAAGGAAGGCGATGAGGGGCACTACACTTTAGACGAAAAGCAAAAGCAAGCTTACTTAACCGATGCCGGTCATGAATTAATAGAACAAATGATGATTGATGCAGGATTGATTGAAGAAGGCGAAAGTTTATATGATGCCCGAAATATCATTCTGATGCACCATGTTAATGCGGCCTTACGCGCTCATAAAATTTTCCAAAAAGATGTCGATTATATTATTCAAGACAATCAAGCTGTGATTGTGGATGAACATACCGGGCGTACCATGCAGGGACGTCGTTGGTCAGATGGTTTACATCAAGCCATTGAAGCCAAAGAAGGCGTGCCTATTCAACCAGAAAATCAAACACTTGCTTCGATTACATTTCAAAATTTATTTCGTCTTTATAATAAACTAGCAGGTATGACTGGTACTGCTGATACAGAAGCTTATGAATTTCAGCAAATTTATCGTTTGGAAGTGGTGGTCATCCCGACTAATCGAGAAATGCTGCGTCAAGATGAGTCTGATATTGTTTACTTAACGCAAGCAGAAAAAAATATTGCCATTATTGAAGATGTTATAAATTGTGTGAACCGTCGACAACCGGTTTTAGTGGGTACGGCCTCCATTGAATCATCTGAACATTTAAGTCATTTGTTAAGCCGTCATAATATTAAACACAATGTCTTGAATGCTAAACTTCATGAAAAAGAAGCGCATATTGTTGCTGAAGCAGGGCGCCCCGGAATGGTCACTATTGCTACTAATATGGCCGGTCGCGGTACGGATATTGTTTTGGGTGGAAGTTTACAAACTGAACTTGCTAAAGTGGGCCCTGAGAAAAAAGAGGAAGCCATTGCAGCTTGGAAAGCGCGTCATGATGAAGCACTTGCTGCGGGTGGTCTTCGCATCATTGGTTCTGAACGTCACGAATCACGACGGATCGACAATCAATTAAGAGGCCGATCAGGACGACAAGGTGATCCTGGTTCAACTTGTTTTTATTTGTCATTAGAAGATAATTTGATGCGAATTTTTGCATCCGATAAAATATCGGCCATGATGCGTCGTTTGGGCATGAAAGAAGGAGAGCAAATTGTTCATCCACTTATTACCAAGGCAATTGAAAACGCACAAAGAAAACTCGAAGGGCACTATTTTGATATTCGTAAACAATTATTGAGTTATGACAATGTTGCCAACGAACAACGCAAAGTGATCTATGCTCAGCGTGCGGTCTTATTGGAACTTGATGATCTTGAACCATCCGTTAAAGAGATGTGTGCTCGTGTGATCAAACGTTTAGTGAATTCTTACATTCCTCAAGATAGCTTTGAAGATCAATGGCAAGTCTCTGAACTAATGCAAGTTTTGAGTGAAGAGTTTTTTGTGAATATTGATATTCAAAAAATGATTGAAGTTGATCATCATTTACAAGCAGTTGATTTACAAGAAAAAATCAGCGAACAAGTTTTAGAGCATCTCATTCAACAAAAGCAATCCATTGATACCATCCGTTGGAATCGAGTGAGCAAATCTATTATTTTGGAGACCTTAGATTTATTTTGGCGTGAACATTTGCAGGCATTGGATTATTTGCGACAGGGTATTCATCTTCGCGGTTACGCACAAAAAGATCCTAAGCAGGAATATAAAAAAGAATCTTTTCATTTATTCACTCGCATGTTGAATCAATTGGAACATGAAATTATTGGACATATCTTATCCGTGCATTGGCAGGCATCAGAAGCAGAAACGGTTGCCATTAATGAATCATTTGAAGCGCCTAATGAACCAATTGTTAATGTTTTATCTTTTGATAAAAAGCTGGGTCGTAACGATATTTGTCATTGTGGATCCGGTGAAAAATTTAAAAATTGTCATGGGCGTTTGGTTTGAAAGTTGTTATTGGTTTTATTGAAAAACAAGACCAGCTTCTGATAACCCAACGTGCACTTGATACTCACTTCGGAGGCTTTTGGGAGCTTCCGGGTGGAAAAATAGAAGAACAGGAAAAACCCGCTGAAGCTTTAATCCGTGAATTGAAAGAAGAATTGGGGCTAGATATTTATGAAGCCCATCTCCTTTGTAAAATTACCCAAGGTCCGATTGAATTTTACCTGTATCATGTTGTGAGATATGAAAATGAGCCGCAGAGATTAGCCGATCAGTTGGATATGGCATGGTTGAAAATGCAGGATATTGATGATAGAACGTTTCCACCATCTAATCGATTGTTTTTTGAGATATGGGAAAATTATAAGCGGGATATGCCCAACTGAATAGTGAACTCTTTCATCGAGCTGATTTCTTCCACTTTGATGGGATCGTTAAAATATATACTTAGACTATTATTTCCAATTTGAATTTTTGGAATCACAGGTAATTGAGCATCCAGCTTTAAAACGATTAATTGACAAACAGGATTGCCATTGATGAGTTGATGATAATAGTTTTGATTAACCTGAACTTGTGAGTAGTGAATAAAAAATCTTAAAATATTCATGTACACTTGAACAATACTTTCAATTTCTTGCAAATCGTTGAGCCAGCTTTTAAGACATTCTTTTCGGTAATGACCGGGCTGATGTAACCATCGATATAATTGAGGGGTTTGCAGTTCACATTCCTGCCAGTTTTCCTGAATGCGCATGCGCAGGGATTGTAAAAACTGATCTTGAAAAATGGGTGATGATAGACGATTTACACAGTTTTGTAAGTGAATAGACGTTTCTTCAAATTTTTGCCATAGATCAGGTGCTTGTTGAGGCAATACTTTGGACAAAGTATATTCAAGTCGAATAAATTCCTTTGTGTAACGACTTCTTAGTTCGGGCTTTTCGATAATTTTGAGCAGTTCTATGATGTTTTTTAGCGCATAATGGTGCGTAATGGGATGTGATTCATGCAAACCTTCACGAATATAGGCCAGCAAATTTTCAATTCTAATCGAGACTATGGGTAAGAATTGAGGAGATTGTTGGTAAATAATATCTTGTGTTTGCATAGTTCCATGCATTATAGTCGTCATATACAAAGAGATTATCATAAAATATTGTGAAATCAAAATTTAAGGAGTAAAGAATGCAATTTAAAACCTATGTATATGGTATATTGTTTATTTTTAGCTTGGTCAGTCAATCTTTTGCCTCTATTGTGGGTTTGTGGGAAACCATAGATGATAGAACCGGTCAAAAAAAAGCGGTGGTTCGCATTTACAAAAAAAATGATAAATATTTTGCTGATATTGTTAAAGTATACTGGAAAGCAAATGATTCAAAAGTGTGTTTGCACTGCAAAGATGCTGCTCGAAAAAATCAACCTATTGAAGGTATGAATTTTCTTTGGGACTTAAAAAAACATTCAAATGCATTGTGGGACGATGGTCGTATTTTAGATCCCCATAATGGCCAGGTTTATCGGGTACGCATTAAACAAAATAAAAATGCATTATTTGTCAGAGCATTTATAGGGATGCCGCTATTGGGACGTACGCAAGAATGGCATCGCTATCATGCATAAGTTATAATATAACAATTTTTTAAAGTGTAGGGTATAAAATGACTATCACACGTACTAAGCCTCCATCACAAGAAGTGGAGCTCAAACGTCCACCTTATTCCATGGAAGCGGAACAAGCGATTCTGGGTGGATTGATGCTCGACAATCAGGCCTGGGATAAAGTTCAAGATAAATTGTGTGCGGATGATTTTTATCGTACAGAACACCGTATTTTATATAAAACCATTGAACATTTAGCCAGTCGACAACAACCTTTTGATGTGATCACCATCTTAAACGGCCTAAGTCTTGGTGAAGAGCTCGATTTAGCCGGTGGTGAATCCTATCTCTTTGAATTGGCCAATAATACCCCAAGTGTGGCCAATATTGTAGCCTATGCCAGCATTGTTCGTGAGAAGTCTGTTCAAAGACAATTGATTCATGTGGCCAATGAAATAGCCGATATGGCTTATCATCCAAAAGACCGTGCAGTGGTTGATTTGTTAGATCAAGCTGAACAAAAGGTATTTGCTATCGCCGAACAAACCCCCACCCAGGGTGGTCCAATTAATATTAAGAGTGTTTTGTCACGCGCCGTTGAAAAGATTGATGAACTCTATCATAAAGGTACTGCTATTACCGGAATTCCAACTGGTTTAAGAGATTTGGATCATTTGACTTCTGGTTTACAGCCTTCTGATCTGGTGATTGTTGCAGGTCGTCCATCTATGGGTAAAACCACACTCACCATGAATATGGCCGAACATGCGGCGATGGTTGGAAAAAAACCTGTTTTGGTCTTTTCTATGGAGATGCCAGCAGAATCGCTTGCTATGCGTATGATGTCTTCATTAGGGCGCATAAATCAGCATAATATTCGTACAGGACAATTGACTGATGATGATTGGCCTAGAATCACTTCGGCAGTGCACATGTTATCGGATGCCCCTTTGTTTATTGATGACACCCCGGGTCTTTCACCTGCTGAAATGCGTGCACGAGCACGACGTTTGATGCGAGAGGAAGGGCAGTTGGGTTTAATTGTGGTCGACTATTTACAGTTAATGCAAGTGCCTGGTTTCAAAGGTGATAATCGAACTGCTGAGATTTCAGAAATTTCCAGAAGCTTGAAATCTTTGGCCAAGGAATTGCATGTTCCTGTTATCGCTTTATCGCAGCTTAATCGAAGTCTGGAGCAACGGCAGGACAAACGCCCCGTCATGTCTGATTTACGTGAATCGGGTGCAATTGAGCAGGATGCTGACGTGATTTGTTTTATTTATAGAGATGAAGTTTATAATTCAGAAAGTCCTGATAAGGGATGTGCTGAAATCATTATTGCTAAGCAAAGAAATGGTCCAATTGGTAGGGTCAAGGTAGCCTTTCTTGGTCAATTTACGCGCTTTGAAGATTTAGCGCATTCTGGCTTAATAGGTGACTAAAAATGCGTCCAACAGTCTTGCATATTGATAGACAGGCCTTATTACACAACTATTGCGTCATTTCACAACAAGCGCCACAATCAAAAGTGATTGCCATGGTAAAGTCAAATGCATATGGTTGTGGACTGGAATATGTCGTTCGTGCATTATCTAATCAAATTTATGCGTTTGGTGTGGCTTGTGTCGCTGAGGCCATGGCTATTCGGGCCTGGGGAGTTGATGATACTTGTTTAATATTTCAAGGTGTTCACCAAGGGCATGAATGGCAATTGGCTGCCCAAAATGGCTTTGAAGTTGTTTTGCATCAGCATGAGCAGTTGAAGTGGTTGTTGGAAACCCCCTTATCTAAACCTGTTCGTATTTGGATAAAGATCAATACAGGCATGCATCGTCTCGGATTCCCGCCCAAAGATGTGGCCTATGTGGAGAAGGTTTTAAGAGCCTGTCCTTGGGTGGAATCGAATATTGGTCTCATGACACATTTTGCCTGTGCTGATATCCCAGATCATTCTTTGAACCAACAACAGATTCAGTTATGGATGAATCTGTCTAAAGACTGGCCAGGCTCGACCAGCGCATGCAATTCAGCGGCCATTTGGAGTTTTCCTGAGTGCCATGGTACTCATGTTCGCCCTGGCATATCGCTTTATGGTGTCTCTCCTTTTGCAAAGCAAACAGCAAAATCTCTTTCATTAAAACCGGTGATGCGATATTGTTCTGCGCTCATGACGATTTGGGACTATCCTGCAGGTATTACCATTGGTTACGGTGCAACATTTATCACGCAAAGACCCTCTCGAATTGGGGTAGTAGCTGTTGGATATGGTGATGGTTACCCAAGACATATACACCCCGGGGCATCTGTTTGGATTGCAGGTCAACTTGCTCCGATCATTGGTAGAATTTCTATGGACATGATGACCGTTGATTTGACAGATTGTACTGGTGTTCAATTGGGAGATCACGTAGAATTATGGGGTGAAAACCTGCCGATTGAAAAAATTGCAGAGCAAGCAGGTACCATACCTTACGAACTGATGTGTCAGGTATGTCCTAGAGAACGTTTATTAGAACTTTATATCAAAAGGTGAGAATGAGATGAAAAAAATTGCTTTATTAACCTTTACTCTCATGCTTGGAGGCTGTGCAAATATAACCAACGAACAAGTTGGTTCAGTTGCAGGTGGTGTTGCTGGTGGGTTGTTAGGAAGCACCCTTGGCGGAGGATCTGGTAAAGTTATTGCAGCTGCTGGTGGTGCTTTTATTGGTACTGTTTTGGGAGCACAAATTGGTAAATACATGGATAAGGTCGATCGCATGCAAATGCAAGCAGCCTTAGAAAACACCCCAACTGGTGAAACCAAAGTTTGGCGTAATCCTGATAATGGTAATCAATTTCGCATATCTCCCACTCGTACATATTATCGTAACGATCACCCTTGTCGAGAATATGTCTCCAATGCAATTATTGGTGGTAAACAAGAAAAAATAGTCGGTCAGGCTTGTCGACAAGGTGATGGCAGTTGGCGTATCGTGAGTTAAAGCGAATGTAATGGATGAAGTGACCTAATTTAAAGGAGGGAAGGTCCATGTTGAAAATTCTTGTTCCAGTTAAACGTGTCGTTGATCCGTATGTGCGTATACGCGTGCAATCGGGGGGATGTGGAATTGATACGCAATCATTGAAAATGGTCATGAACCCGTTTGATGAAATCGCGCTGGAAGAAGCCATTCGATTAAAAGAAAAAGGCCTGGTCAGTCAAATCATTATCGCGTCTATTGGTGATAACGCTTGTCAAGAAACCTTAAGACATGGGTTGGCATTGGGTGCTGATGAAGCGATTTTGATTGACAATACTCAAGCATGCAGTTCTTATGATTTTGCTCAATTGTTAAAAGCATTGGTGGAAGAGGAGCAAATCGAACTGGTTCTCATGGGCAAACAAGCAATTGATAGCGATGCCAATCAAACTCCTCAAATGCTTGCAGCACTGTTAGACTGGCCACAAGCCACCTTTGTTTCCAAAGTGAGTATCCAAGGAAAAATAGCAGAGCTTGTGCGTGAAACAGATATTGGACTTGAAACCATGCAGATTAACCTCCCTGCGGTTGTCAGCGTAGATTTGCGTTTAAATGAACCGCGTTATGCAAGTTTGCCCAATATCATGCGTGCAAAAAGCAAGCCTTTGAAAGTTGTGAGCATGACCTTGACTTCAGAGAAACCCTTCTCTCAAGTGGATAAGATCATGCCGCCCATGGTGCGTCAAAAGGGCGTGATGTTATCAGATGTTCAAGAGTTGATTGAAAAAATCAAACCCGTCTTGTTTTCATAAGGATGAGAAGCGATGAGTACATTAATTTGGATTGAGCATGATGAAACCAATTTTCATCCAAGCACACGTCATTTAGTGACGGCAGCTCTTCAACTAGGACAACCTATTACAGCACTTGTACTTGGGAAATCTGCCGAAACTGTTGCGCAATCTGTTGCACAAATCGAAGGGGTTTCAAAAGTATTAACCAGCAAGGCAAGTTATTATTTTCCATTTCGCGCAGAACCCATAGCTAAAATGTTGGCACATGTGGCTTTTGACTTTGAAAGTGTTCTCGCTGCTGCCACGACTACGGGCAAAAATATCATGCCGAGAATGGCCGCTTTGTGTCAACAGCCTATGCAAAGTGATGTGGTTAAAATCATTTCTCAAAAAACGTTTATACGCCCCATTTATGCCGGTAATGCACTGGTGCAAGAAACATTTTTAGATGTGAAATCCATTTTGACCATTCGTGCCAGTGCATTTGATAAAGTCATCACATCACAAACGGCTTGTCCTATTGAGTCTTTAGAACCTATGGCAGATGATTCACGCTCAACAGTGATTTCAGTTGCGAAATCCGATAGCGAGCAAGTTGATTTACAAACTGCGCGGGTGGTGGTGTCTGGTGGTCGAGGCTTAGGAACTGCGGAAAATTTTAAACTGATTGAAGATTTTGCCAAATTGTTGGGGGCGGCCGTTGGTGCCTCTCGAGCGGCTGTGGATGCAGGATTTGTGCCGAATGATTATCAAGTGGGACAAACCGGAAAAATTGTAGCACCTGAATTATATATTGCCATCGGTATATCGGGTGCTATACAGCATCTTGCAGGGATGAAAGATTCAAAAATAATAGTGGCCTTGAACAAAGATGCCGAGGCTCCTATTTTTGAAGTCGCAGACTATGGTTTAGTGGGTGATTTATTTATCCTCTTACCGGCGTTAATGAAGGAAATCGAGAAACTTTCTCATTAGTATGGAGATTTATTATGTTGGTTGGTGTACCCAAGGAAATTAAAACTCATGAATATCGCGTGGGATTAACCCCTAGTAGTGTTCGTGAAATTATTCGCGCTGGCGCTGATGTTATCATTGAAAAAAATGCAGGCCTTGGCATTGGTATCGATGATAATGGATATATATCAGCAGGAGCTCGCATTGCTGCCAATGCCGATGAAATCTATGCATTATCCGATTTAATTGTCAAAGTGAAAGAACCTCAACCTGAAGAGTGTTTAAAACTCAGAGAAAATCAAACACTTTTTACTTATTTACATTTAGCCCCCGATCCATATCAAGCGAAATTACTCAAGGCTTCAGGAACAACAGCCATTGCTTATGAAACAGTGACTCAAGCGGATGGCGGACTACCTTTATTGACACCGATGTCACAAGTTGCAGGACGGATGTCTGTGCAAGCAGGTGCGCATTGTCTAGAAAAAGCCCAAGGTGGCAGTGGGGTTCTTTTAGGTGGCGTTCCCGGTGTTGAGCCAGGACATGTGGTCATTATCGGTGGCGGTGTGGTAGGCATGCATGCTGCTCAAATGGCTTTGGGTCTTGGCGCTCAAGTAACCATATTAGATAAGTCTTTGGTTCGTATTCAGCAACTACAAAGTCAGTTTGGTCCTTTTTTAAATACAATTTATGCGACTCAGGAAAATATTGAACGATATGTTCGTGAGGCCGATTGTGTGATTGGTGCGGTATTGATTCCAGGTGCAGCAGCGCCTAAATTAGTCACGCGTGATATTTTACGTGAGATGCGTCCAGGCTCTGTGGTTGTGGATGTCGCGATTGACCAAGGTGGATGTATTGAAACCAGTCATCCTACCACGCATCATGAACCGACTTATATCACCGAAGGCATTATTCACTACTGTGTGGCCAATATGCCAGGTGCAGTTCCACGCACTTCTACATTTGCTTTAAATAATGCAACCTTGCCATTTATTTTAAATTTGGTGAGCAAAGGTGTTAAAACTGCATTATTGGATGATAAGCATTTCCTCAATGGCTTAAATGTCCACAAAGGAATCATTACTTGTGCAGCCGTGGCACGAGATCTTAATGATGAGTTTATGGATGCCACTAAAGCTTTAGCAGGTTAATTCGTATAAGCCAAACCCGTCGTTCCGGGTTTGGTGTTTAACTCCATCTTATCTTGATGTAAGCGAAATGAATTTGTGGCGCTCGGATTCTATCATCACAAAAGTTTTAATCGAGTTGAAATTTTGTGATTCGTCACATTTTAATAATTTTCGTATTAAATGATATTCCTTCATTAGATTAAAGATTTTTTCCCCTTGTTGACTACGAAACAAGGAATGACACATCGCATATAAATGACCAAAATTAATGTCCATGGTGGCCTCCCAATCCGATATTGCCCTCCGAGTTTTGTTACATAGATGAAATCCTTTTGCCAATAATTTCATGGCTCTGATTAGGCGCGCGGGATCATCATGAAAACATTGTACTGGATCTGGGTTAATGGTTCTAATGAGTCCTTGCTCGAGATCTTTTAAACCCCGACCGGTCGGATCATAAACATAACCCTGCTCATCTGCATACAAAGAATTGACCGTAAAGTCTCGATTTTTAAAATCTTCAGCAATAAAATGTTTAGGATTGGCTTTTGAATTGATAAAACACTCAATTTTAATTCGTTCTTGAGTTTTAAAAAATAATTGAGGTTGAACACTAGAACGAATCATAAGACCGTGAACAGGTGGATGAGAACTGACAAAATCGATATCATTCAAGCAATTGATATTTCCATTGTATAAAATAGTATGAATAGCACTGCCAACTAAAAATAAGGCCTGATTGGGTTGTTTGAGTGTCTGTATGCATTGAATAATAAGCCAGGGCAAACGAATTTGTGTTTGAACCATATAAGGTAAGATCTTGGCTTTAAAATGAAAATAGGGCTCCCATAAACTAATCAAATCATTAAGGCATTCTTTTTCATGGGCAAATTCAATAATAACGTTAGTATGAGCATAGAGCGTTTTTTTCAAATTTTTATTTTTTAGCATTTGTTCACACATGGCAATTTGATGCTCTAAAATGCCATGTGTGAATATTTCAATGGCATCTTGCTCATCTTCAATCGTTAAGAATAATTCTGAAAGCTCGAAGTGTTGAGAAAACATTCGCATCGCCAATTGGTTTTGAGAACGAAGCACGAATTTATAAAGTTGGATTTGCTCTAGGTTTTGAAGTTCAAGTTTAACTTTGATCAATTCTATGGCATTAGGAGAGTTTAGAAAAGCTAACTGATAATGATACAGCGCCTTTCTCTGAAGAATACTGGGGATATGAGCATGACATAAAAATGCATCAATGATGGGTATGTTTTGATATTCCAATGCCGCATCAAACCACTGATGCCAGTCATCATCAGAGGCCATTGATAGAAAATAATCTAAGTATTGTGAAAGCTTATCTTTTTGAATGGCATCTACCAAAAACTCATAGCCTTTTTCTAATATTTTGCTTTTTATCTGAGAAGTTTCAGAAATGAGCTTCAAAATATCGCCTCTCGTTTCATTGAAAGAAATGCTTAATATTTCTTTTAGATGTCCCTGTATGCGTTCAATCCATTGCGGCTCATCCAAAAGATTTGATTTTAGGTGTTCTAGCATATTGATCCAATGATGGGCCTGAAGGACACTAAAAAAATGATTGTAAGGGGTAAAAGCGACGAAGTATGCATAGATTTGGACATCGTCCAGCTTATGAATAAAATCAAATAAGGCGTAAGTATCTTGGATGCTTAACGTCCATTGTGGTAATAATTTTCTCGACCATAGTTCAGGATGATTGTACAAGGCAATCTGAATCAGTTGGCGGGCTTGAGTTTGAAGAATCGAATTGAAATATGCATTTTTTAGGAATGAATAGACCAGGGATTCATGGGGTAATCTTAAAGCGTATTTAAATATATTTAAGATATCATCGACTTGAAGATAGGGTTCCCATACAGTCAGTAGCATGGGTAAATCTTTTTCATGAATGTGAGGAATAATTTTTTCAAATTCTTGGAGCAATTCTTGAATCAGTTCAGGCTCTTGATGAATTTTAATCAAGGAATCAATGTTTCGGGTTTGTGTCATATGGAGATAACAGGAGGGCAGGTGTTCTAAATACTTCAGTTTATTGATATTGGGTGTTGATAAAAGTTGATGAATGGTCTGGGTATCAAGTAAAGTAACAGGAATAAGTTCTAATAGCTTTGATAGAGTATCGATATTGTCATGTTCTAAGCAGAATTGAATCATAGATATGGCAGTATGACTTTCAAGTGTAAAATAAGTATGTAATTTTTCTGAAATAAACCATGTTGGGTTTTGATAAAAAATTTTCTCTAGATATATTTGACTTTGTTGTTGGAGTGTATTGCGAATCGTCTCACGCTCGAGCATATTTGTTAGCAAAAGATGGTTTTGCTGATTGATGCCTTTTAGGAATAATACATGCCAAGCATCATGAGCTCTAATTTGTATTTGAACTTCAGGAATTCGAATAAAAGATTTATTGATTTTTTTATTGGTTGCTAAAAACACCAATTCCAGAAAGTGAAAAAAGGTATCGCGTTGTTCAAAAATTTGAGCCAGAGGTCCTTGATACTCAGCTTGACTCAATGATTCTAATTTTTTAAGGTGTTGTTTTTCGATGATGCTTAGCAACGAATCAGCTGTAATACTGATTAGACTTGGCGTTGGTTGAGCTATGATCTCGGGTTGTTTTTCTAGGGTAGGCGCCTGAATTTTTTGCGTTGTCCAGGTCGATATCATCTTGGGATGTTTGAGTTTTTGAATTTCTTTTTGATGATATTCGCTAAATTTCCAGCCAAAGGGTTCCAAAAATTGCAATAAATATTCAATAAGTGCTGTACTTTGCTTTTGAATCAGCGTCGTTAAAAAAGAAATAAATTGATTTTTTTTCACTTTTTTTCTCATGATCTCCACCATGTCAAAGCGACCAAGTACAAAAGCCATCTCGAGTGGACTTTGTTGTTCGGTTATTAGTTGAGTGCAAACGTCGATAGAGTGATTTTTGAGGAACCATAAAACCTCATCAACATTTTGTTGTTTAAGGCCTAAATGCAATATGTTTGATCCATTGCTGTCTAAGGCTTCCAATCGAAAACTTGGGAAATGTTTTATCAATAATTGAATAACTTGAAAACCGTCTTTCTCAGATACCAGTTGAATAAACAGGTGCCTCCCTGAATCGTCCATAATATTTAAATCGACACTTTCATCAATGAATTGTTTGAGTTGTTCTATCCATGGGTAAGTTAATTGGTAGATAGAAACATAATGACGAATCAAAAAATGTAATAGGGGTTGACCTTGAATGCGCATGTTTTTATTTAATGGAAAATAGCTTAGCATATAACTGAGATACTCATGGTAACTGAGTGCCCAGTTGGGAAAATCATGCGCATGACGTTCTAGGAAATTTAAAAAATAATGGGCAAAATGCGGATGTAAGGTTTTAAAAAAGTTGGAATTATTTTGAATATCAATAAAATCAAAAAATGTTCGATAGGTGTTCCTGTTGTCTACAATATGATGAAAGTGTGGATGAAGATCAAACAATTGATGTTGACAAATAATATTGGTTTGGTGATTTTCAATGAGTAATTTAGTTGTAGAAAATGGAATAAATTTTGGACTATCATCCCAATTTATTGATGTATTCTGAAATAGTGTATCCACTTGCAACCAATCTTTGTTCAATGCTGCGTGATAGATTTTCAAAAAAGATTGTAGAGTTGGGTTCATGTGTGGATGATTTAAAAACCATTCGGCTATTTCAACAGGCGCATGATGGAAAAATTTTTCTAGCAAATGAATGAGGTATTCATGATGGCTTTCGGCAAAGATATCAACTTCGAAAACATTGTACAAAAGCTCTAATTGAGCAAGTTGCTGATGTTCAATAGCATGTTTATAAGAAACAATTAAAGCATTTCGAAGATAAGGTGCTTTTTTTAGAATCATATTGACTGATGTATAATGGCCTTTTTCAAATGCATCTACACATGGATGTTGTGATTTAGGATTAAAGTCAAAAAGCATGTCCGCAATTTGCAGTGCTTCATAACGCGAATCATTCAAAAGCTCACAGAGCCATTTTTCATCTGCAGAATGGCAGGCCAGGTGTGCAATATTTTTTCCTGTTGGCGTGGTTTGATAAACATCTTGAGGATATTCTATTAACTTTAGTAGGGAATTTTTTTTATAAAAATAAACCGCTATCATTAAGGGAGTATAGTCCTCAAGTATGTTCGCATGAATCCAATCGGGTTTGATGTTAAAGATTTTATCGATAAGTTCAATATCTTCATTGATAATTGGCCATAAGAGCGGGTGTACATCAAAAATTTCATCATAATTCTGAAATAGAAAATCTAGAACGGCAGTGGGTGCATTTAAGTATGAAGGGTTATTTTTACAGTTCATTTTTAAAATTTGTAGAATATTGGCCCCTAAGATCTCATTTAATAATGGTAATGGATTGGGTAACTGACAAATTTGAAGTAAAAACGGTGGCGCCTCCAAATAGGGCACATGAAAATCATATGTGAGATATTTGAGCATAAGCAGATGGGTAACTAGTTCTTTGGGGTTATCTTGATTTATGATAAGTGTATAAGAAAGAATCGACAAATCTTCTCTTTTTTCTATCTCTGCAATTTTAGGAATCAGGATCTTGATAGCAATATTGACGCCTTCTGATGATTTGCACCAATAATTGATATTTTTTTTTATCTCGTTCCAAAGTTTATTAAATACAAGTTTTTGGTTTGTTGTCATGGCATTATCAATCATTAATAGTGTGCAAAATTATAGCACAAATGCGTTAGTATGGAAATAATCATAGATTCTCGGCAGAGTGTGCTCCGCTATTTTTGCTTAATTGAAAACATCGTGTTCTTATTTTTTGCAAATTAGCCATTCCTTTCTTATACTCTATATGCATAGACATCAAAAGGATAGAGAAAATGAAAGGACAATCTATATGGATATGGCTAGGCGTTGTTGCAACTCTTGGTTTATCAGGTTGTTGTATGGATGACATGGGTTGTGGCGGTTCTAACACTTATGTCCCCGTTAGTTCCTGCAATACCTGTTCCTCACCTTGTCGACCCGTTGTGAATAAGTGTCGCCCATCATGCACTGTTTGTGGATACGATGGTAGTTATGCTTATACCAGTTGGTATTGACACCCTCAGAGCATCCCGAAAGGGGTGCTTTAATACAAATCCTGCTTAAATTGTTTACATTTTAATATAATTAGTTTAAAATTAAACTTGATTTTAAAATAAACATAGATATCTATAAATGAACTATTGTAACTTAATGAAAATTATGTCATGGTGTGAGCTTCGTATTTTTTTATTGAATTATTTTTCTTAGGTTGTTTGATTATGGCTGCAAATACTCGAGATAATTATCTGTCCTACCATCAAAATTCTTATTTTTCAGAACTTAATGAATCACTTCTAAATCATTTATCTGAATCCAACTCAGCATTGTTTTCTATTGCAAAGAAGAATCATATCCAGCTTTTAAATAAAAAACATGAAATTGATTGTCTTTTGAATCGCAAAAATGAAATTCAAAAAAATATTGCTCAGTTTGAAAAATACGGCGAACCTGTTAGTGATTTTTATACTGGCATATCAATAACAAATTCTGTCAAAGACACCATTACTCAAATGAATAATCCGCGTTTAGATCATGCGGTGTGGTCTCGAAATATGGCAGAAGTCATGATTTTATTTTTGGGTGTATCTACCCCTGAGCTTTCAAGGCTTCTCGCGCTCATCAGTGTTATTAATGGCTATGCAAGCTATGGTTTTTATGTGGTTCGTGGTGGTATCGATTTGGCAGTTGGTGTTTCTCATGTGCTCGATACTAAGCTCGATGAGTTAGGTATTGATCAAAATGACAGGTTCCAATTTCAAAAGGAACAACGTTATGGTCGTATCACCAATGATATTGCTTTATGGGCGCCCGTCAATTTTACCACTTTTCATTATTTATATGGTCCGGGATTTTTAGGATTTTTAGGTACCGTATTAACGGTTGCCCTATTAGTGGGTGATACTTTGTTAACTTATGTGGTTTATCGACATAAGGAATCTCAATTCCAAGAATTTTTCAAATCGATTGAGGATGAGGCTTATAAATCTGAACTTAAAAAAATACATGATGAACAACAGGAAAAATTATTTTATACCATGGTTTACCAGGGTTTGTTGGTAGCGTCATTTAGTTTGTTTTTAGCCAATACCTTGCCTTTTATCCTTACTGGTTCAATTGCGATTTGCATATTGCAAGTGTTATTTAAGGAAAAAGATTTATATCTTGATCTGTTAAAAACAAAGGCCGGTTCAAATGAAGAATTTGTCATTCAAGCGAAAATGTTTATTAGTTTGTTAGAGCATTTATCAATACCTGCAATATTTTTAGTTGCAGGTTTGGTGGTGATGCCGATGCTTCCTGGTATTTCACCTTTATTGATATTACTTGGATGTTGTGCTGTTAGCGCCTTGATGATGAAAGCATCTGCGGATTTATCCGCGCATGTTGAAAATAGTTACCCTAAAATACAGCCACAGACTCCCTAGGGCGTGCGCTACATATTTCAGAAATAACGCCATTTCGGCATAAGACTTTGCCAAAGGGCGTTATTTTTTTTACACCCCCTTGCCACATACAGCAACCTTTGAATTTTTGCAAATCCATCACTGCATGCCTTGTGCTATAGCACTGGGATATTGAACCATTGCGACAAATAAAACGACCACTTGAGCTATCTGCATATAAAATCCCGCCATACCCCTCACAACAACGCGGACAATCATTAGCAAAAATAGAACAGGAAACAACGATAAATACACCGCATATCCATCGAATGTTCATGTTTGGCGCTCATTATTTAGTTTAGTCTACATTAAGCATAGCATCGATTTCTTGTTCTGCTGGGAGTGCTGACAAATCAGCTGACTCGATGCGTTGAAACTGCTGACTGATTTTTTTAGCAGAAATATGCACTTCACTCATGTCTTGATGCGCTTGATCGATATGTTTAGATAATTTTTCCATGCGTTTGTCAAAACGTGAAAAATCTTGCGCGAGGGCGTGTAAATGTTTTTGAATAATATGAACCTGTTGGCGCGTGGCATCGTCTTTTAGAACCGCCTTGGCTGTGGTGAGAACGGCCATGAGGGTGCTAGGTGAAACAAGCCAGACATTGAGACGTTGTGACAATTCAATCAATTCTGGATAGTTGGTATGAATCTCTGCAAAAATAGCCTCCGCTGGAATAAACATCAATGCACCTTCGGATGTTTCAGGGGGGAGAATATATTTTTCAGCGATATCTCGGATATGTTTTTGAATATCTTGTTTGAATTGTTGTTGATGAATTTTTCTATCATTTGAATCAGGGGATAAAGCCATCAGTTTTTGGAAGTTTTCTAATGGGAATTTGGAATCAATCACAATATTACCAGTGGGGGGAGGTAGCAATAGAAGGCAATCCGCACGCTTTTGATTACTTAAGGTATGTTGTAAATGATAATGCTGGGCAGGGAGCATATTCGCAAGTAATGTCTGTAACTGAATTTCACCAAAAGCACCTCTGGCTCGTTTATCAATTAAGATATCTTGTAGACTCACCACATGAGTTGATAGCTCTGAAATTTTCTTTTGTGCTTCATCAATCATGACCAACCGCTTGAGTACATCGCTAAAGGTGGCTGATGTTTTTTCAAACCCTTCATTTAACTTGGATTGCATCAGTTGTGTCATGGTTTTTAAGTGTTGTTGGGTGTCTTGAGTCATGGTTTGCAAATGTAAGGACAAACCTTGATTTTGTTGTTGCATGTATTGATTGATTTGTTCACGAATATCTTGCATTTGTTTGAGCATGTGATCTTGAATTGCATGTTGTTGTTGAATATTTTGTTGAATAATTTGTTCAAACCATTGTTGTTTAAATAAGTAATATTCTTGTTGCCATTGGGTTTGTTGCTGTTGCAAACTTTTTTCTAGTTGAACTTTGAATTTTTTGAAAAAAAAGGCCAATGTAACGATGATGAACACACTACCCAAAGTTATTTGAATGGTGTTAAGATGAGCAAGTATACTGGAGAAATTCATGTTGGACTCAAGGTCAATTTTTTCAAACATCTTATCATAAATCAAGAAGGATGCCGAATGCTATATTTTATGATTTTTATAGGGGCTGGTTTGGGAGGACTCTTAAGGGTGCTGGTGTCTGATGGGATCAAAACTTTGTTAGATACAGCTTTTCCTTATGCCACATTGTTGGTGAATATTTCCGGTTGTTTTTTGATGGGATTGTTGGTTTCTACTTTGCTCGAGCGTCCTTTTAGTTCTACTTATTATTTTCGTGAAGTTTTGGCAATAGGATTTTTAGGTGGTTATACGACCTTTTCAACATTCTCTATTGAAGCATTAGAGCTTATCATGAAGCAGCAATGGTACTCAATGGCAGTCTATTTAAGCGGTCATTATATTTTAACTATAGGGTGCTGTGCTTTGGGTTATGGCTTGGGGAAGCAATTTACCTAAAGCTTATACCGAGCTCGACTCCAAAGCTCGGCATGAGGTTTTGATACACCTTATTTATAACTATTTTTTTGTAAATCTGTATTTGTTTTTTCACTTGCAATTTTTATGCCATTTTCAATAATTTTTTTTAGTTCTTGAGAACGAATGTCACTCAATTGCTCAGATATAGCGAGTAAGTTAAACCCATTCTCGTCAATTTGGTCAAAATTGGGGAAAACATCCTGAACAGATTCACCATCATTTAATCGTTTCAAAAGGTATTGTGCACACAATAAGTCTTGTCTTTCAGCATCGCTACTTGAGAACCAAAACCAGCTTTGGGCAGCAGGCCTAAGTTCGGCTTCCACTTTGGTGACATATGCCTGCAAATCTTCTTGTATATTGAGATTTTTTTGTTTAGGTGCAAAATCATGATTATTTTTCTCAAAAAATGCTATGAGCATATCTAGGGCTTTTGATTTTAATTCTGGAGTCAATGGCACTAACTTAAGAAATTTTTCGTAATATAATAGAGCTCTTGCATAACTTAATAAATTGATTAAACTTGTTGATTTTTGGCAA
>CAZNFJ010000030.1:0-21985 GCA_964572685.1 uncultured Legionellaceae bacterium
AAGCCCATCAGGTCGATGTTTTTGCATGGCTGAAACATGCGCTCACCCATATGCGCCAAGCCGAT
This sequence comes from uncultured Legionellaceae bacterium, assembly GCA_964572685.1. Lineage (GTDB taxonomy): Bacteria > Pseudomonadota > Gammaproteobacteria > Legionellales > Legionellaceae > UBA2653. Next base: position 66 of record CAZNFJ010000030.1, read on the forward strand.
ACCCTTGAAAAAATGGAAGCCTTACTTCCTTTCAATGTGAAGCCTGAAGAACTAGACGCTGCTCACGCTATACCTCAACTCATCTATCCTGAAAAGGGTGTGGCTAATTAACCGTTTACTAAACTTTTATCGTGTCTTGCTTATCAAGCTTCGAACTTGGATAGAGTGTTTTCTCAATCCTGTTTCTTTTAGAGGAGGGGCTAGCGAGCGAAATCAAAAACACCATTTCTTTTTATACTCTTTTTTGTTATACTTCTTTACACTCTGGAACGGAGTTACTTTTTGCGAGTCTTAGATGTGGGGTCAAAATAAGACACATATAACCAACATATCATTCTGCAATGGCAAAGAAGCGTTAAAAAAGAAAGTCATGAAATCATGATTGGAGGCTTAGTAACTTTAGCTTTGTGTAGTTCACTGAGTGTTTTAAATACGTGTGAAAATACCTTAAATTTGATGGATTTAAATTTCAAGTACGTATCTCATTTGATGAGAATTAACCTTGAATCTAATTTTAAAGGAGTATGACCTAAATGTTAGATAAATTTTCTATAACGCCAATTCCCGATTATGTTGAAAAATTACAGCCATTTCACAAATTTGGAAAACACTTCAATCATGAATTCAATCGTTTTACTTTAACAAGTAGATTTAGTTATTTGTTTAATGACTTTAATAAAGAATTGTTTTTTGATAATACAAAAAAAAATAGCTTTTTATATGTGAATGCAGGAACAGAAAAATATTTAGTTTCATCTAATGATAAAATAATAGCAAAAGTCCTTTTTACAAATGGTGTATTTGACTTTGATAAGTTTTATAAGGTAACACAACTGCTTGGTGAAAATTTTAAAAGAAGATTACTTGTTGATATTGGTGCTAATATTGGAACAATATGTATTCCAGCAATTAAAAGAAATTTATTTGAGTATGCTATAGGTTTTGAACCAGATTCTTTTAATTATCATCTTTTGGTTAAAAATATTAAGATGAATTCCTTAAAAAATAGAATTAAGACCTTCCAACATGCTTTTGGTCAAAATCCATCGGAACTTCTTACATTTGAGCAATGTAATTTTAATTTTGGAGACCATAGGATTAAAACTACAAATGAAGATGGTATATTTAATGAACATCAACGTAATCTAACATCTGTAAGATCCACAAATATAGATTCTGTTTTTAAGAGTTTAGTTCCTTCTGAAACATTATTTTGGATTGATGTTCAAGGATATGAAGGATATATTTTAAGTGGAGCAAAAAATACTCTAAAGAAAAATCCTCCTTTAGTATCAGAGTTTTGGCCCTATGGCATGAATAGAGCAAATAGTTATGAATTATTTAAAAGTACAATTATAGAAGCTCAATATAGTCATTTTTATGATCTTAGCGATCACGAAAATACCCTTTATAATGTTAGTAATGAAAACTTTGATAGAATTTTCAATAAATTAGGGGTCTTAGGCGATCATACAGATTTTTTATTTATAAAGAAATGAACAAAACCAATAACAAAAATATTAAACAGTGAGGGGTAAGGGTGTTTGACATTTGATACCTTACCGCTCAAAACAATGAGAGACTTCTAATTTGAATTTTGAAAATATTTTTGAGGGTAAATTTTCTGATGTTTTTGTAACTAAATTATTCCTGAACTTTTAATATTTTTGATATTTGTAATCATTGCGATCTAATGACAAGTTTATCGTAAACCAATGGAATTGGATACTGAATTTTGCAAGATGCATCATGTACAATTTCTAAAAAATACCGCATACTAAAATCATCATCCCGTTTTTTAATGATTAAAAAATGAATGAAGCATCTGCAGAACTCATAGAAAGTCACCTGCCTTTGGTGAAAAGTTTGGTTAAGCATTTTATTTGCCGGTTACCACCACAAGTGCAATTTGATGATTTGATGCAAGCCGGCATGATAGGCTTGATAGAAGCGGCCAATCATTATCAAGACGAGAAGGGCGCTCAATTCTCCACTTATGCGACCATTCGTATCAAAGGGAGTATTCTCGATGAAATTAGGCGTCAAGACTGGGTTCCTCGTTCGGTTTATAAAGTGTCGAGACAAATCTCACAAGCGGTTAAAAATGTTGAAAACCGTTTAGGGCGTGACGCCAAAGATAGTGAAGTAGCCGAAGAGTTGGGGCTTGGACTTGATGCTTATTATGAACTCTTGCAAGCTTCCCAAGCGGCTCATTTGTATGGTTTTGATGATGTGGGAATGGATGATGATCATATGGTCTCTGAAATCAATATTCATCCCAGTGAACCTCAGGCCGATGCCATTCATGATGATTTTCATGATTATTTAGCCAATATCATTCATCTTCTGCCTAAAAATGAGCAGTTGGCATTATCTCTATATTATGAACATGAGTTACAACTTAAAGAAATTGGCGATCTCATGGGCATCAGTGAATCTCGGGTTTCTCAGATTCTAAGTCAGGCGACACATCGTATTCGTGCACGCATTACTGAAGAGTGAAACGCTTGAGTTCCTCGATGATGTGCAAGCATGTTCCAAAGTCGTCTCAACGTTTCTGTCGTTATTGAGGGCTCAATTGAGGAATATCTCTTTCTAAGTCGGTTTTAATAAATGCTCTGCGCCAGATAAAGTTAGTTTCATCATCAGTGGCTCGAAAACCATCTGGAAAGCCACCTCGACACCCAGGTGTTCTTGTTTTAGAACTTCATTTAAAACAAATCCTTACATTTCAAGGGAAGTGATTCTTCCGGCTAAACTTTCTGATGATTGTTTGAGTCAATCTAAAGACGCTGAACCTACAATCAAGTATTGCCCATGTTTTTTATCATTTTGTCGAGCTGCATCAATCATGGAGCGCATGCTAGAAAATATCTTTGGGGCTCTTTGTATTTCATCTAGAATGAGCAACTTATCCATATGCATTTGAAAATAAACGAAAGGATCTTGCATATTTTCCAAGTCCAAATAAACGCAAGGCATTGTTTTCACAATTTCTAAAACAAGTGTTGTTTTACCCACTTATCTCGGTTCCAAAAGACCAACCGTAGAAAATTGATTTAGTCTTTCTATAATAAAATCAAATAAGTTTCTTTTAAACAGGTTGCTCTGATTAATTATAGAAATAACTGATGAAATCGTGTTCTTAATGAATATTTAAACAAATATTGTTTATACTATAAGCATGATCATTTATTTGATGGTTAATCATGAGTAGAACGCCTAGGGATGTTACACCGGAATCAGAGAAAAAAATGTTTGTAAAATCATTTGATGATGAAAATTTACAAAATAACTTAGATTCTGACAAACTTTTTCAAAAATTTAAAGAAAATGCCTTGATTCATACGGCTACAAATATAGAGCAATCTCTTCAAAATTTTTCAGATTTTCTTGGTATTTCCATAGAAGAATTGCAAGATCAGTTAGGGAATGAGCGCTTAAATAGGTATGCTGGAGCTTATGCTGAAACCATAAAATTTACTAATACAGAAGAAGAATCCTCCTCGCTAGATGCAGACACAAAGGAAAAAAGAGAAAGTGCTCGGAAAGCAATGTTAGAAGGTTTAAAGCTACGGGTTTTACGATTGGTAAAACTTAAACTCCCCTCAGAAACTTTTCCAAAAGATTGGGATGCTGCGAAAGTAATAGATACATATACTCACAATCAGGGTTATACCATCACTTTGAAACAAAAAGATGGTTATTCATTATATGAGAAAAGTTTAAATACAACATATCCAGATACTTTAGCAAATGATTTAAATTTAGATGAATCAAAAAAGACCCAATTTATAAATGATTATAATAAACACCGCGATTCCATCAATAATTTCGATGAAATGTTCTTCTTTCATTATCATCAAAAAGCAAGCAGTATCAAAGCAAGTTATGAAATGCGTGCAGAGAAATTAAAAAAAGGAAAGGGTGAGAAAGAAAGGGAAATAATAGATACAAAACTTTCTACTATGAAAAATAATGTAGATTTGGCTCGAAATGAAGCATTTAAACAAATTAATAAAAGCTGTGATTTAGTCTTTAAAGAATGTCTAAAGTTAAAAGGAGTGGTTAAAGAAAATGGTGAAATTGATTTAGCATTACTCAATAAAGCACTCGATGCAAAAATCAAGGCTGTAAAAAAAGAAGGGGATCAAATTTTTAAAAAGGCATTACAAGAAAAAAAATGCCCCATATATTCAGCACTAGCAAGAGAAAATACCACTGCATTTGGTGGTGATACTCTTTTGGTTACAAAAGATGGCGCTTTAGCTGTAGAAATAAAATCAACAACGATTACCGCCCATACGAAAAAGAAAGGCCCCGCAGTTTCTGAGGTCACCATGAAGAATGGGGAGCAAACACTTTATCAAGTCTATCGTACTAGTCATTTGGCTTCTCCATCATCAAAAGTTGAAGATGTTGAAACCGTGATCAGAGGTTTCATGGATAGACGCATGAATGCAAGTCACCCCATGATTTACAATTTATTGACCTCTATTCATTCATCTGATTATTCTATTGTTGGTTTTAGTGACTATTGGACTAATAAACAAACCAAGCGTTTACAAATTTTATTGGATGCACAAGATAAATATAATAACACTGTTACATCGTCCAATGACTACTTTTTTACCTTCAATACCCCAACCAATACTTATGGCAATGATATTACTCTGGATAGCTCAGATCCATTCATTCAAAGAGTCGCCCGAAGCAATACCATTGCTTTAGCTATTATTCTTTATGGTAAAGATGATCAACAGGTTTTGGAATTAATTTCAAAAAGAGATGAGCATGAGGCATTTAAACAAAAATACAACAATTTTAAGGATAAAAAACCTGTTAATAATGAAAATCCGAAAGAAAAACTCTTTTTATATAATCGTTTTCAGAACGGTGATGCAGCTACCCATGGGTACGCAAAAGCGACGGCAACTTGTGTTGGGCTTTGTACAAAAGAAGATAAATTTAATTTATTAGTGGGTTGTAAAAGTGGTCTTGAAAGAACTGGAAATATCATTGGACGGGTTGCTGCATATTTAAGAAATAAAAATAACCCACAAACAGATGGCATTTCGGCGACCAAGTTTGTTGAAGATCAAAAGATAGATGATATTTCTAAAGACATCGATGAACAATATAACAAAAATGGAGTTTATAATTCCGGTACTTGTTTAACTTCATGTAATGATCAAGGTGGAAATCCAAAAACAAAAACCAGTTCTGGAAAAGGCATGAAACCTAATACGAATGCGACGGAGGATGCAAAAGTATTGCCGAATATGCAAAATAAAAACATGAGTTGTTTGCAAGCGCATAAGGATAAAAAATTTGATGAATCAAAAGATTGTATTCCAAGTTACATTCTTTGGGCACCCAAAAAAATATTTTTTCCTATCGTTTGGATGGCTCGGTATCGTGAACATGCTCAATTAATGGCTCAAATAGACTCTGACTTAGGCTGTCCACCAAAATCAAATTTTCTCTTTATCAAAGCACAATTTCAGAAAAATAGGTCAGCTAACTCTCAAGAAGAACGTGGCGTTTCATCTCAGTCAGAATATAGAAAACCAGGAACATCATAAGCCCTATGATGATTTCATAAGTGGCCATGGCGTGTGTGGCGACTCTTTCTAGTGCATGCATGCGAAACGTATCCATGATGTACATGAGCGGATTTAATTTAGCGATGGTTTGCCATTTTTCAGGTAGCATTTGAATGGTAAAAAAGATGCCGCCGAGATAGCCTAAAGGCGTCAAGATGAATGATGGAATAATCATGATATCATCAAAATTCTTGGCTTTTAGACCATTGACGAAACCAATTAACGAAAATAATGCGGTGGCTAAAAGTATATCGATAATGAGGTAAACATTGATACTCACATGGATATTAAAAAATAAATAAATGATGATGTTCAGAAGAAGAGCTACAATAATGCCTCGAATCATGCTGCTGACACAAAATCCCAATACAATCACGAAATTTGACATCGGACTCACTAACATTTCTTCAATATTTTTTTGAAAGCGTGTTAGGAAAAAACTCGAGCTCACATTGGAATAAGTGCTATTGATGGTACTGAGCATAATCAACGCTGGCGCAATGAACTCTAAGTAAGGAATGTTATCAATGCTCCCAATACGCTTGCCCACCACGCTGCCAAAAATTAAAAAATATAAAAACACATTGACAATCGGACCTAATAAAGACTGAACCCAGATTCTAAAAATGCGTGAAACTTCTCGACAAATCAGGGTATATAGTGCAATCAATTGTATTTTAATGTTCATCACGAATGAGCTCCATAAATAAAGCCTCTAAACGATTGGTTTTAGGGGCAACATTGGCAATTTGAATATGATGACTTTCAAGTTCTATAAATAAAGGATTTAAGCTGTTTTTCATATGAATATCTATTTCAAAACTCTTGGGGGTGAGCCATCTTGCCGTACCTGAATGGAGTGGGATCTCCGGCATGGCATCCTTCGTGTGAATCACATATGTTTGTTGGGTCTGATTGCGAAACAGATGCTCAAGACTTGCTTGTTCGACAATATCACCATGATGAATTATGGCCACCTCATCACACAATTGCTCGGCTTCTTCTAAATAATGGGTGGTTAAAATAATCGAGGTCCCCGCTTGATTCATGGTTTTAAGGAAGTCCCAAATACTGTGCCGAATCTCAACATCAACTCCCGCCGAAGGTTCATCGAGAATTAAAAGTTCTGGTTGATGAATGAGGCTTCTAGCAATCATGAGCCTTCTTTTCATGCCACCGGATAAGCGATAGACGATGGTATCTTTTTTATCCCCTAAACCCACTTCATCGAGTAACCAATGCGCTCGCGGAAGGGCTTTACTTCGACTAATCCCTTGATATCCGGCTGCATTGATTAAAATGGTTTCTGTGGTTTCAAAGATAGGTAAATTGTATTCTTGCGGAACTATTCCAATCGAGGCCTTGGCTCGTGATGTTTGCTTGTCGAGATGAAAACCATTGATGATCACATGACCACTGGTTTTGGGAATTAAATGACTAATGATATTAATCGTTGTAGATTTGCCGGCGCCATTGGCCCCCAATAAACCAAAAAAACAGCCTTTTTTAACCTGTAGATTGATGTTTTTTAAGGCTTGAAAACCATTTTCATAGGTTTTTTTTAAGTTTTGAAGTTCAAGGGCAAACATGATTTTTATCAGAAGCAAATAAAATGATTATAAATGATAATTTTTTTACTGACTATGACTTATTTTTTTTAATTTTTGTGCGGATTTTGATAGAATGGTTTTAAAGTCGTTTTGAGGACATAAGAAATGCTGGAATATAATCAAATCGTGTTAAAGTTGGAAGATTTGAGCGAACGTGCTCAAGCCCTTTGGGGGTACCTTTGACGGGGAAGTGAAACAAGAACGCCTTCAGGAAGTCATTCGTGAACTCGAAGATCCCGAATTGTGGAATCATCCAGAAAAAGCTCAAGCCCTCGGCCGAGAACGTTCTCAGTTGGAGTTGGTGGTCATTGAGCTCCAGGGTTTAAGACAACAGATTACAGATTATCAAGAACTCATTGAACTGGCGAAAGCTGAGGAAGATGAGGCCACTATTGTGGATATTGGAAATGATAGTCTTTTGATAGAAAAAAAGATTGCGGATTTTGAATTTCGCCGAATGTTTAATGGTGAAATGGATCACGCCCATTGTTATCTAGATATTCAATCAGGATCTGGTGGTACTGAAGCGCAGGACTGGGCTGAAATGCTTTTGAGAATGTATTTGCGTTGGTGTGAACACCATGGTTTTGCAACTGAGTTGGTGTCTTGCTCGCCAGGTGATGTGGCCGGTATCAAAAGTGCCACCATTCATGTGAAAGGTGATTATGCTTATGGTTGGTTGAGAACGGAGTGTGGGGTTCATCGATTGGTGCGTAAATCGCCCTTTGATTCAGGGAATCGACGACACACATCATTTGCTGCAGTGTTTGTCTCACCTGAGATCGATGATCGCGTTGAAATTGATATCAATCCTGCGGATTTACGCATTGATACCTATCGTGCTTCAGGGGCTGGTGGTCAGCACGTCAATCGAACCGATTCAGCAGTACGGATTACCCACATGCCCACCGGTATTGTTACCCAGTGTCAATCCGATAGAAGTCAGCATAAAAATAAAGATCAAGCCATGAAACAATTGCGTGCGCGATTATATGAATTGGCCATGCAAGAGAAAATGGCGCACGCACAAGCACTTGAAGCCACCAAATCGGACATCGGTTGGGGCTCACAAATTCGTTCTTATGTATTAGATCAAGCACGAATTAAAGATTTACGAACAGGTGTTGAAACCGGGAATACCCAGGCTGTATTAGATGGGGATTTAGATGATTTTATTGCCGCCAGTTTAAAAGCAGGAGTATAGTATCGTGACAACAGAACACAATCCACAAGATGAAAGTGTCGTCATTCAAATTCGACAACAAAAATTAGCTGAATTACGAGATAAAGGTTTTGCCTTCCCCAATGATTTTCGCCGGGATGCCCTGGCAGGGGAGTTATTGGCGCAATATGGCCAGGAAGATAATGAAACCTTAAAACCCAAAAATATCCAGGTGGCAGTTGCTGGTCGTATGATGCTTCGTCGTGTCATGGGCAAAGCAAGTTTTTGTCATTTACAAGATGTGACAGGGCGCATTCAAGTTTATATCACCTCCAATGATTTACCCGATGCCTATGAAGACTTTAAACATTGGGATTTAGGAGATATTTTAGGGGTAAAAGGAACCCTATTTATCACTAAAACAGGTGAATTATCTATCCATGCGACAGATATTCAATTATTGACCAAATCGTTGCGTCCTTTACCTGATAAATTCCATGGCTTATCTGATTTGGAAATGCGCTACCGAAAACGCTATGTAGATTTAATTGCTAATGAAGACAGTCGACATGTGTTTTTAACCCGCACCAAACTTTTACAAGCGATACGAAATTTTATGATCAATCATCGCTTTCTAGAAGTAGAAACCCCGATGCTGCATCCCATTCCAGGGGGTGCCACAGCTCGACCTTTTGCAACTCATCACCATGCCCTAGACATGCCAATGTTTTTAAGAATCGCCCCTGAGCTTTACTTAAAGCGTTTGGTAGTAGGTGGTTTTGAACGCGTGTTTGAAATTAATCGTAATTTTAGAAATGAAGGTTTATCTACACGCCATAATCCTGAATTTACCATGATGGAATTTTATCAAGCATATGCCGATTACACCGAGCTCATGGATTTCACCGAGCAATTACTTCAAACAATCAGTCTTGAGGTTTTAGGCCATGCTGCTTTTGAGTATCAAGGTCACCAAATTGATTTTGGCAAACCTTTTGAGCGTTTAACGATGCTTGAAGCATTGTTGAAGTATCAACCTCAGTGGGATGTGAAACAACTGACTGATTTAACCAGTTTAAAAGAATTGGTGAAAAAATGTGGATTGGAAACCACGGAAGTGGATGGTGTTGGTAAATTACAAATGATGCTTTTTGAAGAAAAAGTAGAACAATTACTCATCCAACCAACTTTTATCACCGGTTATCCGACAGAAGTCTCACCTTTGGCTCGTGCAAACGCACTTGACCCGAATATGACTGACCGATTTGAATTGTTTATTGCCGGTCGAGAACTTGCCAATGGTTTCTCGGAATTAAATGATCCACATGATCAGGCTGAACGTTTTAGAAAACAAGTTGAAGCAAAAGATGCAGGTGATTTAGAAGCTATGCATTTTGACCATGACTATATAGAAGCGTTGGAGTATGGTTTGCCTCCAACAGCAGGCGAAGGGATTGGTATCGATCGTTTGGTGATGTTGTTAACCAATACACCCGCCATTCGTGATGTGATTTTATTTCCTCATCTGCGACCTGAATAATAAAAAAGGTGCTTAGCACCTTTTTTATTATTAGCAATGATGTTTATTCAAATTTGAAAAAATTTTTCAGTCTAAGGTATTCAGGCATCTTCGGATGAGTATTAACAGGTGATTAATTTCTATGATTGGATACTATGGAATCTCAAAGGCAACATTTTTTATATTTTTTGCCAGAGCCACAGGTACAGGGATCATTGCGTGCTATTTTGACTTTTTTAGGGTTGGAAAGGGGCGCTTTAAATTGTAGATTAAAACGATATATGGTATTCACACTAGCGACCAGATGGTTAAATAAATCTTCTCGTTGCTCACCAATAATGGGTTCTTTGGAAGGTCTGAGTTCAGGATCGCAATGATGCTCATAAGCAAACATAAATAGGGGAATCATATGGCCTTCTTTGGATTCATCTTCTAGGAATTCCTTAAAACCTCCACTGATTTTTAGCCCATCTAAAAAGCCTTGCGCCCAGTTATTGATGCCTTGATCTTGAAGGTATTCCCCTTTTTTTAAGAGAGGTATAAATAATCCCTCTTGAAAACGGTTGGAGATATCATTCCAAAGCCCCATGATCAAATCAAGCGTGGTTTGTATCTCTTCGATAGATGAAATTTCAGGGGGAGTGTCACCAAAAACATAAGAAAAATAATCACTTGGCAACAAATGGGTGGTACTGATATACAGTGCAGCGAAAAAGCCATCGAGTTTTTCAATACTCATTTGAAAAGATTGTAAAATACTTTCTAGTTGTAATAATTGTTTGTTATTGAGGGTTTTGAGTGCAGGTCGCATGCTGTTTTATTCCGTTGGGGTTTTGAAAAAAATAAACATGTAAAGGATGCACAATAGAGTATTGATTATGAAAATACTGTTTATTCCAAAATATTTATAGGCAACTCCAGCCCATATGCCACCTAAACAAATACCTAAAAATTGCATGGTTGAATATATGCCAGTCGCTGTGCCTTTGAGCGCGGGGTGCGCGGCTTTAGCAATCAGCGTTGGAAATAAAGCTTCCAAAATATTAAAGGCTGTGAAATAAATAAATAAACATATCCATAAAATATGAAGACTATGCGGCATAAAACCCATGAGTAATTGCCCAAGCGTGAGCACAGCAACACTTGCAATGAATAAAGGTTTTCTTTTCTTTTTAGCTTCACAAAAGCCAATCAACGGCAACATGATGACAAAAGCCAGTAGCATGAGGCTTAAGTAAAATGACGTTAATGGTGCTTGTATTTCTTTAAGAATAAGCGGGATTGCGAAAAAAGAAGAGGTGAGTATAAAGTGTTGTCCAAAGATTCCAAAATGACATTTTTTAAGCTGTCTGGGGAAGAAAGAATCTTTGATATTTTGCCATTGAAAAGGGATGGGCTTTTGTTGATGACTCACCGCTGGAATAAATAAAATCATGATAAGAAAACCCATGAATGCAAGCAGGGCCGTTAACTTAAAAATACCGGAAAGCCCTGAATGTTGCGCAATCATCGGACTGAGCATCATCGCGATGGCAAATGAAAAACCAATGCTACTACCAATAATGGCCATCGATTTTGAACGATGTTTGTCCTCGACCAAATCTGCGACAAGTGCTATCAAAACACTGCCAATCGCACCACATCCTTGAATCATTCGCGCGATGATCATGCCATAAATGGAGTTTGTATAAGCACCTAGAATACTGCCTATTGCAAAGAGCGTAAGACCGATAAATAGAATTTTTTTTCGACCATAATAATCCGATAAAATACCAAAAGGCATTTGCATCAGGCCTTGTGAGAAACCATAACTACCTAATGCGATACCGATCAATACTGGGGTAGCATGTTGTAATTGCTGACCATAGACACTAAAGACGGGAATGAGCATGAAAAGCCCTAACATGCGAAAGGCAAAGATGGCCGCGATGGGAAAAGTGATTTTAATCCAAGATAATTGCATGATTTAACAAGCCTATTTGATTCTGGGTCATCTTAACAAAGCCCTCCATGAAATGCAACCGTTTAAAAATTTGCCATCGTTATGAAAAAATGATGTATATTGGGCGATCTAACGCCTACTGCTGATGCTAACTAATATTGCGCTTGGAATCCTTTTAGAGAAGGAAATAAATGACATGCGGGGCTTAGGCACTGAGCATGGTTTTATTGTTTTGATGTAAGTAAGTGGCGGCTTGATTGTGGGAGTCATCATTAAAGGATATTGCTCATCAGATTCTCCTCATCTATAATACGCGAAGATATCAGTATTTTTTTGATTCAAACCAGTCATATCAAACATCCAACTGATGTTTTTTCTTATTATTATTTAATGTTTTTTAGTGTGTCTGATTTGAAGTTTGGAGTGCAATATGGAACAGATTTTTAAAAATAAAGTCGCCCTTATTACCGGTGGCGCAAGAGGTATTGGACGAGCTATTGCCATGAAGTTGGCCTCACATGGCGCCGATATTGCGATTGTATATTACAATAGTTCAGATGAAGCGGCCTTATTGGTTCAAGAAATTGAAAAGCTTGGCCGACGAGCGGTTGCACTTCAGGCCAATGTTGCAGATGAAGTATCCGTTAAAGAGATGGCCGCGCAATTTGCCCAGCATTTTTCGCATGTGGATTTTATTGTTAGTAACGCTGCCAGTGGCGTTTTAAAGCCGGCTTTAGCGATGTCCACCAAACATTTTCGTTGGTGTATGGAAACCAATGCTTTGGCTCTACATCATTTGGTTCGAGCATTTCATCATCAATTACAAGCAGGTGGTCGTGTATTGGCATTATCAAGTTTAGGTGCCAGCCGTGCCATTCCTAATTATTCATTTATTGGTGCATCAAAAGCCGCCTTAGAAGCATTGGTACGTTCTTTAAGTTTGGAATTGGCTGAAAAAAATGTGGCAGTCAATACCATTTCAGCAGGAGTAGTAGATACCGATGCTTTAAAACATTTTCCTAATCGCGAACAACTTCTGGATGAACATCAGATGCGTTCTTTGGTGGGACGTTCGTTACTACCCAGTGATGTGGCAGATGTGGCTTATATGTTGTGTTTGCCTGAATCTCAAATGATTCGAGGACAAACCATTGTTGTCGATGCTGGTTATAGCATTATTGCATAAGATGAGGATATTATAATGGATAAATTTCCAATGACCGTTCAAGGGGCTAAAGCCTTAAAAGATGAATTGACACGTCGAAAATCAATAGAAAGACCGCGTATTATTGAAGCCATTGCAACGGCAAGAGCTCATGGTGATTTGAAAGAAAATGCCGAATACCACGCCGCACGAGAAGAACAAAGTTTTAATGAAGGACGTATTCAGGAATTAGAAGGAAAAATTTCTAATGCCCAAGTGATCGATATTCAGAAATTACCCAACAATGGTAAAATTATTTTTGGTTCGACGGTTAAATTGTGTAATACAGATACTGATGAAGAAGTGGTTTATCAAATTGTTGGTGAAGATGAAGCCAATATTAAAGAAGGTAAAATTTCTTATTCATCGCCAATTGGTCGTGCTTTAATTGGCAAAGAACTGGATGATTCTGTCGAAGTTAGAACGCCAGGGGGTATCATGTCATTTGATGTTATCGAAGTAACCTACGCATAACTCTCATTTTGGGTCATGATGCTTGCAATCATGGCCTCAATTCTTCTTTGTAAAATATTTAAGATGTTGGACTTGAATTGATGCGTTTTTAGACTTAAAGCATGAGTTCACTTAAAAAAATTAAAAAGCACATCAATGATATTAATCGGATAATTTTGGATGAGTTACAGACTATCGATTTAAATATTAAATATGATAGCGCAACTCATCCATTAAAATAATTGACTAAACGGCTTTGTAGAAAGGATTAGGTAACTTAAAGGTTTTAAGTGCATAGCCACCTTTGAGATCGGAATCTTGATCGCCAACTGTTGCTAAAATCGTGTAGCCTTTTTGAGCTAGGATTTTTCTAGCAGATACTTTGTAATTTTCCAAAGAAGCATTGTTTTGATTGGGTTGTTGAGGTTTAAAGAAAATATCATTCCAGCCCTTAAAGCCTTGTTCATCAAGATTTTGAATGGTGGCAAGTTTTTCAGATTCATATCGACCGGTTACAAAAAATATGTCGACGTGATGTGCTTTGGCGAATTGAAAAAGATGTTTTGAAGCAGGGATGGCTTTGGCATTTGCCTTCAAAATGTCACGATGAATGGCCTCTCTGTCGCCAGCAAAATCACGTTCAACAATATTTTGATAATTGGATAGACAGGTTTCATCAATGTCGAGAACTATCGCGTATTTTATTTGAGAATTTTTTGTTTTTTCTTGAATATATTGTTCGATTTGATAAGTGATTTGAGAGATTTCTTTGTGGTAGGCTCCGGAATTATAATAGTTTTTGAGTTGAATTTTATACTCATCAATATTTAAAGGTTCAGCAATGGATTTTTGGCAAAATATTGCTGAGCTTAAGATGAGGAGAGAATGAAAAAGTAGGGTGTGTTTATTCATTGTAAATAACCTGCTATCTTAAAATTGAACATATTATATCATGTTTTTTAGCCTATTTATATTTCATTTTTGATATTTGGTATGAATCAAATAATTTTTTTTAGGTCCATTGACACGATATTCAATTTGAAATGTTTGTTCGTTGATTAAACTAAATGTTGCTTGATAAAGATCTTGTTGGCACAAATGTGTTGCAATGGCCGCGGTTGTGTGGGATTCAAAGACCACTTTGAGAAAAAAATCACCTTGAATCCCCGTACGAGCATGAAAAATATCGATGGTGTTTTCCACACAGACATAAATATAATCTCTTTGCATTTTAAAGTGTTGTTGCTCGTTTTGAAAAAATTGACCATGTTCTTGATAATATAAACAATTTTCTTGATTATCCATGGGGGAGAATTGAGCAATACCTTGTGCATGCCCATGGGGATCAATCGTTCGATAGAAGCGCCATTCACCTTGTAAATATTGGTAGAGTTTATTCATAGTCTTTAGCATAACGGGTCTAAGATATTTTAAGCAAGACCAAATTGTGCTACAATTCACACAAATTTTAAATAAGACTTATTTAGTACTAGATTGTTATCTAGAGGAATGATATGCTTCGCATCAGTAAGTTAGCAGATTATGGAACGATTGTGATGGTTTATTTAGCCCATCAACAAGAATCTTTATGCAATGCACGTGATATTGCAAAACAGACACACTTATCAGTACCAACAGTTAGTAAATTATTAAAAAAATTAACCGTCGCCGGCTTATTGATTTCAGTTAGAGGCGCAAGTGGTGGTTATCGTTTGCAGCGCTCAGCTTCAAATATTAGTGTTGCTGATATTTTATTTGCATTGGATGAACAACGAGGCATCATTGAATGTCATATGCAATCTAGTGACTGTTCTCTGGGGCGGGTCTGTCAAATCCAGACCAATTGGAGAATGATTAGCCAAACGATCGAGTCTGCTTTAGCAAGCGTATCACTGGCATCGTTGGCAAAACCGCATCTATCCGAGTCAGATTTGGTGCGTGTTCAACAATTATCGATTGGAGTAAAGCGTGACTAAGCAAGATCATTTACAGTCCTGGTTAGAAAAAGACTATGAACATGGGTTTTCGACAGATATTGAAGTCGATTCGTTTCCCCCTGGTTTAAACGAAGACGTTATTCGTCGTATATCTCAAATTAAAAATGAACCCGAATTCATGTTGGAGTGGCGACTGTCTGCATTTGAGTATTGGAAAAACATGTCATTACCCAAATGGTCAACAGTTAAGTACCCTGATATCGATTTTCAGGCAATTTCATATTACTCGGCACCTAAAAATTTTAAGGACGGCCCTAAGAGTTTAGATGAAGTTGATCCGGAATTGTTAAAAACCTATGAAAAATTAGGCATTCCATTAAAAGAACAAGAAATGCTCGCGGGCGTGGCTGTGGATGCGGTTTTTGATAGTGTCTCGGTTGCGACGACTTTTAAAGCCAAATTAGCTGAATATGGCGTGATTTTTTGTTCGATGTCCGAGGCTTTACAGAAACACCCTGAATTGGTGCAACAATATTTAGGCACGGTGGTTCCTTATCGTGATAATTTTTATGCCGCCCTTAATTCTGCGGTATTTAGCGATGGTTCTTTTGTATATATTCCGCCGGGTGTGCGTTGTCCGATGGAGTTATCCACATATTTTCGAATCAATGCGGTTGCGACTGGGCAATTTGAAAGAACTTTAATCATTGCCGACAAAAATAGCTATGTATCTTATTTAGAAGGTTGTACGGCACCCATGCGTGATGAAAACCAACTGCACGCGGCTGTCGTAGAGCTTGTGGCTTTAGAGGGCGCTCAAATTAAATATTCAACCGTGCAAAATTGGTATCCTGGAGATGCTGAAGGCAAGGGGGGAATTTATAATTTTGTGACCAAGCGTGGTTTGTGCAAGGAACGTGGTGCAAAAATTTCCTGGACACAAATTGAAACGGGTTCTGCTATCACCTGGAAATATCCAAGCGTTGTTTTAAAGGGTGATGATACGGTCGGTGAGTTTTATTCAGTGGCAGTGACCAATCACTATCAGCAAGCAGACACCGGCACGAAAATGATTCATATTGGGAAAAATACTCGCTCAACCATTATTTCAAAAGGAATTAGTGCGGGGCGTTCTTCCAATGCTTATCGTGGCTTGGTCAGAGTCGCTCCTACTGCAACGGGTGCCCGTAATTTCACCCAATGTGATTCATTATTAATGGGGTCTTTATGTGGCGCACATACTTTCCCTGTTATAGAGGTCAAAAATCAATCTGCACAAATTGAACACGAGGCCACAACCTCAAAAATTAGTGAAGAGCAATTATTTTATTGTTTACAACGTGGTATTTCCCATGAGGATTCTATTGCCATGATTGTCAATGGCTTTTGTAAACAGGTTTTAAAAGAATTACCAATGGAGTTTGCTGTAGAGGCAACCAAGTTGTTGGGTATCAGTCTAGAGGGGGCGGTTGGATAATGTTAATCATCGAAAATCTTCATGCCAATATTGGCGATCAAGAAATTTTAAAAGGCATCAATTTATCAATTGGTGAGGGCGAAGTGCATGCAATTATGGGACCTAACGGTTCTGGTAAAAGCACTCTATCTAAAGTTTTAGCCGGACATCCCGCCTATCAAGTCACCAAGGGTCGTATATTGTTCAAGGATCAAGACTTAACGACTTTTTTGCCTGAAGAACGTGCCCAAATGGGATTGTTTTTATCTTTTCAATATCCCATTGAAATTCCTGGTGTCACCAATATTAATTTTTTAAAAGCAGCCGTAAATGCGGTTCGAAAAGCCCAAGGCAGAATGACTTTGGATGCGATTGATTTTTTAAGTTTTATTCGTCAGAAGTGTGCACAAGTATCTATGGATGAAAGTTTTCTTTATCGTGATATCAATGCTGGATTTTCCGGTGGTGAGAAAAAACGTAATGAAATGGTTCAATTACTGGCTTTAGAGCCTGCATTGGCCATTCTTGATGAAACGGATTCGGGCTTGGATATTGATGCTCTCAAAACCATCGCAGAAGGCGTGAGTGCTTTAAGAGATCCTAAACACTCGATGATTGTTGTTACGCATTATCAACGTTTACTCAATTATATCCAGCCTGATTTTGTGCATGTCTTGGCGCATGGTCAAATTGTGAAATCAGGAGATAAAGATTTGGCTTTGGAACTTGAGGAAAAAGGTTATGGCTGGATTGAATCTTTGGAGCAAGCATGAGCGAATGGTTGGTTGATGTAAATCTCAATTTGACAGGTCAACAATCTTGGTTTCACCACTGGCGCCAAGAAGCAAAAAAACATTTTGATACCATTGGCTTGCCTAATTCTAAACAAGAGTGGTGGCGTTATGCACCTTTGAAACAATTGTTTGCACAACAATTTAAACTCAAAGAAAAAGCCCAAAAACCAGAGCAAATATTGCCTTTTGATGCACATCGTATCATTTGTAAAAATCAAACTGTGATGTTAGATGATGTGGGGCAGCTGCCAGCAGGTCTTATCATTATGCCTTTGTTGCAAGCCATTGAAACCTATCCAGAACGAGTCAAACCTTATCTACGCTCTATTGGGGAACAAGATGATGCTTTTGATGCTTTAAACGCTTCGATGTTTGAGGCTGGCGTTTGGATTGAAGTGCCTGAAAAGGTCAAAATCCTCAAACCGATTCTCATTCATTACCAATCTGAGCAAGGTGTGGTGAGTCATGTCAGAAATTTGATTGTGGCCCATGAGCAATCCAGTCTACAAGTCATTGAGTATTTTGATAGTGCCGATGAGCAAGCTGGGTTTATTAATCAGGTGAGTGATTTTTCAATACAAGCGCAAGCTAATTGTAGCCATCTGCGTTTACAAAAACTCAATACTACCGCTATGTTGCAAAGTCAATTGCGCTTAAAACTTGCTTCAAAAGCCAGTTTTGAGAGTTTCTTATTGCAGTTGGGTGGGCATTATGCTTCCTGTGACAGTTTCGTTGAATTACAAGGTGAAGAAGCGAAAGTTGCTTTGCAAGGGGTATTTCAGGCTGCCGGTCAACAGACACTCCAGCAACGCGTTCATATCCAACATCAGATGCCGCATTGTATTAGCGAACAGAATTTCCGAGGCATTTTGGATGAACATGCGCATGGTGTATTTATTGGACGAGTAGATGTTTATAAAGACGCTTTTAAAACAGAGGCTCATCAATCGAATAAAAATTTGCTATTATCAAAATATGCACAGATGATCACTTGCCCAGAATTAAAAATTGATGCCGATGATGTGATCTGTAGTCATGGTGCAACAGTTGGTCAGTTGGATGAAGATGCTTTGTTTTATTTACAGACTCGCGGATTGACCGAAGCATTTGCAAAACAAATTTTGGTGCAAGCTTTTATTAAAGAGCCCATGGATGCGATTTCCAATGAATCTTTTAAACAATATGGTTTACAAACATTGGAACATTAAAGAGGACGCCTTATGTTAAACGTTGAGCAGATTCGAAAAGATTTTCCGATATTACATCAAACAGTCAATGGTTATCCTTTGGTTTATTTTGATAATGCTGCCACCACTCAAAAGCCCAAGCAAGTGATTGATAGCATCACTAACTATTATGAAACCATTAATGCTAATGTACATCGTGGTGTTCATGATTTAAGTGCTCGTGCTACCATGGCATATGAAACTGCGCGTGAAAAAATTGCTCATTTTATTGGAGCAAAAAGCAGTCATGAATGTATTTTTGTTCGTGGTACAACCGAAGCGATTAATTTAGTCGCCAATAGTTATTTTTTGCCACTTTTGCAAGAAGGTGATGAGATTGTACTCACACACATGGAACATCATGCCAATATTGTGCCATGGCAGATGATTTGTGAAAAAACAGGCGCCATTTTAAAGATTGCTCCCATTGCTTTAAATGGTGAGTTGATGTTAGAACGTTTTGCTGAGCTTTTGGGACCTAAAACCAAAGCAGTGGCTTGTTGTTATGCCTCTAATGCTTTGGGTAGCATCAATCCGGTTGAAGAAATGATAAAAATGGCGCACGCTGTTGGTGCAAAAGTTGTCATTGATGGCGCACAGTCCACTCCTCATTTACCGATTGATGTTCAAGCATTGGATGCAGATTTCTATGCCTTGTCAGGTCATAAAATGTATGGTCCAACAGGCATCGGGGTTTTATGGGGGCGCGCGGAGTTACTGGATGCCATGCCACCTTATCAAGGTGGTGGCGAGATGATTACGCATGTTAGCTTTGATTTGACTGAGTATGCGCCAGTTCCCTATAAATTTGAAGCCGGAACGCCTAATATTGAAGGAGCTATTGGATTGGCAGCGGCCGTCGATTATTTACAATCCCTCGATTTAAGACAGGTTTTGGCCTACGAAGCGGCTTTATTGGAATACGCCACTGAGCGACTTAAGGCGCTCAAGGGATTTAATATTTTAGGGACTTCGAGTGATAAAGTACCCGTTTTGTCATTTGTACATGGCAAAATTCATGCCCATGATATTGGGACAATTTTAGATACTCAAGGAATTGCTATTCGAAGTGGTCATCATTGCGCCATGCCGTTGATGGACTTCTTGGATGTGGCTGCAACGGCTCGTATTTCTTTGTCTTTTTATAATACCCGTGAAGAAATTGACCGATGTATGCAATCCCTTGAAAAAGTTAAAGAGGTATTTGGCTAATGCTAGATTTAAAAGAGTTATATCAAGAAGTCATTCTTGATCACAACAAAAACCCTAGAAACTTTGGTTCAATGGACAATCCCAGCTGTGAAGCCAAGGGGCACAATCCTTTGTGTGGTGACAGGCTGAAATTGTATTTGAAAATCAATGAGGATGTGATTGAAGATGTGCGTTTTGAAGGTCAGGGTTGTGCGATTTCACAAGCATCGGCTTCATTGATGACTGAAACTTTAAAAGGATTAAGAATCGATGAGGCCAAAGCACTTTTTGATAAGGTGCATTTGTTATTAACGGATGATGGATTTGATATCAATACTTTACCTTTTTTAAAATTACAGGTTTTAGGAGGCGTTCGCGCTTATCCTGCTCGGGTAAAGTGTGCTTCTTTAGCCTGGCATACCTTAATAGCTGCCTTGAAACATCAACCGGATATTGCAAAAACTGAGTAAAGATTATGTTTGGATTAAAGAAAAAGATTAAAAAAGAAGCCATTAATGAATTGGTTGTAGAAGCTTTAAAAACCGTTTTTGATCCAGAGATCCCGGTTAATATTTATGATTTGGGATTGATTTACGATATAGCAATTGATGATGAACATCATGTTCATTTGCAAATGACTTTAACTTCACCGGGTTGTCCTGTGGCGCAGACTTTTCCAGGCCAGGTGGAGCAAACCATCAATCAAATACCTGAGGTCGCTGACTGTACGGTGGAGCTTGTTTGGGAACCACCTTGGACGCAAGAACGCATGAGTGAAATTGCGCGATTAGAATTGGGGATGTTTTTTTAATGGATTGGCAACCCACTGCATCTATTGAAACTTTAAAAGCACGTCAACAATTGATGGAAAAAGTCAGAGTTTTCTTTCAAAATCGACAATATTTAGAAGTTGAAACCCCTTACATGGCTCAATTTGGCGTTACCGATATTCATCTTGCCAATATCAGAGCTTATTTTCGGGGGAAAGAGTATGCTCTCCAGACTTCTCCAGAATATCATATGAAACGACTTTTAGCCGCAGGGTCAGGCCCTATTTTTCAGATAGCCAGAGTATTTCGTGATGACGAGTTTGGTCGCTGGCATAATCCTGAATTTACCCTTCTGGAATGGTATCAACTCGATGTTGACCATCATTATTTGATTCAAGAAATTGAGGATTTATTTCATTGCTTGGGTGATGTCCCCAAATTTAAGCATCTCACTTATCAACAAGCATTTCTTGATTTTTGTGGATTTGATCCGCTTAAAACCAATCTTCAAGAAGTCAAAGCTATGGCTACAACCCAGGGTTTAGGAGATGTTTTAGATGAAAATGATGGTGTTGATGACTATCTACATCTTTTGATGGCGATGGTCATTGAGCAGGGCTTAAAATCATTAAATGTTCCTGTTGTTTTAGATTCTTTTCCTGCAAGTCAGGCATCTCTTGCTAAAACCGATGGCTTGATTGCGCATCGTTTTGAAGTGTATTGGCAAGGGGTTGAATTGGCCAATGGCTTTCATGAATTAACCGATGCCAAAAGTCAGCGAGTGCGTTTTGAGCAAGACAACCAACAACGAATGAAAAAAAATCTACCAGAGGTGCCCGTGGATTATCGATTATTGGCGGCATTAGAATCGGGCATGCCTGAATGTAGCGGGGTGGCATTGGGTCTTGATCGAATATTTGCTTTATTACTTCAAAAGTCATCACTATCTGAGGTATGGAGTTTTTCAGCGTCTAGGGCCTAGGTTTTGGCTTAATCTATACGTCTCGCCAATGAGTTTTCGGTAAATATCTAAAAAAGTACTTGAAAAAA
>CAZNFJ010000031.1:0-21276 GCA_964572685.1 uncultured Legionellaceae bacterium
TGTAATCATAATTTGACTAAAACTGAGAATTTCAGCCAAATTAGATCACAAAAAGGACCCTTATTTCAATATCTTATACTTTTTTTGAATATCGAATTCACATTTTTTTAAATGTTTTTTTGAGCTTGTGTTGGCATAAAAATGTAAACCATTAAGGATAAAAATATACAGACTGTTACATACCAGTAAAAACCTTGTTCAACACCAATATTTTTAAACCATAAGGCAATATACTCCGCAGTTCCACCAAACATAGAAACCGTCAAAGCATAGGGTAATCCCACACCTAATGCTCGAATCTCTGTTGGAAATAACTCTGCTTTTACAATAGCATTGATCGCGGTATAACCACTAACGATCGTTAGTGCAATCATAATAAGGAAAAAAGCATTAATGGGGTGGCTCACATGATGCAGAGTTGACAAAATTGGCAATGTACATAATGTTCCCAAAACACCAAAAGATATGAGCAAAGGTCTCCGTCCAATTTTATCAGATAATAAACCCACAACAGGCTGTAACAACATAAACACAAATAAAGTTGCAGCAGTAATCATGGTTGAAACTTTCTCGGTCATTCCAGCACTGTTAATCAAATATTTCTGCATATAAGTACTATAGGTATAAAATGCCAAAGTACCACCCATGGTTAAACCAACAACAATCATCACTTCTTTAGGATATTGAACAAGCGCTCTAATCCCCGATGTTTTTTTGGATTTTTTCTGAAAGCTTTCGCTTTCTTCCATACCTAATCGTAAAAACAAAGCCATCAATGCCATGACTGAGCCAATGAAAAAAGGAATACGCCATCCCCAACTATTTAATTGTTCAGGTGTTAATAAAAATTGTTGTAAAATCATAAGCACGAGCAACGCCATTAATTGACCGGCAATCAAAGTCACGTATTGAAAGCTTGAGTAAAAACCACGATTATGTTCAGAAGCCATCTCGCTCAAATAAGTCGCTGAAGATGCATATTCGCCACCAACGGATAGACCTTGCAACAGTCTGGCAAAGGTCAAACAAATCGGTGCAAAAATTCCAATTTGCTCATAGGTTGGTGTAATCGCAATCATTAATGATCCGATACACATAATACTCACCGATGCAATCAGTGCTTTACGACGGCCGTGCCTATCGGCATATGTTCCCATCAACCAACCGCCCAAAGGTCTCATAAAAAAACCAACCGCAAAAATGGCTGATGTATTTAGTAATTGTGCCGTCAAACTGCCATTAGGAAAAAATGATTTGGCGAAATAAATTGAAAAAGCCGCATAGACATACCAATCATACCACTCTACTAAATTTCCCACTGCACCACGAAAAATCGATTGAATGCGCTTCGATGCTGTTTTTTGCATAAATGAGTCCTAAATAAACAATATCTTAAAAATAACTAGGGACGATTTTTATCGTCTTTCATGGCATCTTGAAAATTTTTTATAGCTTTTCCAAGATCGGTACCCAATTGTTTCAATTTTTCAGTACCAAACAAAGCAACGACAATCAAGAGAATTAATAACAAAGACATCGGACTGATTCCGCTCAAACCCATTTCATCTCCTCGAGTACATTTAATGAGTCAACAACAATAAACCACTACTGACCGTCAAACCCATTATAAAAGCCAAAAAATATTGTTCATCAATAATGTCGCGCAAATAATAACCCAAAATAGCACCAACACCAAACAATAAAATTATACCACAACGTTTAAAAAAATGACTTTTTTTTGCTACTGGAGTCTTATACTCCGAAAAACACTTCAAAGATAACTCATATTGTTCTTTATTTAACATTAACACATCATTCATTAAACGTGGCATATAGGGCAATTGTTCAACAAAAAAAGGAATATTGGCTTTACAATGCTTAATCAAGGCTTTTATTCCAACCTGTTCTTTTACCCATTTTTCTAAAAAAGGTTTTCCGGTCTGCCATAAATCTAGATCTGGATAAATTTGCCGTCCTAAGCCCTCGACAGCCAGTAATGTTTTTTGTAATAATACCAATTGAGGCTGAACCTCCATATGAAAGCGTCTGGCCACTTGAAATAAACGCATCATTAATTGTGCAAAAGAAATATCTTTCAAGGGTTTTTCAAAAATAGGTTCACATACCGTACGAATAGCACTGGCAAAATCTTCAGCTCGAGTATCTTTAGCCACCCATCCTGAAGCAATATGTAAATCTGCTACTCGTTGATAGTCTCGGTTAAAAAATGCCAATAAATTCTCAGCTAAATAATACTTATCTCTTTCATTAAGCGTCCCAACAATTCCAAAATCAACACATAAATATTGTGGATTCTCCGGATTCTCACGTGAAACAAAAATATTTCCAGGATGCATGTCGGCATGAAAAAAACAATCTCGAAACACTTGCGTAAAAAAAATAATCAACCCTCTTTCAGCCAATAATTTTAAATTAATATGATGTTTTTTTAGCTGTTCTATGTCATTAACAGGGATACCATTTATTCTTTCCATAACTAAAATGTTTTCTCGAATATAATCCCAATAAACATCTGGCACATATAACAAGTGTGATTGATTAAAATTACGCTTAAGTTGTGCAGCATTAGCTGCTTCTCGATGTAAATCCAACTCGTCGAGTAAATTATGTTCAAATTCACTCACTACTTCACGAGGTTTTAATTTTTTAGCATGTGGAATATATTTCTCAGCCCAATAGGCTAAATATTTTAAAATTTCAATATCATGCTCAATGGTTTCTCGAATTTTAGGACGTAAAATTTTGACAACGACATCTTCACCTGAATAAAGTCTAGCACGATGAACCTGTGCCATGGAAGCTGAGGCTAAAGGCTCAATATCAAATTCTAAAAATACCTCATGAATAGGTTTGCCATAGGCTTTATTTAAAATTTCTAAAACTTTTTCACTAGCAAAAGGAGGAACTTTATCTTGTAATTTACTCAATTCATGGGCGATATCAGAAGGCAAAATATCCGGACGAGTAGATAAAGCTTGCCCAAACTTAACGAATAAAGGTCCCAGGGTTTCTAATGTTTGTCGTATAGCCACGGCGGGCTCTTGCTTTTGACGTATCCAAAACCAAGGATTAAAATAAATTAAAAATCGAAACATACTCAGTTGACGATGAGATGTCAGAATATCATCCAATCCATTACTTATCCAAACATACTGGATATATATAAGCCTAAAAAATACTTTAATTTTTTTCATTTTCAGCCATCAAATAATGTACATGAGCAATTAATCGCTCCGTTCGTAAACGGGTATCGTCTACAATTCGATAATATTCTTCAAGTTCAGATTGCGTAGGTGACCATTGTTTTTCATATAAAATAAATTCTTTGGCCTGAAATTTTAAAGACTGAGAATACTTTTCTTGAATTTGTTTGCCTTTTCGAAAAACTTTACTCAAATGATAGGCGACCACATCACCGGTAAAGTGTGCCAGATGCCCTTCCCAATCGATATCAATTTTATCAAAAATTTCTTTGAGTTCCTGACCAAGCTGTATATCACCTGAAATTTGAATATGATCGTTAAAAAGTGAACGCATTTTAGAACTGGGCAAAAAACTAATTCGAATCAAACCCATGGGACTCGTATGAATAATTGTATCAGGCTTTTGAGAAGATTCGTGATGTAATTCAATAATAGATTGATTCAAACGAATGTAAAAATGAACATGAAGTGGCAAAACAACAATTTCTATACATTTGCCATTTAACCCACTTAAACGTTCCAATGTGGAATGATCCAAAGATAACGCTTGATTAATAGCGAATTGTAGTGCTTGTAAAGACAGTTTTTTTAACATGATATTAGTACCTATAGGCAACATGCAAAGCTACGATTCCACCAGTTAGATTATGAACATCACAACGATCGAAACCTGCTTTTAAGATCATGTTTTTTAAAGTTTCCTGGTCTGGATGCATACGAATTGATTCTACCAGATATTGATAACTATTTGCATCATTAGCAACCCATTGCCCCATTTTAGGGATTACATGAAAAGAATACCAATCATAAAAACGTTTTATTACATCCAGCTTAGGTTTTGAAAACTCTAAAATGCAAATTTTGCCTCCAGGTCTTGTTACTCGAAACAACTCTTGAAGAGCTTGTTGTTGGTGCGTGACATTTCTTAAACCAAAAGCCATGATACTTGTTTCAAAATATTGAGAAAGAAAAGGAAGTGCTTCTGCGTTCACTTGAAAATATTGAATATTTTCCATAAAACCCATGTTGATTAAACGAGTTCGACCTTGATTTAACATATCAGCATTAATATCTGCTAAATACAAATTAATATTTGGATAATATTTTTTACATATCAAACGGCTTAAATCCGCACTACCACAAGCAAGATCTAATACCTGAGAATTTTTTTTAATCAATGCTGTATGAATTGTTAGCCATTTCCAATAATGATGAATACCCAAAGACATCACGTCATTCATAATATCGTATTGATGTGCAACTTTAGTAAAAACGTCATTGACTTTAGCTTGCTTTTCAGTTTCATCAACTGTTTGATAGCCAAAATGTGTTTTGGATGGGTGATCCATAAATCCAGTCACTAGTAAAAAAATTATTTCTATTATGCGAAAAAATTATCAAGAGATCCAGTGATTAAAATTCAGCTAACTTTTTACAAGCATTTAAATATACTGTTTCATCTGGCATTTGGTTGATTCTTTGAGCCTCCCAAAGAATATATTCTAATACCTCCATCATGGCATGTTCCACTTGATGTTTGTCACCATGCTTTTCAATAAGTTTTAAATAAACAGCTTGAATTCCTTGAGGTCGATTGGTTTGGATTTGTTCTTGCAAAGCTAAATGAAGACTCATATGTAAAAAAGGATTGGTATTCTCAAAGTTTTTTTCTAAATAGTTCGTTGATATATAGCTCTGATATTCCGGATGTTTTGCAATCACATCACAAATTCTTTTTTCTAAATCTGTCAGCTCTTGAACTTTTCCCTGTTTTTTCCAGGCTTGAATATAAAAATCACGTAAATCTTTGAGATTTGATGAGTAAAACATAAGGAAGATTCATCTCTTGATGGTATTGAAACTTAAAAATTATAAAGTAAGAAGACAATTTGGGCAATCCATGTCTTTTGTATAATAATATTAATATTTAAGTATTTACTTCTTTTATAGTTATTATGTTTCGATTTTCTGTAGATATTTTGATTTTTTTATTAAAAATCAATAATTTATTTAAAATTTATCCTGCGTTTAGACTTCATTTTTATCTGTGGACAAGATCAGGATAAGTTTAGTCATGACTTTTATCCACATGATTCAAGGGGGGGTATACAACTTTTTTCCATAGCTTTATTGACTTAACTATTTATCAGTGGCATAATTTTTTCTGCGAGGTTGGACTTGCTATGTGTCATTCCACTGGGTCAATTGGCGACACACCGATTGGCCCTTTCTATTTTTAATTCTAGTTGCAATTTTTATATCTTTTTTTGTTATGTTAGAAACCATAGATTTATCGATTTTCCCTAAACCATTTTATCATTCTCCGGGTACTGTTCTGACTTTGGGTGATTTACATGCCAATCCGATTTTATTTATCTATTTTTTACAAAAAAATGGCGTCATATCTATTTCACGTCAAACTTACTTGAAATTATATAAGCTTTATCAACAAATTGGACAACAACAAGAATTTGATCCTAATTCATGGAATCTAGAACTGCAAAAACAGTACTTTTCATTTTTAAAATTATTAGATGAACTCGTTATCAACCCCTGTCGAATTAAAATTCGGCTTTTAGGTGATGAGCTAGCAGACCGTGGTGAGTGCGATTTATTTATTATGCTTATTTTAAGTCAATTGCATGATCATGGGATCCATTTTTCTATTTTAGTTTCTAATCATGGCGTCACTTTTTTATCTTCACTACAATATATTTTAGGAGAACAAAAGTTAGACCATCACAACAGAATGCTTTCTGATGAAAACATGCGATCTTTCCTAGCCTTACAAAAAGTAGTGTTTTATCAAGTTATATCCAAAAACTGGATAAAAAAATGGCTTAAAAACGTATATTTGCCTCATTTAGAGTTGTTAGATTATGGTTATTCACATGATTCTAGATATTTTTATATCTTTACACATGCTGCTATGGGCTTTAAACAACTTAGAGCGTTGACTGCGGAGTACCAAATTGATTGGAAAGATAATGATATGGATGCTCTTGCTGGTACCTTAAAAAATTTAAAGAACATGTTTAGATATCAAAAAAAAGAAGAGTTGATAACATTATTTAGAAATAATGCCAGAGATCCTGATGCAAAATTGATTCAAAAGCATTTGATTGAAACTGTATTTTGGCGAGATTTAATTTGGAATCGAAAATATGAATCCATACGCCCCTTTAAACAACATTCTTATCTGGTTTTTAATGTGCATGGCCATGATCAAGGTTTTAAAAAGCATCATGATTATTTTCTTAGTTTAGATAGTGCCCTGGGAAAATATTATTATAATATTCAAGGGCAAATGAAAACCCTTGTTATTCAAGAAAGAAGATATTCGCATAAAAAAACTGAGGCTAAAGCGTTGCCTGGATTTTCTATTTTTAAACCTTATATCAATTGTTTACCTAGTCTTAATCAATCACTATTAATTTTAGGTATTGGTGTTTTAGTTAAATATCAATGCTCTATTATGCCGTTATCTCCCTTTATTGATTATATCTATGAACAATTCCTCTCTTATTCCAAATTAAAGCTGGTGAAAAACTGAATTTAAAGCATCATAAGTCCTGTGGATAAAACAGCCTCTTTATATTAAGAACATTTTATTCACAAGTAAAAAGGTGCTCTAGATCATCAGTTATTCAATCATTAACTTATTGTAAAAATGTAATAAAATTAAAAAATCAACAGCTTTTTAATCACTAATAGTAATAAACAAATAAAAGATCTATTCTTTATTTATTTAATCAAATGTATACAAAGCTTCTTGACATTGTTTAAATATTTTCTTAAGATCAGGCGTTTTAATCTACGATGTAAATAATTATGAAACGTACTTTTCAACCCAGTAACATTAAGCGCAAAAGAGATCATGGTTTTCGTCAACGTATGTCGACTCGCGGTGGTCGCTTAGTTATTAAACGTCGTCGCGCCAGAGGCCGTCATCGTTTATCAGCATAAGTGAGTCGTTTTTGTAAAGCACGACGATTAATCAAAAAACAAGATTTTAATCACGTGTTTAATAAAGCCAAAAAGCAGGTGTATGGTAGTTTAACGCTATTGTATAAACCCAATACATTGCCATATGCCCGCTTAGGTTTTGCTATATCAAAACGATATGTAAATCACGCTGTTGTGCGAAACAAAATCAGGCGAATTATCAAAGAAAGTTTTCGTCTACAAGAATTATTACCTGCTTATGATGTGGTGATTCTGATGAATCAACCCTGTGATAAACAGAAAATACAATACATTCATCAAAATATTGAAAAATTATGGCAAAAGTTAAAATGATATTGATTCATGCTTTATGTCTACTTATTAGAATCTATCAAATTTTTATAAGTCGTTTTTTCCCTTCCGCTTGCCGATTTTCCCCTTCTTGCTCTCATTACGCATTAGATGCTTTGCAAAAGAAAGGTCCATTGATAGGAATGTATTTATTAATCAAACGTTTATTTCGGTGTCATCCTTGGAACCAAGGTGGCTATGATCCTGTTGAACCCAATGAAGAGAATAAAACATGGATATGAAAAATTTATTGATATATGGTGCTTTTGCTATCGTTAGTTTTAGTTTATGGTCAGATTGGAAGGCAACCCATGCAAAAATTTCAGAACCCGCAACTATTATAGAAACGACTTACCAACAACCGACGATTGAACCGACTCCTATAGAGCAATCAAAAATCATTCGTGTTAAAACGGATGTCTTAGATTTGGGTATTAATCTTGAACAAGGTCAAATGATTGATGCTTCTTTATTGAAATATCCTCAAAATTTTGAAAAAGACAATGTACCATTTCAATTGTTTACTAGTAATGAGGCCCATCAATATTTTGCGACTTCTGGTTTTGTTACCATGCAAAATGGTCAACCTGAAAATATTCCCGTACGCTATTCAACATATCAGAATGAATATGTCTTAGGTGCTCAGCAAAAAGAACTAAAAGTGGTTTTCAATGGGCAGGGAGAAAGCGGAATACATATTCAAAAAACTTATACTTTCAAACCTGGAAGCTATGTGATTGATGTGAGTTATAAAATTCAAAATGACACTAATAATCCTTTGAAAACCTATTTGAATCAACAAATATCCTGGAAAAGCCCACAAATTCCAGAGTCAAGTATGTTTCAAATTGGTTCTTTTACAGGCGCCTCTTATGGGCAACCGGGACAGCACCGTTATAAAAAAATTAATTTTGATCAAATTAAAAAGCAAGATTTAGATGCTGATGCCAATGGTGGTTGGGTGGCCATGCAGCAACATTATTTTTTAACAGCCTGGATACCCGCTCAAAATATGATGAATCGTTTATATTCTCAATATCGTGATAACCGTTATATTATCGGAGCGGTGAGTGAGCCTTATACAATAGCGCCACATCAATCTCGCGAAATTCAAAGTCAACTTTATGTTGGACCTGAGGATACAGCAGTGTTAAAAACCTTAGCACCCGGTTTAGACTTAACCGTTGATTATGGTTGGTTGTGGTTTTTATCAGATGCTTTGTTTAAATTTATGAAAACCATTTATGGATTCTTGGGAAATTGGGGATGGAGTATCATTTTTATTACCATCTTTATTAAACTATGTTTTTATAAACTATCAGCTAGCAGCTACCGCTCAATGGCTAATATGCGTCGTCTCCAGCCTAAGCTCGAACAGCTCAAGCATCGATTTGGTGATGATAAGGCAAAGTTTAGTCAAGCAACCATGGAATTGTATCGTCAAGAAAAAGTTAATCCTTTGGGTGGATGTTTGCCAATTTTGGTTCAAATTCCTGTTTTTATAGCGCTGTATTGGGTTTTGGTCGAAAGTGTGGAATTACGCCATGCGCCTTTTATATTTTGGATTAAAGATTTATCCGCTCCAGACCCTTTGCATATTTTACCATTAATCATGGGCTTAACGATGTTTATTCAACAAAAACTAAACCCAACACCGCCCGATCCGATGCAGGCTAAAGCCATGATGTTTATGCCTATATTTTTTACTATTTTGTTTTGGGCTTTTCCCTCGGGATTGGTTTTATATTGGATTGTGAATAATACTTTATCCATTATTCAACAATGGTGGATAACCCGGCAGTATGGGGAAAAATCCGTAAAGGTCTAATTGTATGATCCTTGATTCTCATGATACCGTTGTTGCTATTGCAACCCCAGCCGGACGTGGTGGGGTTGGTATCGTTCGTCTTTCTGGCTCAAAATCACTATCCATTGCTTTGCATATTTCTAAACAAAAAAGTCTTCAACCTCGTTATGCGCATTTTACCAAATGCTTTGATGAACAATCGCAAGTGATTGATGAAGGCATTCTTCTTTTTTTTAAAGCGCCTCATTCTTATACAGGAGAGGATGTTATTGAATTTCAGATGCATGGCTCTCCTTATGTTTTAGCGGAAATTATGCGTTGTTGTTTTCATTATGGTGCAAGATTAGCCCGTCCTGGAGAATTTACTGAACGGGCTTTTTTAAATGATAAGCTCGATTTAGTGCAAGCTGAAGCGGTGGTGGATTTAATCAATGCACAATCTGCAACCGCAGCTAAAATGGCCTCAAGAACTTTACAAGGTACTTTTTCTCAGTATGTCCATGAAATTGAATCGGCTATTAAAGCTATTCGTATGTATGTGGAATCCACTATTGATTTTTCTGATGAGGCATTGGAGTGGCTTGAGCAATATCAATGGCAGATGCGTATTGATGCTATTATTGAAAAAATTACCCATTTAAAACATCAGGCACATCAAGGTCAAATTTTACAAGAGGGGTTGAATATTGTACTGGCGGGGCGACCTAATGCTGGTAAATCGACACTGATGAATACTTTGGTTCAAAAAGATGTGGCGATTGTCACTCCTCAAGCAGGGACCACTCGCGATGTCATGAAAGAACAAGTTTTGCTCGATGATATTCCTGTTACTTTAATTGATACCGCGGGACTTCGAGATAGCGTTGATGAAATCGAGCAAGAAGGCATTCGACGTGCATGGTTTGTGATTCAGCATGCTGATATCGTACTTTTCTTGCATGATGCAACCTATCCTGATTGGCACAAAGACGAACTCTCTTCTGAGCTTCAAAAATCATTACCCACAAATACGCCCGTTATTCATGTGATGAATAAGACTGATATGGTTTCTTTATCTAAAGATTTTACTTTTGATGTGATGATTTCCGCCAAAACAGGTTTAGGTATTACAGCGTTAAAAGAAAAAATCAAGTCATTACTGGGTATTCAGCTTGAACAAAGTGAATTTATTGCTCGTAAAAGACATCTCTTGATTTTTGATGATGTTTTGCAACAGTTAAAAAATGCAACTCAAGCATTCCAATTTCATCAAGCTCCCGAGTTATTGGCTGAGGATCTGCGCTTTGCTCATGAATCTCTCGCAGAAATTACAGGAGAATTTAGTGCTGATGATCTCTTAGGGGAAATTTTTTCTAATTTTTGTATTGGAAAGTAATTTGTCCTTTTTTGGTAGTTATTTACTTATTGTTCACCTGATGGTTCTGTGATACTGTAAGCCTGCTTTTAGAATAAAAAAATAAGGAATTAAAGTGAAACAACTCAACAAACTATTGTTAAGTTCTTTAGCATTATCAATCTCTTGCGCATATGCTGGAACCATGGGGCCCGTTGTTGTAGAACCGACCATGAAAGAAGGTTTGTATGTTGGTGCTGGCATCGGTGGGGCGATGTATAATGATAAAATTAAAGCTTATAACTCTACAACATTGGCTCAACAACAAAATTCTTTTAACACTAGTAGTGCTTTAGCCAGTGTATTTGCTGGTGTTGGTCGAACATATTTGAACAAATACTATTTAGGCGTTGAAGCCAATAGTTATTTTCCTAGTCACCGTGCCAACTGGGATGATCGTCCTGGCGTAACCAATATTGGACAATTTTTTTCAGATCAGTTCTTGGTTCAAAATTATGTTAACTTGGATTTATTGCCCGGATATCGTATTAATCCTGAAGTTTTGATTTATGGTCGAGTAGGTTTGTCTTTTTCAAATATTTACTTTAATCAAAATCCTAATGCTGCGTTAAATCTACCTACATTTTCTAATAACACAACTTCTACCGGCGGTCGATTGGGTTGTGGTTTGGCTTATCAGTTAACTGATCATGTTGGTGCTGGTGTAGATTATTATTACTCTTATAATCCTACATCTAGCAATTATTCTAATTCAGAAAATACCATGATTCAGTTAACTTCTCATATGAATTATGTTGGTTTTTCTTTGTTTTATACGGTCTAAATATAAAACCACATATTCAATAAAAAAGCCTACGTTCGTAGGCTTTTTTATTTGTTCAATTGCCATTCTAAAAGTTCTTTGGCATAGTAGGTCAGAATAAAATCACTGCCTGCACGATGCAAAGCAGTAATAATTTCATGAACAGTTAATTTTTCGTTCACGTATCCTTTTTCAGCTCCGGCTTTGATCATCGCAAATTCACCACTGGTATGATATGCACCTAATGGTAGCTGTGGATATTTTTGTTTAACTTGGTAGATGATATCCAAATAAGTATGCCCAGGTTTGACCATCAGCATGTCAGCACCTTCTTGGATATCTAGTTCACATTCTAACAAGGCATCACGTGAGGTTTGGTAATCCATTTGATAGCTTTTTCTATCACCAAATTGAGGGGCTCCCTCGGCTGCTTGACGAAAGGGTCCATATAGATGAGAAGCATATTTAACCGCGTAACTTAAAATAATTTTATTTTGAAATTGATGTGTATCTAATATTTCACGAATGGCATAAATCATGCCATCCATACAGGCACTGGGGGCGATGATATCAGCGCCCGCTTGAGCATAGCTTAATGCTTGTTCAGCCAATAATTTAATACTGGGATCATTTTGTACATCAACATTTTCTGAAAGATGATTATGCTCCATGACACCACAATGCCCATGATCGGTATATTCACAAAGACAGGTATCAGCCATGACCAACATCTCAGGAGTTGTTTTTTTGATAATACGTATGGCCTGCTGGATAATACCATCTTCTTTTGTCCCCCAACTTCCATGGGGATCTTTTTGTTCAGGGATTCCAAATAAAATCACCGCTTTTAATCCAATCTTTTGTAAATAACGCATGATGTCTGGAATATGTTGTAGGCGAATTTGATGATGTCCTGGCATGCTTGCGATGGGAATCATCTCTCCTTCACCATAACGAATGAATAAAGGTAACACCAATTTTTCATAGGGAACGGTAAATTGTTTGACAAAATTTCGAATGGCTGGGGTTTGTCGTAATCGTCGGGGTCTTTTTAATAAATAATGCATAAAGTCGTCCTAATTTGAAAGAGCAATTTGATTGATAGTGCTAATGTCTTTGGGGCTCAAATATTTTCGTTGACCAATTTCATAATTACCTTGTAAGGGAACAATGGTTTTTTGATTATTTTTTGAAAATGCATAAGCAGAGTAATGCATGATTGATAAATAGTCATATTCGCCAAAATCTTTGCCATCCGTGATGTGTTGAGAAAAATTGTATTGATTGGGATCTTGAATATTGTCCCATACAATTTGGATATAAGTGTCTCTATCTAGTCGTGATTGCTCATGCCATAAGCCAATGGCATGTCCAAGTTCATGGACAATATTCATGGTGTTACAGCGCTTCGCCAGCAAAACTGTTTGTGGTCCGCCTTGCCTTCCAACATAAGATGCGCAAGTTTTGCCAAAGTCAGGTCGAAAAATCAGATAGTCTTTAGGGGGGGAGGTACTTGCTTGAATAGGTAGGAATTGAAAATGGGTATGGGTTTCTAAAATATGAATAGCATCTTGAATGGCACTTAGCGTGCTTTCAGGTAAATCTTGCTGAAATTCGTAATAAATGGTTCCATTTTTCCAGTTATCTCCACCTAATTTGTGAAACATCAGTCCTTTTGGCTCTTTACTGGATGTTTGTTCTTTGACGAGAATATCATTTTCAATGACAGCATAATTTTCAACATGTTTACACATGATTTGTCTTAATATACCCATGGGATCTATGATCATTACGGGCTTCCATTCTTGTGCTTTTATAGGGAGGGAAACGATAAGTCCTAAAAAGATAATATGGTTTATTTGCATGAGTTTGCGCCAGTTAAGCACTTCTTCTCTCCATTATGAAAAAAAATTAATGATTTTGCAATTTAAGGGCCATTTGATACAGTTTATTTTTGGGGATATTGAGTAAGTTGTTGGCGATTTGAGACGCTTGTTTGGCTCCCATATGTTGTAAAAGTGTTTTTAAATAATGATTGATCACCTCTTCTTCTGGCTCATTTTTATCTCTTGCTGGTACAATAATGACGAATTCACCTTTTGTGCGCTGGGGGATTTGTTGCAACCATTCTATCATTTGCTCAATACTTTGATTTTGAAATTGTTCATAACTTTTGGTGAGTTCTTTAGCAAGAATAATAGATTCATTGGGGCCTAGCACACTTTTTAAATCTTTTAATGATTCTATAATTCGATGCGTGGATTCATAAAAAATACTGGTATCGGGGCTGCTCATCAATTGTTGAAAAAAATTCTTTCTGGCTTGACTTTTCGCTGGTGGAAAACCATAAAAAGTAAATTTATCGGTGGGAACGCCTGCTGCAGACAATGCACAAATAAGCGCACAAGGACCAGGAATAGGAATGATGGTAATAGCTAGACTTTGTGCTTGCTGAATTAAGGGATAACCAGGATCACAAATCAACGGTGTTCCTGCATCACTGATTAAAGCTAATTGTGTACCTTTTTGAACCATGTTAAGATAGTGTTCTGTTTTTTTTTGCTCATTGTGAGCGTGAAATGATTGGCATGGGGTTTGGATTTGATAATGTTGTAATAAAATGTTTGCATGACGAGTATCTTCTGCCAAAATAAGATCAACTTTTTTTAAAGTTTCAATGGCGCGAAGTGTGATATCGTCAAGGTTGCCGATTGGGGTGGCAACTATGTAAATTTTTCCACCTTGTTCATTTAAAGATTTCATATCAGCGCTCAATTATTGGAAATATAGATATGGCTGCTATTTTACATCGTTTTGGTCAAATTTGTTTAAGTTTTCTTGTATTTTTATCTGTTTTCACAAGTATAGCTTACGCAGATGTCGAATTATCTGCAATTTATGATCCGTATACCATGTCGAGTGATTTTTATGTACGAGAAGCACAAGGCAGTGATGAGTTAAGAAGTATAGACTTAAAACTTCTGGCCGCTGGACGTTTGCTGGTGGAAAAAAAATATGAAAAAGCACGCATTGTCCTACAATCCTTTTATGCAAAAACCGATAGACAATCTACGATTTATCAAATTTTATGGGCTAAGTATTATTTAATTCAGGGAATGACTACTGAAAGTTTACAATTTCTGGCAAAGGCCAAAAATTTGGAAGAAACTGATTTGTATTATCAATGTGAGTATCATGAGCTTTTGGCTTTAGCTTATCAAGCCGAGCATCAATATACACAAGCAGCATTGCAGCGTATGAAGCTTGATATTTTACTAGGTGAACATCGTTCGCAACTTATTAATCGTCGACAATTATGGCAACTTTTACAGAAAATGTCTCATGAAGAGGTCGATACACAGTTTTTAGAAGCTGATGAAGGTTCAGAGTGGAAAGCCTGGTTAGCTCTCAGTCGTATCATGCGTCACCCTAATGCTCAAGAAGAGCTTGCAGAGTGGGAAAGACTTTATCCGCATCATCCGGCTTTAAGTATTGTGAAAAAACCACGCTCATTTTTTTCATTTTTTGATTTTTACAAGCCGGTTGAAATGAAAAACCCGAATCAAATTGCCTTGCTTTTGCCTTTGTCTGGCCAATTATCTGGTCCTGGAGAAGCCATTAAGACAGGATTTATGCAAGCTTATCAAGAAAAAAACAGCCGAGTGAATATTCGCTTTTATGATACCAATCAAGGTGGAGCTTTATCACAATATCATCGTGCGATTGATGAAGGGGCTGGCATTGTCGTGGGACCTTTGACTAAACCCGATGTTCAAATTGTTGGAGCTAGTTTTTCAAGTACGCCAACATTGTTACTTAATGATTATTCAGGTTCATTGTCACGTTATAAAATGGCTGTTGGATTTTCTCCTAAAGACGAGGCATTGCAATTGGTCTATATCATGTCTCAAAAATCCTTTCGTCGAATTTTGATGATTACTCCTGATAGTGCTTGGGGAAAAGAAATTGCTAGTGTCTTTCGAAATGAAGCTCAAAAACAAGGAATGAGGGTTGTGGAAACTATTCAATATGGTCGGGGACAAAATATGAGCCATTTAATCCAATCGGGCTTGGGCTATTCTGAATATAAAACCCAGGCGAAAAATGGTCGTTCACAAATCCATGGTTCTTGTCGACAAGATATTGATGCTATTTTTATGTTGGCATACCCTTCGGTAGCTCGACAAATTATGCCTTTATTAAAATATTATTATGCTGGTGATATCCCAGTTTATTCGACATCGGCTTCTTATGATGCTTTCTACAATCCCTCACAAAATAAAGATCTTGATGGACTTCATTTTGTTGATATTCCTTGGGTATTTAATCATCAGTTAGGACATCGTCCATGGCCAGAAGCATGGAATACCTATAGTCGCTTGTATGCTTTGGGTTATGATAGTTTTATCTTAACGCAACAATGGTCAATTTTACAGTCGATGCCACAATCAGGATTATCCAAAAAAACAGGTGTCATGTATGTGATGCCTAATGGTCACATCAGACGTGAATTGATATTAGGTCAAATTCATCATGGGGTGGCTCGGGAAGAAGAGGGTATGTTAAGTCATTTAACACATTAGGAGATATGGATGAAAAAATGGATTTTATGCGGTTTGGCATTGATGGTATGGAATCAAAGTGTTTTTTCTATCAGATATACTTGCAAAGATAAATGTTTTCATTATTGTAAGTTTCGTGAACAAGCAGTGAAGAATTGTGAGATTTTTCAGGTCACATCAGTGAGTTTTCGAGTTCAGTGCGAATGTCGACCTTTAAAGAAAGGAGAAATTTTACCACTATATTTTCATCATTCACGTATTATTAATACATCAGCCAGGTAGGATTGACAATAAATATTTGCACTTTCTGTTCAAATTGGTGATAATGTTGCGAGTTTTAGAGTTAAGCAATGTGAATCCATGAGTTTTTTAAAAAAAATACAAAATAATCTCCCTTTAGCTTTTCCAAAATACATGGAAATGGCTTTGTATGATCATGAATTTGGTTATTATACAACCCATCAACATATATTGGGTCCAAAAGGTGATTTCATCACCGCTCCGGAGTTAACTCCTTTGTTTGGTTTGACGTTTGCTAAACAAATCCAGGCTATTTTTTCAAATCTTTCCCATCCCTGTTTTTTGGAACTTGGCGCCGGAAGTGGTCGATTGTGTGTGGATGTGTTAAAAGGCCTTGAGCTGTTCAATCAACTTCCACAATACTACTATATTTTAGAAATTAGCCCTGTTTTAAAAGATTTTCAACAACAGCGTATTCAACAAGAAATTCCACATTTATCGTCTCGAGTAGTTTGGTTATCTGAATGGCCCAATCCATCCTTTGAAGGAGTGATATTAGCCAATGAAGTTTTAGATGCCATGCCGGTACATCGATTCGAATGGCGTGATGGAGAGGTTTTTGAGAGCATGATAGTTTGGAATAAAGACCAACAACAGTTACAGGAAACTTTTTGTTTATCCACAAATGCTCAGTTAATTCAATATGTAAAAAACCTTGATTTGGGGGATAGTGTTTATCGCTCTGAAGTTAATTTGTGGATACCTGGCTGGCTTTCGGGAATGAATTCTTGTTTATCCAAAGGTGTGGTGCTGTTGATTGATTATGGATTTCCTCGACGCGAGTTTTATCATCCTGATCGGTTTGAGGGAACCATCATGTGCCACCAACGGCATAAAGCCCACGCTGATTTTTTAAATCAACCTGGACTTTGTGATATAACGGCGCATGTTGACTTTACTCATGTTGCAGAAGAAGCACATCATCTGTTTTTTTCAATTTTAGGATATACCCATCAAGCGGCATTTTTATTAGCCAATGGTATTTTGGATGAACTGGCAAAAATCGAGGATGAGCTTGCCTACCAAAAACAAGCCACTTATTTAAAATTATTACTCCAATCACAAGAGATGGGTGAAATTTTTAAAGTCATGGCTTTGGGTAAAAATTTTCAATGGCCATTAAAAGGATTTTCTTTACAAGATAAGCGAGTGAGTTTGTAATGAATCGATATTTAAGTACCATAGAACTTGAAAAAGAAAACATGACTTTTAACGCTGGTCATACTACCATTTTTTCGTCAACTGAACGCGAGCCTCTTCATGGGCACTATTATCAGGTTTTTGTGGCAATTACTGCGTGGGTATCTGAAAATGGCATGAAATTTGATTATCGGTATTATAAAAAACGAGTGGGAGATTTATGTGAGTCGCTCAATCAAATATTTTTAATGCCCATGTACTCACCTTTTCTAGAATTTTCTCAAGATGAGGCGTATTATTATTTTAAGTTTAATCATAAAACCATGCCTTTTTTAAAAGAGGATGTAAAGTTAATGCCACTAACCAATATTACCATTGAAGAACTGTCTCGATGGTTTATCATGCAATTAACTTTAGATTCTGCCGAGCTTGAAAATTTTGAGATAGAAAAAATTGAAGTGAAAGTTTTTTCGGCGCCTGGACAATCAGCAGGACATATTTGGCAACGTGAATCTCGATGATCATTTAATTTGTAAAGTTAGTATTCCCAATACCTATGCTGATGCATATGACTATGCTTGCAGTCAGGATAGGGTGACTTTGGGTACTCGGGTGATGGTGCCTTTTCGAAATCAACATCGCCTGGGCATTGTCATCGATTATATTCTTCCTGAAAAACAACGAACTTTAAAATCAATCTTAGAAATTCCTTGCGAACAACCTCTTTTTGAAGTCATTGATTTACAGTGGTTAAAATGGCTTTCAAAATATTATCATGCACCTTTATCAGAAATATTGGCTTTGGCAATACCCAAAGCCTTGAAAGATTTAAAAACGCCTATTACCTATCCACAAGAAATTTGGGTGAAATTAACTCAAGAAGCTTTAGAGCAACGGCATGTGATTGCGCCTCGTCAAAAAAAAATGCAGGAATTGGTCGCTATTTTGAGTCAGAACTTACCAGCCCTCTCTCTTAAGGAACTCAAATCAAAAGGTTATTCCCAATCGTTCATAAAAAAGGCGAATGAGAGTCATCTTGTCGTTTATGAATATCACGAAGCAACTTTATTACCTGTTAATCCGACGCCGGTTAAGATTACTTTAAATGAAGAACAAATTCAGGCAGTATCTGCATTTGATTATAGTCAATTTAGAGTGTATTTATTACAAGGTGTTACTGGTAGTGGTAAAACGGAAGTATATATTGAAGCGATTCAAGCGGTTATTCAAAAAGGTCGGCAAGTTTTATTGCTGGTACCTGAAATTGGTTTAACACCCGCCCTACTGACTCGATTACAAAGTCGATGTTCCTCACCTATTTCTGTTTTTCATTCCAGTTTGACCGAAAAACAACGATATCGCAACTGGCTGGATGTTTATCATGGAAAATCCTCACTGATTATCGGTACTAGAAGTGCGATTTTTGCACCGATTAAAAATTTAGGCCTTGTTATCATCGATGAGGAACATGATGCAAGTTTCAAGCAAATTGAAGGCGTCCGATATTCTGCGAAAGATGCTGTGATGATGCGAGCCAAAATGCATAATATTCCCGTCATATTAGGAAGCGCGACACCTTGTCTTGAAACTTTTTATCATGCACAAAATCTTCGTTATCAAAGACTGATCTTAAATAAAAAAGCATTAACAAGTACCCCTTTAAACTATCACCTGATAGATTTAAGACGTCAAAAAACTCAGCATGGAATAGCCGACGAAACGCTTCTCATGATTCAAAAACATTTGGATAAAAATCAACAAGTTTTAGTGTTCATCAATCGACGAGGTTATGCGCCATTATTGTTTTGTCATGATTGTGGTTGCGGGATAGAATGTCAGCGTTGTGATGTTCATTTAACCTTTCATCGTACACAACTCAAGTTGGTTTGTCATCATTGTGGTTGGTCGTGCGCCCCGCCCAAACAGTGTCCAAAATGTTTTTCACATCAACTATTACCCGTGGGTGTTGGTACTGAACAGATTGCTGATTTTTTAACTTATCATTTTGGACGCCCTGTCTTGAGATTTGATAGAGATGTTATTAAAAATCGAACTCAGTTAGAGGAGGGCTTAAAAAAAATTGATGAACGAGAGGTAAGTTTGATTGTAGGCACACAAATGCTTGCTAAAGGGCATCATTTTTCACATTTGAGTTTGGTGGTGGTAGTTGATGGTGATAGTGGTTTTTATCAAGCAGACTTTCGTGCATTAGAGCGTTTAGGACAAATGTTAACGCAAGTGTCGGGTCGAGCAGGACGTGCTGAAATTCCAGGCGAAGTCTGTATTCAAACCCATCTGCCACAACATCCTTTGTTACTGACTTTAATTCAGAAAGGTTATGAAGCTTTTATGTTGGAGCTTTTACAGCAAAGAGAATCCGCGTTTTTGCCTCCTTATTGTTTTTTAGCCTTGGTTCGTGTGCAAGGGAAATTTCCTGGTCAGGTGATTGAATTTATAAGTAATACTGCAAAACAATTGAAGGATTTATCACTTGAAGTGTGGGGTCCATCACCTGCACCGCTAGAGCGAAAAGCCAATGTTCATCGTTGGCAGTTAGTGATTAAATCCAAAAATCGTCCTCATTTACATGCTCAGTTGGATATACTTAGTCAGTGGATGAATACTCATACGCCCAAAGGCCTACGTTGGTTTATTGAGGTCGATCCGCATGATTGGTCAGCATGATTTTTAGATTAATCATGCTGAGAATGCAAAAAATTAATAATATTGCTATGATTAAACAAAGTATTCTAAAAAGAACGATTATGAAATTTTTATATTTTTTTCTGTGGAGTCAGTTGTTATTTGCTCAAAGTTGTCCTTCATATTTAGAATGTTATAAAAAACAGATTTCATCTGATGAATTATGTCCTCAATATGTATGTGATGGAAAGGAGATTTATCATTGTAAGGTAACTGACAATCCAGATGGGACTAAAACCTGTGATTTAGGATATAAAGCCAATTCTGCAGAGGCAAATTGTAAATGCAATGAAAGTGCAAAGGAAAAACCATGAAATTTTTAATCATGTTATTTTGTTGCTCAATGTCATTTGCTCTTCCTGTGGCGCCATTAGCTGAGTGTTATAAAACAATCATTCCTGATGGCGAATGTCCTTTATTGGTCTATTATGAGCATGCCATACATCACTGTACGCAAATACTGAACCCAGATGGATATTCTAAGACTTGTCATGTGGGTTCAACTGTTAAACCGGCACTTTTAAGGCGTACTGGTTTATTTAAAATTCATGAATAACCAGGTGCATAAAACCCTTGTGCTTGTACAATTTCAAGTTGAGAATAAAAAATTATACAAGCCAAGGTGTTGTTGAAGATGTGTGATCCTATGGCTGTAAACAGACCGAATTGTAGGTATAAATATCCAAAAAACAGTCCTAATAAAAATGTGCATAAAACTTGTAAATGATTTTGATCTTCTGCATTAGATATATGAGCAAGACCAAATAAGAGCGAGCTTCCCAATATCGCACAGAATGCAGCGATTGAAAGATTTAAAAAAGGAAAAATAATTGTGGATGGGCATACTAATGCTAAGTAAGATAGCAATACTTGTAAAATGATGCCTCTGAATAGACATTCTTCGACAATAGGAGCTGCT
Source organism: uncultured Legionellaceae bacterium (assembly GCA_964572685.1). Taxonomy (GTDB): domain Bacteria; phylum Pseudomonadota; class Gammaproteobacteria; order Legionellales; family Legionellaceae; genus UBA2653. The sequence goes on from CAZNFJ010000031.1 coordinate 21,108, forward strand.
AAAGTAATGGTCAGTTGTTGATTAAAAAAGGTGTCATAATATTCTTTTTTAAATTTGGGGGTAATAAAAAGGAATCCAATATAAATGATAGTCAGATTGATCGATAATAAAAGTGACATGTCGTTACCCATAAGTTTTAAAATCCGCTAATATACTGACTTTTTTGATA
>CAZNFJ010000032.1:0-21219 GCA_964572685.1 uncultured Legionellaceae bacterium
AGTTATATTGCGTTGTCGATGATTTTAAGTAAAATCATGACAATTATGATTTATTTCCATCAAATGCGATTTAGAGATTTCAAAAGTTTTTATACTCAATATCTGAAACAGCATCTGAAAAAAGAGTTTCCCCAACTTCTCAGTTACAATCGATTTATAGAATTAATGCCATCAATTTTAATTCCGATGTGTGCATTCATTCAGGCCCAAAGCAAAACCCAAACAGGGATTTATTTTGTTGATGCTACCACAATTGATGTTTGTCACATTAAAAGAGCAGCTTCTAATCGAGTATTTAAAGGAATTGCGAAAAAAGGAAAATCATCTATGGGATGGTTTTTTGGCTTCAAATTACATCTTGTTATTAACGACAAAGGTGAAATCATGGCATTTAAGCTCACTCAGGCTACAACTGATGATAGAGAGCCGGTGCCTTCATTGACTGAGAATTTGGTAGGCAAATTAGTCGGTGATCGTGGCTATATTTCTCAAAAATTATTTGATCCATTATTTGAAAAAGGACTTCAATTGATTACAAAAATTAAGAAAAACATTAGTCAAATAGAGCATTCAAGGCATCGTAGTATTAATAATTTTATGGTTAATTTGTTGTCAGGTATAGCTGCATATACATTGCAACCCAAAAAACCATCTTTGATTTTATGTTCAAAACAACTGATTGCTTGTTAGAAATTCAATGTCGAACTGACGTTAAGTTAGTTGGTCGTTCCATTACTTCCATAGGGTTTTGTCGCAAAAAGTCTGCCCAACGCCTAGACTTAAATTATTGAGGCCGGACTGTGGTGCTTTATGATTAGTTTCAAGCAGCGACATTTCAAACAAGATATGATTTTGACGGTGCCCATGCTATTCATCGATATCACAAGAAGCAACATATCTGCTTTGCTAGAGGAAATCTGAGTGTGGAATGTCATTGCCAATTTTAAACTTAATCAAATCGATGTTCTGGATACATCATTTTATCCATACTATTGCGGGCTTCTTTAAATTGTAAAGGAAAATCTTCACGATAATGAGCACCGCGTGACTCTTTTCTGGCAAGGGCGCTTTTGACAATTAATTCAGCTACACATACAATGTTTCGAAGTTCAATGAGATCTCGTGTAATCAGATGATTCCAATAATAATTTTCAATAATTTTACTTCTAATTTTAAGTATTTGTAGTAAGTCAGATAATCCTTCACCGGTACGAATGATACCTGCATAGGCAGTCATTTCATTCCTTAGACTTTTCCAATGACTATTAATTTGACTAGCACGGCGTGGATTGAAATCAGTAGGGCTTTGCCAATCTGAAATATTAATTTTAATTTTATTGGGTTTGATAATATCACGTAGCGAAGCATGTGCAGCATTTTTTGCCATAACAACGGCTTCCAGTAAAGAATTACTGGCCAAACGATTGGCGCCATGCAGTCCAGTGCATGCTACTTCGCCAATTGCAAATAGTCGCTTGATATCCGTTCGACCATCGATATCTGTCAGTATACCACCGCATTGATAATGAGCGCCCGGTACAACAGGAATCATATCTTGACTCATGTCGATACCAATCTCTTTCAGTGTTTCGAAGATAGAAGGAAAATGGCTTTGTAAAAACTTTTTGGGTTGATGGGTAATATCGAGATAAACAAATTGTTTTTGTGATAATTCAATCTCATTGAAGATCGCACGCGCTACGATATCTCTGGTTGCCAATTCCATGCGTTTTGCATCATATTTTCCCATAAAACGTTCAAGTGTGTCAGCATTTCTTAAAATACCACCTTCGCCTCGTACTGCTTCAGAAATTAAAAAATCATTGCGTTTGGGATGATGGAGTAAGGTGGGATGGAATTGATAAAATTCCATATTAGCGATTCTTGCACCTGCCCGATAAGCCATGGCTACACCATCGCCTGTGGCAATCGTGGGATTAGAGGTATAGCGATAGACTTTACCCGAACCACCTGTAGCAAGGACCACAACATTAGCTAAAAAAGTATGAATTTTCATGGAATGTTCATCTAGGATATAAGCCCCGACGACTTCTTCTTGAATATCCACACGAAAAGGAGGGGTGTGAACAATTAAATTAACAGCCAAATGATTAGGAAATACTTCGATATTGGAATGTGTTTGAATTTGTTGATAACATTTTTCAATAATACTTTGCCCTGTATGATCACCACAATTATAAATTCGTCTTTGGCTGTGACCGCCCTCTTTGGCGAGCAGATAATTACCTTCGTGATTTTGACTAAAAGGAACTTTATAATGAATCAATTCCTGAATGGCTTGCGGACCTTGGCGAATGATACAAGAGACGTGCGGCTCGTAGCACAAACCATCACCTGCTTGTAGCGTATCTTCAATATGCTGCTGAACACTATCGGACTCTACAGCAACCGCAGCAATTCCACCTTGAGCGTACCAGCTGTTGCACTCGAGTGCATTTGTTTTACAAATGAGTGCTATACGAAGCTTGGGTTGTAATTCTAAAAGTGATAGTGCGTAATGCATACCCGCAAGGCCTGCGCCAATGATCAAGGCATCAAACGCATAAGTTTGACCTGTTTGGCTTGCTATCATGAAAATGCCCTAACCAATATAGTGGCAAGTCCTGTGTAATTTTCAGGAGTTAATTGCATTAAAAGTTTTTTATCTTCATCTTTTAAATTTAAGGTTTGAATAAATTCTTGTAATTGTTTTTGCTTAATTGTTTGGCCTCGTGTTAAGTCTCTTAATTTTTCATAAGCCATATCATCCCCATCACGACGCATGACCATTTGAATCGCCTCGGCGATGACATGCCAATGATCTTTTAAATCCCAAATCAATGCTTTGTTATTGATTTGTAGTTTGTCATTTCCTTTGGCTAATGATTGATAGCTAATCATGGCATATGCGAAAGCGCTACCGAGATTTCTTAATACGGTGGAATCAGATAAATCACGTTGTAATCTTGATTTTGTGAGTTTGTTTGCAAAGTGTTCAAACAACGCGTTAGATAAACCGAGATTACCCTCTGCATTTTCAAAATCAATTGGATTGACTTTATGAGGCATGGTTGAGGATCCGACCTCGCCTGATACCGTTTTTTGGGTGAAATAGCCCATTGAAATGTATTGCCACATATCTTGGGCGTAATCAATTAAAATATTATTGATTCTTATCATCAAATGTGAAATTTCTGCAATACCATCATGTGGTTCAATTTGAGTGGTGTAAGGATTGAAAGACAATCCAAGACTAGTGACAAATGCGGCACAATGTTTTCGCCAATCAACCTGAGGATAGGCAACCACATGAGCATTATAATTGCCCACGGCGCCATTACATTTGGCTGGAATTAAAACCTCTAGCAATTGTTGCATGGGTCGTTTGAGGCGAGCTGCAAAATTAATGAGTTCTTTTCCCATGGTGGTGGGAGAGGCTGGCTGTCCGTGGGTTCTGGCAAGCATGGCATCTTCTGCATGTTTTTTGCCCAATAAGGTGATACCTGCTATGATTTCCGCCAGATAGGGTTGAATTCGTTGAGAGATGGCATCTTTGGTCATCAGAGCATAAGCAATATTATTAATGTCTTCAGAGGTACAGGCAAAATGAATAAAAGGCTTGAGTGTTCGAAGGTTGTCCTGCTTATCCAATTTTGTTTGTAAATAATATTCTACCGCTTTGACATCATGATTGGTTTGTCGTTCAAAATCTTTGACAAGCCACGCCTGCTCTTCATCAAATTGGTTTAAAATATTTTGTAAAAAGGCTTTGTCCTGATCATTTAATGTTTTGACTTCAGGGATATCAGGATTGGCAGCTAAAGATTCTAACCAACGAATTTCGACCATTAATCGATAGTAGATGAGCGCATACTCGCTGAAGAACTGGCTAAGCGAAGCAGTTTTAGAAGAATAACGACCATCAATTGGACTAACGGCAGTCAAAGTAGATAAACTCATTGGCCCCTCTTATTATTTAAAACAAAGTCATTATAATAGACAAAATAGCCCTTGTTGTTAAGTATTTTCTCAATTGTTTTAAAGGTTGTTTTATTCTTTGGGTGTTTCTAAGGAAGAATGTCTATGTTTTATAACTTAGAAATGGATGTTAAGCGAGCTAATTTAAACACTATTTCATTATTGATGTTTGAATTTATATTTGATGTAAATTCTATTTTATGCTCGAAGAATTTTTAGGTATTGGCGAGACGAGGATTTCATCGCAATTAGGTTTACGCTGATGTAATCCTTCGTTATACTACTTCCATTATTTTAGGAGATCTGCTGCCCTTTGTGGAGCAAGTGGCAGGGTTCTTAATATCTTTATTATCAAGGAGTTTGCATGTCTGGCATGCCACAAATTATTTCATTACGCGAATTATCTCTTCATGACCTGCCTGTTGTCGGCGGAAAAAATGCTTCATTGGGTGAAATGATTCAACATCTAAGTTGTGCTGGTGTTTTGGTTCCAGGTGGTTTTGCAACCACAGCGCAAGCTTTTCGTGATTTTTTAGGTCATCAGGGTTTGGATCAAAAAATCTATGCACAATTGCAAAAATTGAATGTTGATGATGTGCAAGAACTTGCAAAAGTTGGTGCTAACATTCGTCAAGCCATTTTAGATGCGCCTTTTCATGCTGATTTTATTGCAGAGATTCAGTCGGCGTATCATCAGATGATTAATGATCTGGGGCGTGAAGATTTTTCAGTGGCCGTACGTTCTTCTGCAACTGCTGAAGATTTACCCGAGGCCTCGTTTGCTGGTCAACAGGAAACCTTTCTGAATGTATGTGGTTTTGAGGCAGTACTGGATGCTATTAAAAATGTATATGCTTCTTTGTTCAATGATAGGGCAATAGCTTATCGAGTTCACCATGGTTTTCCACACGATCAAGTTGCCTTATCTGCAGGTATTCAGTATATGGTTCGAAGTGATATTGGTACTAGTGGCGTTTTGTTTACCATGGATACTGAATCCGGTTTCAACGATGTGGTGTTTATCACAGCGGCTTATGGGCTGGGTGAGATGGTGGTACAAGGCGCAGTTAATCCTGATGAATATTATGTTTATAAACCGGCATTAGCCCAAGGACGTGATTCTATCTTAAGACGCAAAATTGGTCGTAAAGAATTGAAAATGATTTACGCTGAAAAAGGTGTTCAAACCGTTGCGGTAGAGAAAGATTTACAGCAAAAATTTGCACTCAATGATGCTGATTTAAAAACCTTGGCCACGCATGCGGTAGCGATTGAAAAGCATTATCAGCGTCCCATGGATATAGAGTGGGCGAAAGATGGAATAGATGGGAAAATTTATATTTTACAAGCACGCCCTGAAACGGTCAAAAGTCGGTCGGATTTGAAGGTTTTGGAGCGTTATGTCCTTAATGATAGCGGACCTATTTTGGTTGAAGGTCGAAGTATCGGACAACGAATTGGTGTTGGACGGGCAAGAATTATCCAAGATTTAAGTGAGTTGCATCGTGTAGAAAAAGGTGATGTTTTAATTTCTGATATGACCGATCCTGATTGGGAGCCGGTGATGAAACGCGCTTCGGCTATTATTACCAATCGAGGAGGACGCACTTGTCACGCAGCTATTATCGCTCGTGAATTGGGTATTCCGGCAGTGGTCGGTTGTGTGGATGCTACTTCGAAAATTCAAGATGGTGATTGGGTGACTGTCTCTTGTGCTGAGGGAGAAACCGGTTATGTTTATCAAGGTCAATTATCTTTTGAGCGTCAGGTATTGGATGTGCAAGAGCTTCCAAAATTACCGGTTAAGGTGATGATGAATGTTGGACATCCGGATAGAGCCTTTTTATTCCAATCCTTACCCAATGCGGGTGTTGGCTTGGCGCGTTTGGAGTTCTTAATCTCCAATACCATCGGCATTCATCCTAGAGCGCTATTAGATTATGACCATTTGGAAGACGATGAGCTCAAGTATCAAATTCGTGAAAAGATACAAGCGTATGCATCTCCTCGTGAGTACTATGTGGAACGTTTGAAAGAAGGTATTTCAACTATTGCAGCGGCATTTTATCCTCAACCGGTGATTGTGCGTTTATCAGATTTTAAATCCAATGAATATGCTAATTTACTTGGCGGTTCATTATACGAACCTAATGAAGAAAATCCTATGCTTGGTTTTCGTGGTGCCTCTCGCTATGTTGCACCAAGTTTCAAAGATTGTTTTGAAATGGAGTGTGAGGCGGTCAAAAGAGTTCGAGAGCAAATGGGTTTAAAAAATGTTGAAATCATGATTCCTTTTGTTAGAACTGTTAAAGAAGCGGCTTCCGTCATTGATGTCTTGGAAGAAAATCAACTCAAACGTGGTGTAGATGGCTTACGTGTTATCATGATGTGTGAATTACCAACCAATGCACTTTTAGCAAATGAATTTTTAGAATATTTTGATGGATTTTCGATTGGTTCAAATGATTTGACACAATTGACCTTGGGATTAGACAGAGATTCCGGGTTGGTGGCATCACAATTTGATGAACGAGATCCTGCCGTTAAAGCCTTACTAAAATTAGCGATTCAAGCTTGCAAAAAGAAAGGAAAATATATTGGTATTTGTGGACAAGGTCCATCTGATCATCAAGATTTTGCGCTTTGGTTATTGCAAGAAGGTATTGAGAGTTTATCTTTAAATCCTGATTGTGTGGTGGAAACTATGTTTTGGTTAGCCAAAGAAACGGAGTCGATTGCTTAGGGAGTCTGTTTTGCATAAGAAATGGTTACTCATCGGAATGATTTTTCCGATCTTTGCTTGGTCAAATAATGTTCAAACACATTTTGATCCAGTTTCTTCGATCGTATTCTGGGTAACCTTTATTTATGCTCTCAGTATTGTTGGTCAATATTTTTCCAAACGATTTCATCAACCTCCGGTGTTGGGGGAGTTGTTGATGGGCGTATTATTTGGGAACCTGGGATATTTTTTACATATTCCAGAAATTGCTTTTTTACGTGAAGGCAATGGAATATTCGAAATTTTACCAGATTTATTATCGGGGCATTCTGTTTCTCATGCGGTGGTTAGTTTCATTAATCAAAGTAAGGATGTTTTGTTTATTCAAAATGCTCTGCAAGGCTCCCAAGGTGCCGATTTAATCAAAATTTCTTATGTTCTCGATGTCTTTTCTCGTTATGGTTTGATTTACTTGTTGTTTATGGTGGGCTTGGAAACCTCGTGGAATGATTTAAAACAAGTGGGGCGTCCCGCTCTTCAAGTAGCTACTATTGGGGTGCTAGCACCGATTGCCTTGGGCATTGCCGTGTTATACTTATTTTTTCCACAGTATTCCTTTCATACTCAATTATTTGTGGCTGCAACCCTTAGTGCAACGAGTGTTGGGATTACCGCCAGAGTGTTGAAGGATTTGAAGAAAATTCGCACGCGTGAGGCCAAAATTATTTTGGGTGCCGCGATGATTGATGATGTATTGGGTTTATTTATCTTGGCTATCGTAAGTAGTATTGTTTTACAAGGACATTTAAGTCTGTGGTTGTTATTACAGATAATAGTGAGTAGTGCTTTATTTTTTATATTGGCCATTCGCTTTGGACCTGGCCTGATTCGCAAGTGCGTCCAGTACTCTTCTTTTCTCGACCCTTGGGAAGCAAAACTCGTTATCGCTTTTATATTTTTAATGCTGATGTCCTGGATTGCAAGTCTTTTGCATTTATCATCAATTATTGGTGCATTTACGGCGGGTCTTATTCTGGATGATGAGTTGTTTTTGCAATCAGGTCAAAAAACATCAGGTCCTAAAATTAAAGACCTCATGGGGCCTTTGCAATTTTTATTGGCACCTCTATTTTTCTTTATCATGGGTGTACAAGTTAAAATTGAATCTTTTATGAGTTGGCAAGTCATGAGTTTATCTTTATTGTTAACCGCGATTGCTATTGTTGGCAAATTAGTAGGAGGACTCGGTGCGAGTCAAAAATCGCAGCGACTCTTTATTGGCATTGGTATGTTACCACGCGGAGAAGTCGGTTTGATTTTTGCATCCATGGGACGCAGTCTTGGCGTTGTTTCAGAAGAAATGTATACCGCCATTGTCGTGATGGTGATTTTGACCACTTTGATAGCACCACCTTGGATGAAGTCTTATATTCATCAGATTCAGGATGTTGAAGCATGAACGAAATAAAGAACATGGTAAAATGGGCATTAGAAGAGGATATTGGAGCTGGGGACATCACCGCTCAATTGATCGATGTAAATCAACAAGGACACGCCGTTATTTTGGCTCGCGAGCCGGCAGTGGTGTGTGGTCGGGCGTATGCTGATGAGATTTTTCGTCAAGTTGATGATAAACTTTTGGTGAATTGGTTGGTTGAAGAGGGTTCTTATCAGCCAAAACCAGGCATTTGGGTTGAAATAAAAGGTTCGTTGAGAAGTATTTTAACAGCAGAACGAACGGCTTTGAATTTTTTACAGACCTTATCAGCGGTGGCCAGTAAAACCAAATGTTATGTCGATATCCTTCAAGGTTATCCGACACGTATTCTAGATACACGTAAAACCATTCCTGGTTTAAGATGGGCTCAAAAGTATGCCGTACGTTGTGGGGGTGGAGTGAATCATCGCATGGGTCTTTATGATGAATTTTTGATTAAAGAAAATCATATTGAATCGATGGGATCGATTTCCAGAGCTATTAGTGCAGCCCTTGCAGGTCAACTCAATAAGCCTATCATTGTTGAAGTTCAAAATATTCAAGAATTTCAAGAAGCGCATGCATTTGATGTGCAGCGTATTTTATTAGATAATTTTAGTGATGAAATGATTGAAGAAGTCATTGCTTGCAATCATAACCCTCGGCGCAACATCGAAGTTTCGGGAGGCATTGATGAGACTCGTCTTCTAGCATTGGCCAAAATGGGCGTTGATTTTGTTTCAGTAGGAGATTTAACCAAATCTATTCGGGCTATTGATTTAAGTTTACTCATCAAGGATGAAGCATGAATTGTGTTAGAAAAAAAATATTTGTTTTTACCGGTGGCGGCTCTGCAGGTCATGTGACTCCTAATCTCGCATTGATTGAAGCGTGCAGTGGAAGCGCGCAATGTTATTATATGGGTATGAGAGATTCTATTGAACAAGAAATGCTTTCCAAAACCACCACCCCTTTTTATGCTATCACCGCGGGTAAACTCAGACGTTATATGACAATCAAGCATTTGGCCGAGCCCTTTAAAGTCTTGATGGGTTTGTTTCAATCCTATCGAATTTTAAAAAAATTAAAGCCGGATGTGGTGTTTTCCAAAGGAGGATTTGTTTCAGTCCCGGTGGCAATGGCAGCTTGGATACAAGGTATTCCTGTGATTGCGCATGAATCGGATATGACGCCAGGTCTTGCCAATCGTCTGACTTTTCCTTTTGTACAAAAATTATGTGTTAATTTTCCTGAAGTCAAAAAGTTTTTTAAACATCCAGAAGATGTTTATGTTACTGGAACACCGGTTCGTGCGTTTTTATTACATGGTTCCAAAGAAAATGCTTTGCAACTGACTCATTTCGATCCTTCTCGTTTGACTATCCTAATCATTGGTGGCAGTTTGGGTTCAGTGAAAATCAATGATACCGTTCGAAAAGTTTTACCGTCGCTATTAACGCAATATCAAGTGATTCATATCTGTGGAAAAGGCAACCTTGACCCGAGCTTGAATCAAACGCCGCATTATTACCAAGTGGAATTTGCCGGCAGTGAGCTTGCTGATTTATTGGCTTTAAGTGATGTGGTAGTCTCACGCGCAGGTGCCAATACCTTATGTGAGTTGCTCACTTTAGGTATATCGCATTTACTCATTCCGTTGTCTAAAAAAGCCAGCAGAGGCGATCAAATTGATAATGCTAAATACTTTGAAAAAGTAGGGGCAAGTATGGTGCTATGGGAAGAGCAACTTAATGAGAAAAACCTAATTGAACGTTTATCGAATTTAATCGATAAACGCCAGGATTATTCGGAAAAAATTAAGGCCATCGGTTTATCATCTGCAACCGAAAAGGTGCTCAGTATTATTTATGAAACGGTGGGCTATCATCATGAGACTCCAATTTAACTAACATTTCAGCGGCATCGGCTTCATCTTTGGTGGGGAAACGAAGACTTAATGGATCGATAACCACGGTACAAGATTTATTACCATTCCAGGTAAAATGATAAATAATGGATTGTGCAACACGTTGTTGATGGTCTATAAATGCAACTGTTCCTTCGACGTGAATTGATGTAGTGATATGTTCTCTCAAAAGCATTTTGATAGGGTTTTCAACTTTAAACAAGGTATCATAATTACTCCCCGCAGTCGTGGCATCGAGGTTTTCTTTATTTTGATCGCCATTGAGAGACCAAGCTCTGCGATGTGACCAGTGAAACGTAATATTTTTATGAGTCTCTTCAAGCAATCTTGCTCCAAACGCCTTTAAATATTCCTGAGAAGAGATGTGTGACATGACCGCATTTTGAGTAATATTTCTTTTACCTCGATTGTCTAGATCATTAAGGGTAAGATCAAATGAAAAACTTTCAACCTCCATATAATCTTCGAAGTCTAGTTTTTGCTTAATTGACTTGGCATGAAATTCATTATATTGAGAGTCAATATGCACTCGGTAAGGAGAAGCGGTGTTGGTTTGTGGTGTTTGCTGGCGAAACATAGAATAACCAGAAGTTGTTAGCTCCTGAATGTATACTTCCCCCCCTTCATTTAAAGCTTTTTTCCTTCCTGAGCGCGTGATTTCCATACTTTTAATTGGCGTAAAGCTGATGAGTTTATCTGGAAGGGCTTCTTTTATCCATTTTTGTGTTTTGAGGGGGGGAGCCGTATAATTATCAGTAAGAATTTTAATACGGGTTGGTACTTTTCTGGCTAAATTCTTAATATTAGACTTTTTGTATCGAGCCACGATGTTTGCCTAAAAATTAATATAAGTATATTTTAATAAAACATATTGATTTTGTCCAATGGTGCATGCTCATGGAGATGAGTTTTCGCATTGTAATCTAGCCCAAATGGCTTTTGAAAAAAATTGAAAACATTGACAGATAAAAGGTGTAAAATTGTGTAATTTTATGTTTTAATCACAAGATAGGCTTAATCAATTTTAACAAAAGGGTAAATACGCGATGTTTAGAAAATTGCGCGGAATGTTTTCTAATGATTTGTCCATCGATTTAGGAACAGCCAATACATTAATTTATGTGCGAGACAAGGGCATCGTTCTCAATGAACCTTCTGTTGTTGCGCTTCGAAATGAGACCGGTCAAAAACGGGTCGCAGCCGTGGGGCTTGAAGCTAAACGCATGCTGGGTCGTACGCCGGGTAATATTACAGCGATCCGTCCTATGAAAGATGGTGTGATTGCTGACTTCTATGTGACCGAACGGATGTTACAGCATTTTATTCACAAGGTTCATGAAAATCGTTTCTTAAGACCAAGTCCGCGCGTTTTGGTTTGTGTGCCTTGTGGTTCTACTCAAGTTGAGCGCCGTGCGATTCGAGAATCTGCCATGGGAGCGGGTGCTCGTGAAGTCTTTTTAATTGAAGAACCGATGGCTGCTGCTTTGGGTTCTGGTATGCCTGTTGAGGAAGCCAGTGGTTCGATGGTTGTGGATATTGGTGGTGGCACGACTGAAGTTGCTATTATTTCTTTAAGTGGGATTGTTTATCATCAATCGGTTCGAATTGGTGGTGATAAATTCGATGATGCGATTGTTTCATATGTTCGTCGCAACTATGGCACACTGATTGGAGAAACCACTGCTGAACGAATCAAACATCAAATTGGTTCTGCTTATCCAACCCGTGATTTATATGAAATTGAAGTTCGTGGTCGAAATTTAGCAGAAGGAGTTCCACGAAGTTTTACTCTTAATAGTGCAGAAATCTTAGAAGCCTTACAAGAACCATTATCGGGTATTGTTGGTTCTGTTCGTGCAGCTCTGGAATTAGCACCACCAGAATTAGCAGCGGATATTGCTGAACGTGGCATGGTATTAACTGGCGGCGGCGCATTATTGAAAAATATGGATACCTTGTTAATGGAAGAAACTGGATTGCCAGTTTTAATTGCAGAAGACCCATTAACTTGTGTGGCTCGTGGTGGCGGAAAAGCATTAGAAACAATGGACATGCGTGGTGGCGATTTCTTATCTACAGAATGATAGCTCTCGAGAAATTTTTCTCAAGCGCCGTCGGACATTTTTTCGGCAACTGCTTAACATTGGTTTAGCGGTTGCATTATTATTTTTTGATAAACGTATGGAACACAATCCGATACGTACCCAATTAAGTACAGCTTCTTCTACCTTTTTAATGGTGACGCATAAGCCTTTGGATTGGTTCAATTACTGGATTAATTTTGCAGATTCACAACAAGATTTAGTAAAAGATAATCAAGTACTAAATAGTAAGATTCTGATTTTAGAGGGACAAATTCATCAGCTACAAATTTTGAATTATCAGAATAGAAAGATTAATCAATGGATTGAACAAACCGATCCAACTTTAAAATTAGCCACATTGGCCAATATGATTTCAATAGAAGTCAATCATAACCGTCATTTGTATATCATCAATAAAGGTTACAAAGAGGGTGTTTTTGAAGGACAGGTTGCGATTGATGGTGATGGCGTGATTGGTCAAATCATTGATGTGGGTAAATACACTAGTACTATCATGTTGGTGTCCGATGTCAAATCAGCGGTGCCCATTATTAATGAACGCACCGGTGAACATGGTATCGTAGTGGGTCAAAATGATTTTGATACTTTATTGCTTTTGAATGTGCCCAAAACTCATACACTGGTGAGAGGTGATCGCTTGTTAACCTCGGGCTTGGGTTTAGTATACCCATTTGGAATTCCAGTTGGTGTGGTGCAAAATATTGAAAATATTCCAGGCGAGGATTTTTTAAAGGTAACGGTCGTCCCTTCTGCGGATTTGAATAAAAATCATATGCTTATGCTTTTACAGTCTTTTAAAAATATAGAAGCATGGCGTCAACAACTAAAAGCACGTCAAGCACGTATTGAACCGGAAAAAGGTGAATAATGTATTGGTTTCAGAATTTGTGGATGTCTATTCTGGTCTTATTATTAACGCTTATACCTTTGCCTTCTTTTTTTGTGTATTTGTGGCCAAGTTTTGTGGTGTTATTCTTTTTTATTATTAATGTCTATCAGCTTCGTTCGTCAGTTAATTTATGGGCATGGTTCATGGGTTTGAGTTTTGATTTGTTGCAGCATTCCTACTTGGGCTATCATGTCGTTGCCTTATTGGTACTGAACTATTTTATTGATCAATATCGACATAAGTTTATGATGTCTCCTTTACCTCAGCAAATTATTTTTGTGATGTTTGGTACTTTGATATATAGTTGTTTTAATGAGGCTTTTGATTGGCAGGGTAACGCTTATCAATTCACCATCAAGATTGTCGCCATCGTATTTGTCACTGCTTTGCAATGGCCCTGGATTGCGATGTGGCAACGTCAAAAGCGTTTGGCGATGTCACCTAGAAAGTTTATTTAGTGGAGAGTTTATGATGTATCAAAAAATTAAATTACCTGAGTTCGGCGCTCGTATCCAACGTTTAGACAATGGTCAGTTAAATGTACCAGATATGCCTTTGATTCCTTTTATTGAAGGAGATGGTATTGGTATGGATGTGACCCCCGCTATGTTGAAGGTGGTTGATGCCGCTGTTGAAATGGCATATCAAGGCAAAAGAAAAATTGCTTGGTTTGAAATTTATGCTGGCGCAAAAGCAACCAAAATCTATGGTGAAAATCAGTATCTACCCGCAGAAACTTTATCCGCACTCAATGATTTTAAAGTTTCTATCAAAGGTCCGCTAGAAACGCCTGTAGGGGGAGGAATTCGATCGTTAAATGTGAGTATTCGTCAAGAATTGGATTTATATGCTTGCGTTCGTCCTATCCGTTATTTTTCTGGCGTTCCAAGTCCTTTAAAAGAACCTGAAAAAACCAATATGATTATTTTTAGAGAAAACTCTGAAGATATTTATGCCGGGATCGAATGGGCTGCTGATTCTAGTGATGCAAAAAAAATTATCCATTTCTTGCAACATGACATGGGTGTGACAAAAATTCGTTTTTCAGAACATTGTGGTATTGGCGTGAAACCCGTGTCTCAAGAAGGCACTCAGCGTTTAGTTCGTGAAGCTATTTTACATGCCATTGCACAAGATTTGCCTTCGGTGACCTTGGTGCACAAAGGCAATATCATGAAATTTACTGAAGGTGGTTTTCGTGAATGGGGCTATCAACTTGCAGAGGCTGAATTTGGGGCGACTTTATATCAGAGTGGACCGTGGATGAGCTTCAAAAATCCCAATACCGGCAAAGAGATTATCATCAAAGATGTGATTGCAGATGCATTTTTGCAACAAATTTTATTAAGACCTGAAGAATATAGTGTGATTGCAACCTTAAATCTTAATGGCGATTATATCTCCGATGCCTTGGCTGCTCAGGTGGGTGGTATTGGAATAGCACCGGGTGCCAATATTGGTGAAGAAGCGGCTGTGTTTGAAGCGACCCATGGTTCTGCACCTAAATATGCTGGATTAGATAAAGTTAATCCAGGGTCGATTATTTTATCTGCAGAAATGATGTTGCGTTACATGGGCTGGAATGAAGCAGCAGATTTTATCATCAAAGGGATGGAAGGTGCCATTCAGTCTAAAAAGGTCACCTATGATTTTGCAAGATTGATGTCTGGTGCTCGTGAAATCAAATGCTCTGAGTTTGCAGATGTGATAATTGAAAAAATGAAGTAAAAATATATATTTTATTTGACTAGATTAAATGGTATTTAAGGTCTATAAAAATAGTATAAGGTTTTTCAATTGATGCTTGCTGGGACTGAGCCAGCAAGCACAAAAGATGCTCAACTCAGTTTAACATGACATTACGTTCAGGGAGAAAAACATGTTGAACAAGGAACTGGAGTTTACTTTAAATCTGGCATTCAAAGAGGCCAAAGAAAAGCGTCATGAATTTATGACCGTTGAGCATTTATTGCTTTCTTTATTGGATAATCCTTCTGCAGAACAAGTTCTGCATGCTTGTGATGTCAATATTGACGTATTAAGACAGGATCTTGAATCCTATATCGATGAAACGACCCCCGTTATTACTGCACAAGACGATGATCGTGAAACCCAACCGACATTAGGCTTTCAACGTGTATTGCAACGAGCCGTTTTTCACGTTCAATCTGCGGGTAAAACAGAGGTTTGTGGCGCTAATGTCTTAGCAGCTATATTCAGCGAACAGGACAGCCAAGCCGTTTATTTTTTAAGAAGAGAAAATATTTCACGTCTTGATGTGATTAATTTTATTGCCCATGGTATCACTAAACATCAAACTCCTGAACAATTTCATTCCTCTTATGATGAGGAACTCACTCAAGAACATACAGAATCCCCTTTGGAAAGTTATTGTCTTAACTTAAATAAGAGGGCTCGAATTGGTAAAATTGATCCCTTAATTGGTCGTGATGAAGAATTGCAAAGAGTGATTCAGGTTTTGTGTCGCCGCCGAAAGAACAATCCTTTGCTGGTCGGGGAAGCTGGCGTGGGTAAAACCGCCATTGCTGAAGGCCTGGCACGCTGTATTATTGAAGGTCGAGTACCTGATGCGATTGCTAATAGCGTGGTCTACTCGCTTGATTTAGGTGCTCTTTTGGCAGGTACAAAGTATAGGGGTGATTTTGAAAAACGCTTGAAAGCACTCTTAAAACAAATGGGCACAACACCGGGTGCGATTTTATTCATCGATGAAATTCACACCATTATTGGTGCAGGAGCGGCGTCTGGTGGAGTGATGGATGCTTCAAATCTCATTAAACCACTTTTAGCCAATGGTGAGCTTAAATGCATTGGCTCAACGACCTACCAGGAATATCGTGGCATTTTTGAGAAGGATAGGGCGCTTGCCAGACGTTTCCAAAAAATTGATGTCATTGAACCGACAATTGATGAAACCTTTGAAATCTTAAAGGGTTTGAAGGAAAAGCTTGAACAACATCATGGTGTTAAATTTTCAATTCCTGCTTTAAAAGCCGCTGCAGAATTATCGGCCAAATTTATTAATGATCGATTTTTGCCAGATAAAGCTATCGATGTGGTCGATGAAGCGGGCGCTTATCAAAATCTTTTGAAAGCATCAAAACGTAAAAAAATTATATCAGTTGTGGAAATTGAACAAGTGGTTGCTAAAATTGCTCGTGTACCATTAAAGAAAATCAGCATTCGAGACAAAGAAACCATGCGTCATTTAGACCGTGATTTAAAGTTATTGGTTTATGGACAAGACGAGGCTATTGATGCATTGTCATCAGCCATCAAATTGGCACGCTCTGGATTACGTGACCCTCAAAAACCTGTGGGTTGTTTTCTTTTCACAGGTCCTACTGGTGTTGGTAAAACAGAAGTGACTCGTCAATTGGCGACTGTTTTAGGAATTGAATTATTGCGTTTTGACATGTCTGAATACATGGAGAAACACACCGTTTCACGGTTAATCGGTGCACCTCCTGGGTACGTTGGCTTTGATCAAGGTGGATTATTGACTGAAGCCGTGGTCAAGCATCCTCACTCTGTGGTTCTTTTGGATGAGATTGAAAAGGCACATCCTGATTTATTTAATCTTTTACTGCAGGTAATGGATCATGGCACCTTAACTGATACCAATGGTCGTGTTGCTGATTTTCGTCATGTGATTTTGGTGATGACCAGTAATCTCGGTGCTCATGAAATCTCTCGAACATCTCTTGGTTTTAAAGAACAAGACCATGATTCTGATGTGAACAATGTTTTACGAAGACAATTTTCTCCAGAGTTCAGAAATCGTTTAGATTCGATTATACAATTTAAAGCGTTGACGGTAGAAACCATTGGTTTTGTTGTTGATAAATTTGTCATGGAGCTTGAAGAGCAATTGGCCAATAGAGGCGTGACATTAAGCCTAGATAAAGATGCACGTTTGTGGCTTATTGAACACGGTTATGACAAACAAATGGGGGCACGTCCTATGGCTCGGTTGATTCAAGAGCATGTGAAAAAACCTTTGGCCGATGAATTGCTATTTGGTAAATTGATCAATGGTGGGCATGTACATCTGAGCTTGAAAAATGGAAATTTGTTTTTTGATTGCCAGGATCATCGTGAAGGCGTTTGTTAGTGCATAAAACGCTGCAGTAGCAGCGTTTTTAACCATTTTTTTCGCAAGATTCAGCATAAGAAATCGCCCACTTATGGTCTTTTGACATTTGAATTGAGACGTTCTTACATTTCAAGCCCAGTTCAGGAAATATTTCTTCTGCTATTTCATGTTTGCCTTTGGATATCAGTGCTGCACTAATACGACTATTAAGTGCTGTGCCCTTCGCAAATGGATAAGGCGAATAGAAACGGATAAATTTATCTTCTTCTGTTCTCACCAAAAGTTCCGTTTTATGATCTTTTTCATCAATTTTTTGGGTAAACTCAGTTAAATTTTGCTCTAAAGCAGCAAGGGCTTCATTGAGATTTGGGGCCTCTGCAAATAGGTTACCGGCGGCTATACATGAAAGTCCAAATATAATTTTTTTCATTTTAAATTCTCCATTTTTACAAGTGTCGCGTCCCCAATGATGATTCAAATCATTATAAGCGTCTCTATGAAAATAGTAAATCATCATACAGGGCGCTTATCACTTGTATCTGAAGAATAGATTAATCAAATACACGCGTACATTGATTCAGTTTTTCTTTTATATCATCAGCCGTGAGATTACATTTTCATAGATTGCTTGTTTTGTCGAAATGCAAATATTGCAAATAGGCAGGTTTAATGCCACTTGGTGAGGAAACGGGGGTTGATAAAAGAAATGTTTCATATTTGTCATTCATGTAACGACAATAAAAGTTATAGTGTTGTTTTTTGTTAACTATTTCTAACATAATGATTTGTAGTTGATTGGTGGAATATTTAGGTGATACGTTCTTAAAATGAACATGAAGTTATCAGGTATTTTATCATTAAAAATGGACATTTCTGAGCATCGGCAAGGATAGTTACGTGTACAACTTAAGGCTTGCGCATATGTGCTTAGCTGACTAAGCATAAGCAATGAACATATAAGAGTTTTTCTTGATATGTTATCTCCATTTAAAGTGTAGGTTCATAGGTTCTCCATTGATGAAGCGGTGAGCATTCCGGAAAAAGTTGAGAGTCTACAGGTAGGTAGAAACTTTGCTCCAAAAGAAATTGTCCCGAAAGTGCTGCATGTGATACTTGATCAGTAAAAACCATCCAGGTACTATCTGTGGGAAACGCAAATTTGGTTTTGTTTACAACTTTTTGGTAATGTTCATCCATTTTCATTTGATCATGAAGGGCTAACATCAAGTGATCGTAGTGACTTCGTTTCGATTTGGTCAGTTTGAAAGTAGAAAGTAAAGATGCTTTCAAGGGCGAATAGGTAGGCAGTTTTGCATGAAAAGTCTTGAGTACATCTTCGAAAGCTTCTCCTACATGCCATACTCTTGGTTCTAAGTTGGGATTGATATTGGAAAATACTCGTAAAATACGTTTAGTATGCACAGGCGTTGTTGAAAATGCATCGACATGCAAACGTGTATCATCTTTTAATAGAGAGGTCATACGACCTTCAACCTTTGCTGGTCGATAACTGGTGCGTCCCATTTCCAATTCCTTTTCGAACCCTGGAAACATTGTATTTACTAAATTTTTAGCATAAAGGGCAAAGCGTTGCAGCATGGCGTGAGTGAGAAGTTGTTTTTCAGGATAAGCGGGGTTGAAGTGGCTTAAGGATTGAAAGTGATGATGATAACTAATGTTTTTTTGTTTAGGTGCTAGAACAGATTCATCTAGGAGAACATGCTCTTCTGTTTTTAGTTGGAAACCGCCATGGGGTAAAAACACAACTTGTCCATGTTCTAATGATTGTTGCACTTTTTTGCAAGCCTTTGGTGTACTATCTTTTAACTCTAAAATTGGCATCATGGTCCTTGAAGTTACCTATTTTTGAAGTTTAACCACAAATGAAGAGACATTTCAAGTTCAGCAAGCTTAATCTAGGGAGATGTAAACGACGGGTTGATTTTATTGGAGGTCATTTGTTCATGACGAATTATTTTTTCTGTTTGGTCTGGTTAGAAATGTTAAGTTAGTGTCTCAAAGTTTCTGTAAACAGTCATGACTGAAGAAAAAGCCTGATGTGGTTTACTAGATCCGGACACGCCAGTTAAGCGATAATATAAAAAACTGGAGTATAGGATGTCTCAGAAAAAAAAATATTCTAAAGAATTTAAAATGGTTACCATTAATTTGGTTCAAGAGCAAGGCTATAGCTGTTCTAAAGCAGCTAAAAGCCTGGATATTCCTTATGAACTTCTTAATCGTTGGATTAGAGAGAGTAAAAAATTAGATAATAATGAAGCCTTTCGAGGGAATGGTAAATTATCAGCTGAGCAACAAGAGATTCGACAATTAAAAGAAGAAAACCGTCGATTAAAAATGGAGAAAGAAATATTAAAAAAGGCCAGTGCCTTGTTTGCTCAGGAAATGAAATAAAATATTTATTCATAGCCGAGCATAAGAAGGTTTGGCCGGTTGGTTTGATGTGTCAACTTTTTAATGTTAAACGTTCAGGTTTTTATGATTATTTGAAAAATAGAATACATCGAAAAAATGAACTGGAAACTGAGTCGATTGATTGAATGAAGAAAATATCTGAATCAAGTCATTTTTCTTATGGTAGTCGCCGAATGACTAAAGCCTTAAATGCACTGGGATATCGGATAGGACGTCGGAAAACCAGAAGATTAATGAAAGTGGCTCATATTTTTGTAAGGTATCGAAAAAAATATAAAGTGACAACGAATAGCAACCATCAGCGCCCTATATATGAGAATGTTTTGCAACGTCAATTTACGGTTGACCAACCCAATAAAGCATATGTTTCTGACATGACATACATTTGGATACAAGAGGGCTGGCTTTATCTAACAGTGATGATAGATTTATTCACAAGAAAAGTTGTGGGTTGGCATATGAGCTCCAGGATGACTGCAGATATCGTATGTATGGCTTTAAATGTGGCTATTGGCTTAAGAAATCCAGAAAAAGGACTTATTGTACATTCTGATAGAGACTCTCAATATGCCAGTCAACAATATCAATCGTTATTGGCTAGCCATGGTTTTATTGGGAGCATGAGTCGTAAGGACAATAGTGTTGCTGAAAGTTTTTTTAGCCGATTAAAAGATGAGCGTGTGTTTTGGAAAAATGATCAAACCAGAGATGAAGCGAAGAATGATATTTTGAACTACATCTTGATGTTTTATAACCCCAAGCGATTACATTCAAAATTGGGATATGTGAGCCCCCAACAATTTGAAAAAAATTATTGGGGCGTCATAACAAAAGCGGCTTAACTACTATGTCCGGATTTGCTTGACCACCTTAATTTCCAACGGTTCAATTCTTTGAAACATTCCACAGCTTTGCCCAAAGCATGCACTGAGCAAGTTCCGTAACGCTAGGCCTTTACGGAGCAAAGCCTAGTTGATTTGCAAAATTATTCAATTCTTGGTCTGGAGCATGATCCAGCTGATTTCCTAAATGCTCATGACCAAACTTAGCTAAGACTATTCCCATAAATATGTATGTCATGCTAATTCCATAGGTGAGAGCCATTGTAAGAGGAATTATTGGAAAAAATAAGATTGATAGTATATTAATCATTATTTGTGTGCACCCTTGTGTGAGCAAATAGGCAGGTAAAGCTTCCTTAACGACCGATCGTAAAATATGGGGTGTATCCTCATGGGGTGAAATTGCCATTTTGATTAATTTTAGACCCATCATAAATAAAGCTACGTATTGAAGTACTCTCAGAACCATAATGGTAGCAGCTATAGGCGGGAGCATTGCGATACTGTTCATAATAATCAGGGACATGTAAAAATAATACAAGCCTTTTAATACACAGATCAAACCATAGTAGGCGGAAAAACAACGTAATTCGAACATTTTTATTCTCCTTATTTTCAGCAGGGTGAGTATAACAAAATAACGGCATCAGATCACCAATCGAGTAGGAGGGCGAATTGATTCACATTAAATGTCACCGAAGGTAGCGAAAAAAACAATCGTTGACT
>CAZNFJ010000033.1:0-20573 GCA_964572685.1 uncultured Legionellaceae bacterium
GGCTTTCTTCTTTTCTAGGCCTTCCTGAATTTACAGAAACTTTGAGACACTAACTCTCTTGACCTAAAAGACCCACTCGGTAATGTAATTTGCGCCGATTATCATACCAAATTTCCATATGACCATTGGGAAGTTTATTGGTTTGAGGCTCCATCACTAAATCACATTTTTTGACTTGCAAATGTTCAAATAAGCGATGAGCTGAAAGTGAGGATTCACGTTCAAAAATTTCTGGAAAGGCAATAGTCGGTTTATCTGGAGGATATTTCGAAATCCACTGTTCAATCGAGTCACTTGAATTTTCTAAAATGAATGTATTTGCTCGTTGTTGAACAGAAGTCCAAATCACATCATCCTCAAAAGATTTTAGTTGCAGAACCTGTAAAACCTTCCGGCCGGCAAAAGATTCATTCAAAGGAATTTGATAGATTGTCTGAACTTTTTTAAAATACGCCGTGAATGCTTGATTTCGATTAAGGGCTATAATTTTTTTTGAATGAGGCCATGAAGTGCTTTGCCAATTAAAATTCAAAGCGCCGGGTACATATGGACTGGTAAGATAGTTAAAATTTCTATCGTTATCAAGCTCAAAACAGCCCCATTTTACAGGTTTACCCATTTCGAAAATGATAAACACATCACTTTTAGCTATATTGAGTTCCCAATAACGCTTAACATATATCTAGTATAGTCAAATATAAAACAAACTTGACAAATTTAATCTTTTCCTACATATTGATTTCTTTTGTATGAAGAGTTCTTATGCAACACCATCTGGAATACACCAAAAATGATTTTGAAATACTCACCATGTTTTTTACATCACTTCCTGATTACATTCAGATGACAGAGAATGATTTAGCTTTATGGCCTCTTTATCAAAATGAGCTTGAATTAAATATGGAAAGGAAACCTCAATTGGTTTTTGCATTTAGTCATTATCAATCAGACGATTCAGATGACGATGTTGAGTTGGATCATTGCCGCTACGCGATTGAATCTATTGATTTAAATAAATATTCTTTCGGTGCGTCTTATATCGATGGAAAAGTCTACATTCATCTCAACGAAGGGAGTCTTAAACTTATCCTCGATGAATTTGGGAATACTTTTTATTTAAAGAAGATAAGGTTTGAAAACTATTTACTGAAACCACTCGATGAAATCAATCCTGAAGTTTATCCTCGCTCACATTATTTTCAAGAATGGTCCTTAATTTATTTCATGAAGGATATGGGTATCACTTTAAGGGACTTTCTAGAACTAAACATTTTTTTAGAGCATGAGGTCATACAAATCATTGGTGAAAAAATCATTCAAGCCGTGACAAGCTTTCATGAACAAAAATATATTCACGCCGACATCAAACCTGACAATATATGTATTCAATATAATGAAAGTCATCCTAAGGAATCTAAAATATCATTAATTGATTGTGAATCTTGTCAACCTATTGATGAATACATGGACTTTTATCGGGTACCCACGCCTGGAACATTCACTTATTACGCACCAGAAATTTTTCTTCAGTTGCCTAGTTATGTCCACGACTTTGAAACATTGATGATTTTTCAAAAATTAAGCTTTGAAGTTATTAATAGGAAGCTCAATCAGCAGTTAGAGAAAAGAATTTTAAAAGAACATGATATCGCTCTAGATAAACTCACATCCTCTGATTTTCTACATTCTTTTACACCAAAAGAATACATGAATTCATTCATGAAAAAATATGAATTTGGTGTATTTAATGTTAAAACAGATTTATTTGCTTTAGGTTGTGTATTAAAAGACATCTCTGATTGGTACATATTGCAAGATTCAAGTTCCCCTTTGATTGAACAAATACAACGCTTAACAGATGCGAAACCAGGATATCGAAAGATATAAAGGACTAACAGACACCCTTCCCACAAGTTTATCCACAGAAATTGTGGATAAACTTGCAAAGGGAAGATTGATAAGCCTGGAACGATCATCGATGATTAGAATCATTTGGCTTAATAAAGTTTGCAATTAAGAACTGAGACTAATTAGAGACTTGTGAAAAGTCTTAACTTGTTCTGGAGAATATAGACGTCCCTTATAAGACATATCTCTTATTTTTGATTGATCTTCACCTGCATCCTTAACAAACATATTGTCTTTTTCAACTTGATTTACGGCTAGCACTTCTTTCTCTTCAGATCTCTTACAACTAAACCATGAAGAAAAAGACATCAGCCAATTTGCAATGGCTTTAAAATAGGATAAGACATAATCCATCAAAGTTGATGGCTGTTTTTCCGATGATTTAAAACTAAGCATAGAATACCCTTTAAAATTTAATTAACGAGGTTGTGTCTTTATTGAACCTAAAAGTCAACATAAAATCACCGTGGTTCTTTTATTTTATTTTTATGCATAAAAAAACCCGCCGAAGCGGGTTTTTTGGAGATGGATGGATGATTACATCATGCCGCCCATGCCTCCCATACCGCCCATGCCACCCATATCAGCAGGTGCAGCTTCTTCTTTCTTAGGAAGATCAGCTACCATACATTCTGTGGTTAACATCAAGCTTGCAACAGATGCAGCATTTTGTAAGGCTGTACGTGTTACTTTAGTTGGGTCAATAATACCCATTTCAACCATATCACCATATTGGCCATTGGCTGCATTGAAACCAAAGTTACCTGATTGTTCAGCAACTTTATTCACAACAACTGAAGCTTCATAACCAGCATTAGAGACAATTTGTCGTAAAGGAGATTCAATCGCACGACGTAGGATATCAATACCCATGTCTTGTTCATGATTATCGCCTTTCAAACCGTCTAGTACTTTTTGTGCACGAATCAAGGCTACACCACCACCGGCAACGATACCTTCTTCAACAGCAGCTCGAGTAGCATGCAATGCATCTTCAACACGAGCCTTTTTCTCTTTCATTTCAACTTCAGTTGCAGCACCTACTTTGATCACGGCAACACCGCCGGCTAATTTAGCAACGCGTTCTTGTAATTTTTCACGATCGTAGTCTGATGTGCTTTCTTCCATTTGTGTACGAATTTGTGTAATTCGAGCAGAAATTTCAGCAGGTTTACCTTCACCATCAATAATTGTGGTATTTTCTTTAGTAATCACGACTCGTTTAGCTAAACCTAAATCTTCAACTGTTGCAGATTCTAAGCTTTTACCAATTTCTTCAGAAATCACTTGACCATTGGTTAAAATCGCAATGTCTTGTAACATCGCTTTGCGACGATCACCAAAACCAGGCGCTTTTACTGCACATACTTTAACAATGCCACGCATATTGTTGACCACTAAAGTAGCTAAAGCTTCACCTTCAACATCTTCAGCAATGATCAATAAAGGTCGGCCTGCTTTCGCAACACCTTCTAGAACAGGTAACATATCTCGAATAGAAGAGATTTTTTTGTCGACCAATAAAATGAAAGGATGTTCTAGTTCAGCAGACATGCTTTGTTGGTTATTGATAAAATAAGGAGAAATGTAACCACGGTCAAATTGCATACCTTCAACCACTGATAATTCATTTTCCAGACCATTACCATCTTCAACAGTAATAACGCCTTCTTTACCCACTTTTTCCATCGCATCAGCAATGATAGCTCCAATGGCGTCATCAGAGTTTGCGGAAATTGTTCCCACTTGAGCAATTGATTTTGTATCTTTGCAAGGTTTAGACATTTGTTGCAGTTCTTTAATAATCACTGCCAAACCTTTATCAATACCACGTTTTAAATCCATAGGATTCATACCAGCAGCAACTGCTTTATGGCCTTCAACTAAAATAGCACGCGCCAAAACAGTTGCGGTGGTGGTACCGTCTCCAGCTGCATCAGAAGTTTTAGAAGCAACTTCTTTCACTAACTGTGCACCCATGTTTTGAAAACGATCTTCAAATTCAATTTCTTTTGCAACAGAAACACCATCTTTGGTAACTGTTGGTGCGCCATAGGCTTTTTCTAATAATACGTTACGACCACGTGGACCCATGGTGACTTGTACGGCATTTGCCAAACCATTGACACCAACTAGCATTTGATGACGTGCATTTTCAGCAAACTTTAATTCTTTAGCCATGTTTATCTCCTCTAGCTACAAAATTACTTCTCAATAACAGCCATGATGTCGTCTTCACGCATCACAATTAATTCTTCACCAGCAATTTTCACTTCATTGCCTGAATATTTTCCAAATAACACCATATCGCCAACTTTAACAGCTAAAGAGCGAGTATCACCGTTATCCAAAGGTTTACCATTGCCAATCGCAACAATCACACCACGACTAGGTTTTTCTGCTGCGCTATCAGGAATGACGATACCGCCTGCTGATGTTCGTTCTTCTTCTTGACGACGAACCACAACACGATCATGTAATGGACGAATTTTCATATTTTTATCTCCTGCATACAATAAACTTCAAATGAAGCACTGACATATACAGCACTTATGACATGCAATATGGGGGATACTTTGAGATTTTTCAAGGGGTCAATACAAAAAAAAATTGTTTTTTTTTACCACACAACTTACAATAGAGTAACTATTTAAACATGATGAAAACATTTTGACATGCAAGCTTTCAAAAAAACACTTATTTTATTATTCGGTTGCTTAGTATTTTCCAGCATATTCGCACAAAGCCCATCTGCGAATGAAATTTTTAAATTAACCATCTCACCTGCGCATAGTCGTCTACATCTTGATTGGAAAATCAAGCCTGGTTATTTTTTGTATCAAGAACGAATTATCATCACCCCCCTCCAATCCAATATCACCTGGCCAAAAGCCATTAAACATCAAGACAGACTGGGAATTTGGCATCAAATTTATCGACATCAGCTTCATGTGGATTTACCTTTTACTCAAACCATAAACATCAAAGTTCAGTATCAGGGCTGCAGTGACAAGGGTATTTGTTTCCCCCCTCAGACCACTCAGAAAACACTGGTTTATCAATCCTTGGGGAATTTTTTTTGGACGCTCTTGAGCTTTTTTGGTTTGGGAATGTTATTAGCCTTTACACCTTGTGTCTTACCCATGTTACCGATTATGACGCAAGTTGTATTGGGTCATGCTCATCGTCCTCGAAAACAAATTTTTGGACTCGCATTATCTTATGTTCTAGGAATGTCTTTTAGTTATGCCCTTGTAGGAGCAGTATTCTCACAATTAGGAAAAAATCTTTTCATGATGATGCAAAACCCAAAAATTGTCGTAGGAATGGCGATTGTTTACACATATTTAGGCCTAGCTACCCTGCAATGGGTGCAAATTCGTTTACCACAAGGCATGCAACAAAAAACCTTGCTGTTTCGTTCACATTTACAATCAGGGCGTTATGGTTCAGCTTTCATCATGGGTAGTTTATCACTGTTGGTTTTATCGCCTTGCGTAACCGCCCCATTACTCGGTGCGTTGACCTATATCACGCAATGGGGGCAAATTTGGAAGGGAACATTAGCCTTATGGACACTTGGATTAGGCATGGGACTGCCTTTGATGATTTTTGCAATATCTGCGGGTCATTTGATCCCCAAAGCAGGCGCCTGGATGGAAAATATTAAAGAATTATTAGCCCTTCTACTCTTTGGCGTTACGGCGGTTTTGATTCAAAGAACTTTTGCATCATCATGGGCTTTTCTACCTTGGATTGCTGTATTTCTTTTAGCGGCGTGGTTCATACGACCACAAAAATTCCATACATGGTCGAAACCCATAAGAATGGTTTTAATGACAGTCTTACTTGTTGAGTCAATAATGCTCGCTTATGGACTAAAAGATCCCCTTGCCCGTCCCTGGCCTTTTAAAAAATCTGTTACTCAACATCATCACTTTCATCAAGCATCAAAAAAAGATAAAGATATCGCAACCTTGATTAAAAATGCTAATCAACCGGTTATTCTATATTTTACAGCAAAATGGTGTGCGACTTGCCAGTATTTAGAAAAAAATGTCTGGCCCAGTCAACAGCTTTTACCATTGTTTAACAAAAACCAAGTGATTGAAGTTGATATCACAGAAAATAAAGCTTATCAGCAACAAATCATGCAGCAATTTCACGTCATAGCACCGCCAACAGTCATTCAATTACAAAATCCTCATCACCAGAAAGTATTACGACTATCTGGAGAAGAAATCACCATTGAACATTTAAAAAAATGGATAGCAGAATAAGAGTTTTAAATAAAAGAAGCATCTTCCCATTAAAACATGTGCTTGTTGCAACCGACCATTAACTTGGCGAAAAAAATGGGAAAAAGTTTGGGATGATGTAAAATATTGTTCTGGTTCATGTAGGAAAAAATGACAGTCTCAGTCAATATCCGTTGATCTAGTCTATAGTTATTGTATACAGGGAAATGACTATCCAAGGACTTGCCATGACCAAACCTCGCTTTGAATTAGGGGGAGAAAATGTTTACCCCGGCACTGAAAAAACCATTTATTTACCCTTGCCAAGTCTTTATGACTGGACCCCAATGGATCTTCCCGTGCATGTAATTTGCGGTAAATATAAAGGCCCTACACTTTTAATTACTGCAGCCATTCATGGTGATGAAATCAATGGTATTGAAATTATTCGACGTTTATTAAAAAAAAAGGGACTTCGAAAAATGAATGGTACGATCATTGCCATTCCGATTGTCAATGTTTATGGCTTTTTATATCAAAAAAGAACCTTAATTGATAAGCGTGACCTTAATCGATGTTTTCCGGGCAGTCCTAAAGGCTCCATTGCCGCTCGATTAGCCAACATCATTAGTAGTGAAATTTTACCTTTGGCAACACATGCCATCGATTTACATACCGGCTCCAACCACCGCTTCAATTTACCTCAAATTCGAACCAATATTGATATGCCAGAAAACGAGAAACTTGCATTGGCGTTCAATTCTCCATTAATTTTACACTCAGTTTATCGAGATGGTTCCTTGCGTGAATATGCTAATGAAAAAGGTATTCCATTTTTACTTTATGAAGCTGGAGAGGCTTATCGATTTGATGAATTATCCATTCGAACTGGGGTCAACGGCATTTTAAGTGTGATGTCAGCGTTAGAAATGATTATGGGTGGACGTTATCGCGTCAAACAATTTACGCCGACAATATCAAGACAAAGTCACTGGATACGTGCACATGCGAGCGGAATTATTCGACCTGTAAAAAAAGTAGGTCAAAAAATAATAAAAGGACAAACCATTGCGATTATTGCCAACCCCATCACCAAAGAAGAATTCAAACTCACCACACCGATTTCAGGGATTATTATTGGTGATAATAAATTACCCTTAATCCATGAAGGTGAAGCTTTATTTCATGTGGCGACATTTGAAACCATGAAGGTCGTTGAAGAACAATTAGAAACCATACAGGAAGCTTTTAACTTAACCGATGATGATGCGATATATTAAAGAAAGTTATAAGATAGAATAACAAATTTATTCGCATTTAGGTCTATCATGAATAAAATTAAGACATGGCAATATTTATTCTATGATTGACTTCTCTGACTAAACATGGAGAATATATGTTCATTATTTACCCTCCATCCTAAGAGTTTGTATGTTAAAAAACTGGAAAAATAAATATCCAAATAGTTTCTTTCCCTTCCCAAATATTGATAACGAGTTAGATACTGATGACCAAGTTTATCTATCAGAACTCTTTCAATTTATAGAAACAATGAGCAGCGGACTCCTCAATGAAAATGTGCTCAATCATATATTGCATAATAGTATTTATACACATTATTATTTATACAACTTAAAAGAAAGTCTTGAATTATTCACCCAGTTTAGTCCACTGTCACCAGAAGTATTAACTGTTTTAGTCTCAACAAAAAATCACCGAGATTGCGTTGAATTCATATCTAAAGCACTTAAAAATGAAATTGATATCACAGACGCTCTTCATTTTTTATCTCACCATGCCCATTTAGACGGATTGAGTCGAGCGATGTACCTATTTGAACGAAGTGACCTCAGTTTTCGTCAAGAACATTTAGAAAAATTAAGGATCTTATCTAGAGTGCTTGCAAATCCCTTATGTCAAACAATATTTGATGCGCGATTGCGAGGATTTTCTGATTACACCATGGTATCCTGTCCTTTGGAATCATTGAACACTGATGAAATTATTCATCAAGTTATTGATTCAAGCGATGAAGACAGACAAATTCAAGTGTTTTTTGATTATTTTGCTCAATTTCGTCCCTTTCCCCCTAGTCAAAAATACATGATCTTTGTGGATGTTACTGATAGAGTAGCAAACGAACTACAATCTACCGATCTCAGTGTATACCCGCACGACTTAGAACGTATTTTTAATCAAATCAAATATCGGGTTGCCAGCAATACTGAACGTGATGATTTATACTCGACACGAAGCTACCAAGACCACATGACACAAATTTGGTCGGCATTAAACCAATTACATCCTGTCCCAAGCTATCAAGGTTTTTTTACAAATACACAATCTGAGCAAACCTTTCAATCAACAACTCATTTTTGTGGCAAATAAACCTCATAGCGAATGGTTTTACCCTTGTAGGTATGATGCGATACCACAGGCGGTAAAGCTTTCGCAGGCCATTTGAGCACCACTTGTTGCAACACCTTTGATGCGGCAAGTGTAATCAATGCACTCACGTCCTCATTTGGAGGAACCAAGGCTTGCAATACCTGCAAATGTTTTTTAACTTTGGCTGATTTTTCACGCTTGGGATGCATGGGGTCGATATAAATCACTTGCGGATAATCTTTAGGCAACAAAGCTTTTAAATAAGCCATGGCGTCAGCATAAATCACCTGAATTCTTGATTGCAGTCTTTTATCTTCTAATCGCTCATGAGCGTATTGAAGTAAAGCCGCCATATATGGATTCCTCTCAAGCAAGGTCACATGTGCTCCTGCTTGTGCCATTAATAAGCCATCTTTCCCCCAACCAGCGGTTAAATCTAGTATTTGAAGTGGTTGCCCGGCTCCAGTAGCTCGAATTAAAGGATCAGCGCCACTGCCTCCCTTAGCTCGCTGTTTCCACTGTGCATCATTCCAATCGATATGAAGTTCCTTATGGTCTCTATCTAAAAGAAAAAGCCCCGTTTCATTTAAATGAAGTCGAGGCATAATTTGTGCATCACAGAAGAAACCATATTGTTTAATTAGTTTTTGAGCCAAGTCTTCACAACTCGGCACAAAACTTAAATAATGACTCATGAACCAATAGCAACAATAGAATAAAACAATGCTTGTAAATCCTTTAGCAAACTCAAACGATTCGCCCGCACAGCCAAATCATCTGTCATCACAAACACATGCTCAAAAAACATATTCAACGGTTGCAATAACTGCAACAATTGATGAAAAGCATGTTGATAATTTTTTAAACGTAAAAAATTTTGTGATTGAAGCTTTACCTCTTGCAATACATGCCACAATTGTTTTTCAGAGACCTCTTGCAAAAGTGTCTCTTGCACGACGGGTAAAATCGGATCAGATACTTGTGCAAGAATCTGACGAACACGTTTAGCCGCTTGAAATAATGCTTCACTGTGTTCTGATTTCATAAATTCTTTGAAAGCAGTTAAACGCAAAGATAAGTCATACCATTGCTCATGTTGCACAACAAGCCCTGTTTGAAAATACTCAGGTGTCAAGCCATGTGCTTGAAAATGAGATTGCATGCGTTCAGTGATAAAAGTTTTCACTTCTTCTAACATTTGCGGTTCAATGTTTAAAAAATCATAGGATTTTGCTGATATATGCAAAAGATCAGATATGTTTAAATCATTAGGCTTTTGCAAAAGCAAACGCACTACTGCTAAAGCATGACGACGCAATTTATAAGGATCTTTTTCACCGGTGGGTTTTAAACCAATGGCAAAAATTCCTACTATAGTATCGATGCGATCAGCTAAAGATAAAGCATGACCTAAATCGGTTTCTGGTAAAGCATCACCTGAGAAACGAGGCAGATATTGCTCAAAAAGCGCCTTGGGAATACGATGAGATTCTCCATCTTTTTCGGCATAATACTCGCCAACTTGTCCTTGAAGCTCAGGGAATTCACTGACCATTTGCGTCATCAAATCACATTTGGATAATAAAACAGCACGGCGAACCGCTTGGGTATGCAACCCTAAGTGTGGCGTTAAAAATTCCATGATTTTTTGAACACGCTGAGTTTTATCCCAAAGGGTCCCCAGACGTTTCTCAAATAAAACTTTTTCAGTTAAAGGCGCATAATCACTTAGAGGTATTTTTCTATCTTGTTGATAAAAGAATGCCGCGTCGCTTAAACGTGCGCGCATGACTTTTTCATTACCCTGAACCACCGAACAGGGATCAATACTCTCAATATTCGAAACAAAAATAAAACAAGGCTGAAGTTCTTCATGTTGATTATAAATGGGTAGACATTTTTGATGTCCTTTCATGGAAGCAATCAAAACCTCTGCTGGCACTTCTAAGAATGCCGCATCAAATTGACCTACCATTACCACGGGCCATTCCACAATACTTGTTAATTCATCTAATAGATCTTCATCTTGGGGAATCACCCAATGATTTTTTTGTGCAATATCATGAATTTGTCTTTTAATTTCTTCCCGACGCGCATCAAAATCAACCCACACTTTAGCTTCTTTGAGTAATACCTCATAATCTCGAGGATAAGTGATATTCAAAGCTTCTGGATGTAGAAAACGATGCCCATAACTAAGTAGATGAGTATGAATACCGAAAAATGAAGCATTCACCGGTTCATTACCCCACATCAAAATAGCCCAATGTGCCGGTCTTGCAAATTGATATTTCTCACTACCCCAACGCATGGGTTTTGGAATATTCAGTGCAGAAAGCGCTTCTTGAATGAATAAAGGCAGCAAATCTTTGGTTAATTGACCTTTTTCCTCAAAATCATAAACCCACCACGCCCCTTTTTCTTGCTCATCTAATCGCAAAGCCTCCAAAGGCACGCCACAAGAACGCGCAAAGCCCAATAATGCTTGGGTTGGTTGACCATCTTTATCATGACTGGCCGCTTTGGCAGGACCTCGTCGGGTCCCAAATTGATTGGCCTGTTGGCTATCGACTTGTTCAATCATAAATGCCAAGCGTCTAGGCGTTGCAAAATAACGCGTTGAGCTATAACCAAGACGTGCCGTTTCTAATTGTTTCAACACGTGTTTTAAAAGTTGCTGCCCCAAAGGTTTTACGAGGCCACTGGGTAACTCTTCTAATCCCAGCTCAAAAAAAATATCTTGACTCATCTATCACCTTGCAATAATGGGAAACCCATTTGTTCTCTAGATTTAAAATAGATTTCTGCAACACCACGGGAAAGTTGCCGAACACGTAAAATATAACGTTGACGTTCTGTGACAGAAATGGCATGCCTTGCATCAAGCAGATTAAAGACATGAGAGGCTTTAATGACCATCTCATAAGCAGGCAAAGGTAAAGCCAGCTCAATCAACCGAGTGGCTTGTTGTTCATAATCATCAAAATGCCTGAATAGCATCTCGACATCAGCATGTTCAAAATTATAAGCCGACATTTCTTTTTCATTTTGCAAAAAGACATCACCATAAGTGACCACACGAGCACCATCTTTGGCCCATGGTAATTCATAAACCGAATCCACACCAAAGACATGCATAGCCAAACGCTCAAGGCCATAAGTCAGTTCACCGGTGACTGGCTGACAAGCTAAACCGCCCACTTGTTGAAAATAAGTAAATTGCGCGACTTCCATGCCATTAAGCCAGACTTCCCAGCCCAAACCCCATGCACCTAAAGTGGGTGACTCCCAATTGTCTTCGACAAAACGCACATCATCTTCCAAAGGATGAATACCTATGGTTTTTAATGATTCTAAAAATAAATTTTGAATATCCAAAGGAGAAGGCTTTAACACCACCTGCATTTGATAGTAATGTTGTAATCGATTAGGGTTATCGCCGTAACGACCATCTGTTGGACGCCGAGATGGCTGAACATAAGCTGCTTTCCAAGGCTCAGGACCAATGGCTCTTAAAAATGTAGCTGGATGAAAAGTACCCGCCCCGACCTCGAGATCAAAAGGCTGTAAAACAACACAACCTTGTTGGCTCCAAAAGCCCAACAAGGTTGCGATTAAATCTTGAAACGTCTGCATGGATTATTTTGCCTCAGCTACCGTCTTGACGACATTTTGCAAATTAGATAATGAAGTCGAACCAGGAATCATTACAGGTTGAACTGTTGCATGCGGTTGACCGTTAGGGGTTGCCATCACGATAAATACCGGCGTGCCCATTAATTTCATTTGCTCTGCTAATTGACGATTGGCTGCTAACTCTTCAGTCACTGCTTTGCTTTTCATATCGTCCTGGAACTTAGTCATATTCAAATTGAGCTTTCTAGCTTCGGCTAAAATGGTTTTTTCATCAATATTTTTCAATGAAAACAAAGCATCGTGCATTTGAACGTATTTACCTTGCATACCAGCCGCTAAAGCTGCTTTAGAAGCATTGATTGATTTTTCACCGAAAATGGGTAATTCACGATAAATGACTCTCAATTGAGGATTGCTTTTCATTAATTCAGAAATTACTGGACTCATTTTAATACAATGGCCGCAGTTGTAATCAAAGAATTCGACAATGGTGACATTAGGATTTTGCGCACCAGCAACCGCAATTTTTTCATTTAATAATTGCACCGCATTTTGTTTAATAAAACTAGATGCTTGTGCTTGCATTTCTTGGTTTTGTTTAGCTTGAAGTTTTTGCGACACTTCAACTAAAATTTCAGGATTATTTAATAAATAATTTTTAATAACAGCTTGAATTTCTTGGGTTTGAGCAGGCGTCAAGGCTGAAGCGGCAACTTGGGTATTTTGCGCAATAGTTATTTGTGAACCAGCAAACATGGCAGCAAGTGCGATGTATTTAAATTTCATTCCTATCTCCTAATTAAAATCGGTCAATTCCATAATAAAATGATTAATGTTACATGTAAGATTAATATCTTATCAAACTTTCACCTAAATTAAACTATTTTTAGAGCATTTTCAAAAGCAACTAAGGTTTTATCTATATCTTCATGGGTATGAGCGGCTGATACGAATCCTGCCTCATACATTGAAGGTGCAAAATAAACACCTCTTGCTAACATTTCATGGTAAAATTTTCTAAATAAAGCTTCATCAGCCGTTGCCATATCTTCATAATTTCGTATCGGATAATTGGCTGTGAAACAAAAACCAAACATTCCACCGACAGCTGTGGTTTGCAAAGGAATCGATAACCGCTTGGCAACTTCAGACATTCCTTGTGTTAAAGCTTTGGTCTTTTCAAATAAATGCTCATAAAAATCAGCCTTGGCAATTTCTTCTAAGGTTGCAAGACCTGCAGCCATTGCCAAAGGATTCCCCGCCAAAGTACCTGCTTGATAAACAGGCCCCACCGGTGATAAAACATCCATCATTGCAGCTTTCCCACCAATGGCCCCTACCGGCATGCCACCACCAATGATTTTTCCCAAAGTAGTGATATCAGGCACCACATTATAAATGGATTGCGCACCACCCAAAGCCACACGAAAACCTGTCATGACTTCGTCAAAGATTAAAACGGCTTGATATACATCACAGACTTGACGCAAACCTTGTAAAAAACCTTCAGCAGGTAATACCATACCCATATTGCCAGCAATCGGCTCGACAATAATACCTGCTATTTCATGACCATAATTTTCAAATAAAAGTTTTATAGCCTCTAAATCATTGAAATCAACTGTTAAAGTATTGGCTGCCAAGTTTTCCGGAATACCAGGAGAAGAAGGTACACCTAAAGTTAAAAGACCAGAACCCGCTTTCACCAACAAAGAATCACTATGGCCATGATAACACCCTGAAAATTTAATGATTTTTTGACGTCCGGTAATGCCTCGCGCCATACGAATAGCCGTCATGGTCGCTTCAGTACCGGAATTCACCATACGCACTTTTTCAATGTTTGGCATCAATTCTATAATCTTTTGTGCCATGTCAATTTCAATTTCAGTGGGTGCACCAAATGTCATGCCTTGATGCAAAGCTTGTTCCACTGCAGCTATAACTTTGGGATGAGTGTGTCCTAAAATCAAAGGTCCCCAAGAACCCACATAATCAATATATTGATTTCCATCGACATCTTGCAAATAAGCACCTTGCCCTTTTTGAAAAAATATAGGCGTTTTGCCAACTCCTTTAAAAGCACGTACCGGAGAATTCACACCACCAGGGATTACCTGTTTTGCTTTTTCAAATAATATTGCTGAATTGTTCATGAGTAAGCCATCTTTTTTAAAAATTTAACATATTATAGCGTGTTGAAAATGACGAGTAAATAGAGCGTCATTTAAAAAAATTTGCTAAAATCATGTTCATGTTCTTCCATTCGAGTCAACGATGTACCCAAGAGTCATTTTAACAGCACAAAAACAACAAAAAATCATCGCGGGACACCCTTGGGTGTTTCCTCAAGCAATTCAAAATATTCAAGGACAACCTGAAGCAGGCGATTGGGTCGAGGTGTTTGATAACCAAGGCGCCAAAATTGGTGGCGGTTTTTTTAATCCCCATTCATTATACCGCGTGCGCATGATCGCTCATTACCAAGATACACCTGATTGGCAAGTGGTGCTTCGAGATCGTATCAAAAAAACATTCAAACTTCGTCAAACTTTAAATTTCCCCAATAGTCATACCAATTGTTATCGGTTGTGTAACAGTGAAAGTGATGGACTTTCCGGTCTGATCATCGATGTATTTCATAATATCACCGTGATTTCTTCATCAGCCTTTTGGACCGAACATTATCGAGAACTTATTCTTGATACTTTGAAAAAAGAATTTCCTAATCAGCAATTCTTATGGTTTGGTCAAGCCAAACCGCTTGCTCAAGATGGCTGGTTGCTGCCTCATCGTGATGAACAACCACTACAAACCATCGTCAAAGAAGCTGGCGTTCAATTTCAAATTCGTTTTGATCAGGTTCAAAAAACCGGCATTTTTTTAGATCAACGTGAAAACCATCAACGGGTAGCTGAGCTTTGTCGTGATAAAAAAGTTTTAGATTTATATACCTACCATGGTGGATTTGCTTTACATGCTGCGATGGCAGGGGCAAAACAAGTTACCGCCGTTGATAGCTCTGCACCTGCTATTGAACACGCTAAGCAAAACGCCCTACTCAATGACGTCTCGCAAATTGACTGGGTAGTTGATGATGCCAAACACCATTTGGAAAAAGCCAAAGATTATGATGTTGTTATACTCGACCCACCCAAGTTGGTTCCATCCAAAAAGCATCTGCATCAAGCCAAAAATCTCTATCGTTTTTTACATCGACAACTCTTTCGTCATATGAAATCTGGTAGTATATTAATGACATGCAATTGCTCATCAGCTCTCAATGCTCATGAATTTACAAACCTAGTTGCGGAGCAAGCTGTAGCAGAGCATCGGGAAATGCAAGTATTGGGTGTATATGGTCCCTCAATATGTCATCCCGTATTACCCATTTTTCCAGAGGGACACTATCTGACAGCTGTTTTAGTGTATATCCAATAAGCATAGGAGTGGAAACAAGGATGTTACTGAATAAAGATCAATCCTGTTTAATCGTGGTGGATGTTCAAGAAAAGCTGACTCCTAAAGTTATGCAAGCCAAACACATGGTCTCACGCTGTGAATGGCTGATGCGTCTATCCAGTGAACTTGACGTACCTGTCCTCATCTGTGAACAATACCCTAAAGGTCTTGGTTATACAGTGGAACCTCTCAAAACTTGGTTACCCATGCACGTGGTAATTGAAAAACAAAGTTTTTCAGCTTATCGTGACCCTTTTTTTTATCAAGAATGGCAAAAACTCCAACGACCTCAGGTGATTCTTGTCGGCATTGAAACCCATGTCTGTATTCTACAAACCGCGATAGATTTTCTAAGCAATGGTGCTCAAGTCTTTATTGTCCAAGATGCGGTATCGGCAAGACATCTTCTTGATCATCACTGTGCTTTGGAGCGCATGAAACAGATGGGTGCTCAAATCATTACTTCTGAAATGATTTTTTATGAATGGCTTAAACAAGCAGGTACCCCAACCTTTAAAGCACTCAATCAAGCCTTTATGCTAACGGAGAAATAAATGGATTTACAACAAGCGCGAGTTGTTGTCACCGGTGGAGCTTCTGGTCTTGGGCAAGCCACTATTGACCTATTGAAAGCACATGGCGCACATGTGATTTCTTGGGACAAACAAACTGCTCAAAATCAATATCAAATCGAATGCGATGTGACTCAAGAAAACAGTGTCAAACAGGCTCTCTCACAAACTATTGAACGAATCGGCATTCCCAATGTCTGTATACAATGTGCAGGTATCGCCCCTGCCAAACGCGTCGTTGGCAAACAAGGCGCTATGGCCTTAGCTGAATTTGAGAAAGTCATTCAAATTAATTTAATTGGAACATTCAATGTACTTCGCTTGGTTGCTGAAAAAATGATGGAACTGCCAAGTCAAGATGATTGCACTAAAGGGGTTTTTATTCATACGGCATCTATTGCAGCATTTGAAGGACAAATGGGGCAAGCAGCTTATAGCGCATCCAAGGGTGGAATTGCTGCCATGACCTTACCGATTGCCAGAGAATTTGCGCAACATCAAATTCGTATCAATACCATTGCGCCAGGTATCATGCAAACACCTATGATGGCAGGCATGCCGGAAGAAATTCAGCAACAATTGGGAGCAAGTGTGCCATTTCCACATCGACTTGGCAAACCCGAAGAATTTGCCAAGCTTGTGATGCACATCGTTGAAAATGATTATCTGAATGGAACCGTCATTCGCTTGGATGGTGCATTAAGATTAATTTGATAAACCCATGCGAGTCCAAATTCCACTTAGCTCTGTTTGAGGTTCGTTTTGTTTGATCAAGTCAACGCATTTGGAGATGGCCAACCCAGAAAATACGATGAGAGCAAAATAAGGTAAAACATTGATCAATAAGGCTGATGCTATAGCCAAAATTGCAAAATTCGTGATAGATTCAGTCGATGCTTCTGGAGGTAATAATCGACAAATCATGGCAACTATCATGGCCGCTGCGGCCGCCGCTAATAATGTGCTGAGCAAGCTGCTCATCGCACTTAAAACAAAAGAAACGATAACACCTGTACCCAAAATAACAAACGAACTCAGTATGGTTTCATATATGTTTTTGAATTGCTTGAAAGAAAAAACTTCTTGCAGTTTTATTTTGTTGAAGACTGCTTCAAAACCTCGACGATGTATTTCAAAAAAATTTTGTGACATAATACTTTTCCTCAAGTTAGTAATTGGCTTTTAAATATTTAAGCCAAGCGAGCGGCTCAAATTATATTCAAAATGACTCAAATAAACAAGAGTTCGATTTTCATTATTCCTCGGATTCGAGGTTCAACCAATTTGAAGCAATCACCTTAGGATGAATCATGAATTGACCATTCAGCAAAGCTTCTTTTAATTGCTGAATTTTTTCTTCACGAAAATGCTGCACAGTTTCCATGCATTGATGAAAAAAAAGCGTCGATTCTTCTTGAAAACTCATGTTCTTCTCCGTTTGAATTCATATTTCATCATGACTTTTTTTTGGAAAAATTTCAAGAAAAAAAAGCCGGGAAAACCCGGCAAGATAGTTGCAAAAATTTTTAAGCGCTCGGAGAAAGACGAGAAACTTGTTCATAGGCTGATTTACCTAATTCATAGCCTGCTTTGAAGAAACGAACAGAACAATCCTTCTTATCATTTAAATCTTCTTTTAAAAATTCAAAAGTCATATCAAGATAAGACTTTTTAGTATCTGTATCAACAACAGTTGGCGCTGTTTCATTTATTTTCCAGCCCATTTGAGCATAAATATAATTGGTCACTGAACTCATTGAATGGTTAAACCGCTCTTGTAAACCCATGCCAGGAAATAAAACATCTAAAGATATAGCGAATCTATAAACCGCAACGAAGCTCATTAATACAATCAAAACTTCATTTAGACCCATCAACAGCGCAAGATTCCAAAATGCCATTTTTTTATGTTGCCCATTTTCTGTTTCATGGAAAGCTTGGTATGCATGATATGCAATCAATCCTGTAAGCACCAATCGCCCCAATGTGGCACTCAAGATGCTATATAGAGCAATGTAACCAACATAAGACAGTGAATTTGTAAAAGCTTCTGTGCCAGTTTTATAACCATTAGCAGAAAAAATATCGACGGTATCAAGCAATCCTTGACAGCTTGACTTTAAAAAATCTACACTTTGAGCGAATTGGAATGTTTCTTGTTGCTGATGAGAAGTAGGCATAATTTAAATCCTTGAAAAAGTAAACGGCACCAGGCTATTATATCAAAAAATATACAAAAAGAACAATATTTATATAAAATATTTTAAAATAAATTTTTTATGACTCAAATTCACTGGATATTTTTCTAGCTTAAGGTTAGCATCATCTCATTATTGTTAAATTTGTGTGATGATGTTTACATTATTATTTTCTTATACAGGGTTATTAATCTTACTCGCACTCATCGCCTTGACATACACCCTATCACATGATTTTTTTAGCTTCTTATATCCTACTCATCCTCAAGAACCATCTTCAGAAACACCCATCCAAGATAGTCTAAACTTTCGTGCATCACCGATTATAGTAACGGAAGAGGCCCTGCTCATGAATATTGAAGAAGAACTGGAGACAGTCACTAAACCGAATCCTAATATTTACATGATCATTGGTTTTTATGAGGCACTATACAATGAAACCTTGGATGTTCATGATAAAAATATTTCAACATTGGTACATTATCACATGAAAAAAAGCTATTTTCATGAAATATTTCGTATTGAAAAATCACAAGCCACAACATTCGATACAAAACTTCATGAGATCTTAAAAGATATTGAAAGAATGCCACATAAACAGGAATCAATTCGAAAACTATACAGCCTTTTTAAATCTCCAGACTATAAACGCCCTCACTATGAAATGAATCAAGAAAAGCCATCGTCATTATTTTCTCATCATTAATCATCTATCTTTCTTTGATAAGTTTCAGGTAAAAAACAAAAAGTGATCACCGAGCAAAATCCGCACAATATTACCGGATACCATAATCCACTATAAATATTACCTGTTTGAGCGACAACCGAATAAGCAATCGCAGGCATCATGCCACCAAATAATCCATTTCCCAAATGATAAGGTAAAGACATGGCAGTATAGCGTATACGTGATGGAAATAACTCTACCAAACAAGCCGCTTGTGGAGCATAAACCATTGAGGATAAAATCAATAGATAAGTCACCAGTGCACACAAAATTCCAAAATGGACATGCTGAGGAGCTGTGTTTAAAGGATAACCCCATTCCATCAATTTTACCTTTAAATCTTGCTCTAACTGTAATTGACGATGAGATAAGGGATTAATTTTTTCCTGACCTATGGTGATGTAAGGTGAGTGACCCGTTGTTAAATATCGCGTCTCATAGGAAATGCCTAAATTTGCTAAACTTTTTTTTGCTTTATCACAAGCACTCTTTAATTCAACATGTCCGGTTAAACTAATTTGCCAAGAACAGCTTGTGGGATCTGTATAAAGTACCACCGGATAAGCTTGCTGAATAGCCATCAATTCAGGATTGCTAACCTTTGCCATCATATGATATACTGGAAAATATGAAAGTGTCCCTAAAATACAACCCACCAGCATGATACGGCGACGACCCATTTTATCACTTAAACGGCCTATTAAAATAATCAAGGGCATACAAATCAGCAATCCAATAGCAACACACGCACTTGCGATGATTGAATCCACTTTTAATATTTGAGTCAAAAAGTAAAAAGCATAGAAATTACCACAAAAAGCCATCACAGACTGTGCGATGATTATACCAAATAGCGCTATTAAGACCACTTTTAAATTATTCCACTGACCAAATGTTTCTAAAATTGGATGTTTTGAAATCCCACCATTTCTTTTTAATTTCATAAATACCGGCGATTCTTGAATTTTTAAACGTATATAAAGAGAGATACTTAAAAAAACCGAGCATAATAAAAAAGGAATACGCCAGCCCCATTCCTCAAACATGGTCTTCCCAAGACACCATTGGGTAGATAAAATCACTGATATTGATAAAAAATAACCCACACCAGAAGTCATTTGTATCCAGGAAGTATAAGCTCCTCGCCTATCTTCTGGCGCAAATTCCGCAACATAAATCGTTGCTCCTCCATATTCTCCGCCCAAAGCAATCCCTTGTAAGATTCTTAATATCATGAGCGTAATAGGAGCGGCTATACCGATGGCATGATAATTTGGTAAACAACCCACCAAAAAAGTTGAGATTCCCATAATGGTGATAGTTAATAAAAAAGTACGTTTACGTCCTAGGCGATCTCCCATACGACCAAAAATCAATGCACCCAAGGGTCGTTAGTGTCTCAAAGTTTCTGTAAATTCAGGAAGGCCTAGAAAAGAAGAAAGCC
>CAZNFJ010000034.1:0-20158 GCA_964572685.1 uncultured Legionellaceae bacterium
ATTATGCACAGAAAGTATTAAATGGTATTTTTTGAGCACTCATGCGGTTGCCCTGCTGTGAAAGAAGAATTTGCATCAACGCCTGATTTTTCAGATATTAGTCTGGAGTCTATGTTTCTAGCCGATAATGTTAGTGCATTTGATGATGCGATTGATGCAACAATTCAGTTTAATGATGTCATTATTACAAGACAGATATTGCATGAGGAATTAAAATTCTTGTTGAATTCAAAATTAGACATGGGACTGCTTTTAAAAAATGGCTTAAAACGAATTTATTCAACCTATGAGGAATCAGAAAAAGAAAATACTATGCCTTCAAATAAACGCTTCCGTAAAATATAGTTAGTCGATTTTGCTATTTACCATCCTTTAAGAATTTGTCATAGTAAATGATTTTTTTTAAATATGGATATTTTTGATGATACGGATAGGATGTATTTTACTGTTTTTTTATTGTTTAAAAGGATTGGCTAATGTCGTTGATTTGACCCATGCGTTTGATGAAAAAACCATTTATTGGCCTACAGAAAAAGGTTTTCAAAAAAAAGTTGTTTTTAAAGGGACGACATCCGGTGGATATTTTTATAGTGCCTATAAATTTTGTATGCCTGAACATGGTGGTACACATATGGATGCACCGGTTCATTTTTCTAGAAATGGCCTTTCTGTTTCACAAATTCCCGCAAAAGAACTCATTGGCCATGCGTTGGTTATCGATTTATCAAAAAAAATTAATTGTAAAGCTGATTATCGAATTTCAGTATTTGATATTCAGCAGTTTGAAAAAAAATATCGAGTAATACGTTCGGGTGATCTGGTGTTTTTTTACACTGGCTGGAGTCGTTTCTGGAAAAATAAAAAAATGTACATGGGTTCAGCGCAATTCGGTGATGTGAAACATCTTCATTTCCCTGGTATTTCTAAAGAAGCAGCACGGTATTTGGTGCAAAAAAAAGTGCGTGCTGTAGGTATTGATACAGCAAGTCTGGATGAGGGGCAATCTTTAGATTTTCAAGCGCATCGAATTCTTTTAGGAGCTAATGTTTATGGGGTGGAAAATCTACGCAATTTAGATAAATTGCCTGCAATGGGTGCGTTAGTGATTGCGGCGCCTTTAAAAATCAAAGGGGGAAGTGGTGCGCCTGTACGAGTATTGGCTATTTTCGGTGAAAGCTTGTCGATGATATAAAAGCTATATATCATAACTAATATGATTTTTTCTAAGGACAGAGGATGACAAAAACAGTTGCGGATGTGTTGGTTGAAAGCTTGGCAGGCTTGGGTGTTGATAGAATTTATGGTGTTGTTGGTGATTCTTTGAATGCTATTACTCATTCGATTCAAAAACAAGGACGCATTCAATGGATTCATACGCGTCATGAAGAATCAGCCGCCTTTGCTGCCGCTGCTGAAGCCCAACTGACAGGAAATCTAGCAGTTTGTGCCGGTAGCTGCGGCCCTGGAAATTTACATTTGATCAATGGATTATATGATGGTATGCGAAGTCGGGCTCCAGTTTTGGCGATTGCAGCACAAATCCCTTCTCCAGAAATTGGTAGTGATTATTTTCAAGAAACCCATCCTGAAATTTTATTTAAAGAGTGCAGCGTCTTTTGTGAGCTGGTATCCAGTCCTGTGCAAATGCCGAGATTGCTTGGTCTTGCAATTCAGGCAGCTATAACGCATCAAGGCGTCGCTGTTTTAGTCATTCCTGGTGATATTGCTTTGGCAAGTGCAGTTTATTCAGAACCGGTTACTTGGCCAAGAACACCTAAACCTCGTGTGATTCCTTCTTTAAATGAATTACAGCGTATGGCTCAATTATTAGAAAATGGAAAGGTGACTTTACTTTGTGGTCATGGTTGTGCTGAGGCTCGTGATGAACTTATGCAGTTATGTGATACGCTTAAATCACCCATGGTGCATGCTTTACGTGGTAAGGAGTATTTAGAGTATGATAATCCTTATGATGTGGGAATGACTGGCT
Organism: uncultured Legionellaceae bacterium; assembly: GCA_964572685.1. GTDB lineage: Bacteria > Pseudomonadota > Gammaproteobacteria > Legionellales > Legionellaceae > UBA2653. Next base: position 1,991 of record CAZNFJ010000034.1, read on the forward strand.
TTATTGGTTTTTCATCAGGATATTATGCTATTGAGGATTGTGACACATTATTGATGCTAGGTACCAACTTTCCTTATCGACAATTTTATCCTAAAAAGGCTCAGGTGATTCAGGTGGATATCAGAGGGGAGGCGATAGGGCGTCGTTGTCCAGTCGAATTGGGTGTGGTTGGCGATGTTAAAGAAACCATTCGTGCTTTGTTGCCCTTATTAAAGAAAAGAACGGATAGTCAATTTCTGGATAAGGCTGTTTCGCATTATCAAAAAGCACGCATGGAACTGGACATACTGGCTAAGCCTGGTGTGAAAAAAGAGTTTATTCATCCACAGTATTTGGCAAAATGCGTCAGTGATTGTGCCAAAGAGGATACAATATTTTCATGTGATGTTGGAACCGCAACAGTTTGGACCGCACGTTATGTCAAAATGAATGGTAAAAGACGACTCTTGGGCTCTTTTAATCATGGTTCTATGGCCAATGCGTTATCTCAAGCTATCGGTGCTCAAGCAACATTTCCCAACCGACAAGTGGTAGCCCTGTGTGGTGATGGGGGATTTAGTATGCTCATGGGCGATTTTATCACCTTGGCGCAGTTGAACCTTCCAGTGAAAGTGATTGTTTTTAACAATGGTGCTTTGGATTTTGTGGAGCTAGAAATGAAATCAGCTGGATTTATGACGTTTGGGACTGATTTGAAAAATCCCAATTTTGCTGATATGTCCAATGCAATGGGTATTCATGCCAAACGCGTGGAAGATGCTTCAGCGTTGGAAAGTGCTTTACAAAATGTATTATCACATCCGGGGCCTGCGTTGTTGGATGTGGTCACCAATCGTCTGGAATTGGCGATGCCACCTGCCATTCAAATTGAACAAGCAAAAGGTTTTAGCCTTTATGTCATGAAAGCTCTATTGGATGGCCGTGGCAAGGAAGTGCTTGATATGGCTACAACCAATTTGTGGCGATAAAAGATGGCGTATATTTTAGTTATTGATGAAGGCACCAGTCATACTCGTGCAATATTATTTAATATCCAGGGGGAGATTGAGCGTATTGCTGATGAAGCTTTAACGCAATATTATCCCCATCCGGGATGGGTTGAGCATTGTCCTGAAGAAATTTGGAAAAAAACGTTAATGGTGATTCGGCGGGTATGTGAAGGTGTTGATATCGCCGATATTGTAAGTTGTGGTATCACCAATCAACGAGAAACCACTGTCTTATGGGATAAGCAAACCGGTCGTTGCATCGGTCGAGCGATTGTTTGGCAAGATAGAAGAACTCAAGCGATGTGTGATGGTATTAAAGACCTTGAAGGGGAAGTTTATCAACGTACGGGTTTAAAAGTAGATCCTTATTTCTCGGCTTCAAAGTTGGCTTGGATGATTGAACATTATCAATTACGCGATTTTACGCATTTGGCATTTGGCACCATCGATAGCTTTTTATTATGGCGATTGACAGAAGGTCTGGTGCATGCCACCGATATTACCAACGCTTCTCGAACACTGTTGATGAACATTCATACTCAATCCTGGGATGAAGAGCTTTTAAAATTATTTTCGATTCCAAAAGAAATATTACCTGACATTCTTGATTGTGATGCTTATTTTGGTGATTTGTCGTCTTCCATATTAGGGCGTCATATTCCCATTCGAGGTGTTATCGGTGATCAGCAAGCTTCATTGGTTGGTGTTGGTGCCTTAGTGTCTGGCATGGCTAAAGTTACTTATGGCACAGGTGGATTTTTAATGAGTAATACCGGCCAATCGGCGCACCTTGCAGATCAAGGTTTATTGACCACCATAGCTTATCGACTTCAGGGTCAGACGCATTACGCACTTGAAGGCAATATTTATGATGCAGGCTCTAGTTTAAATTGGATGAAAAATCAGCTGAATTGGATAACAAATTTTGATGATATTGAGCCTCTTGTTCGAAGTGTTGATTGTAGCGATGATGTGTATTTTATCCCAAGTTTCTCAGGACTGGGAGCTCCTTATTGGTTAACGGAGTGTGGTGCATCATTTGTCGGTATTAGTCGTTCGACCACGAAGGCTCATTTGGTGCGAGCTGTTTTGGAATCTATTGCGTTTCAAACGCGTGATATTTTGAATGTCATGGCCTTTGATGGGCTGCAAAGTTTAAGTGTTGATGGCGGCATGGTCCATAATCAATGGTTTGTGAATTATCTTGCCCATTTAATTCAAATTGATATTGATATTCCGCATACTTTTGAAAATACCGCTAAAGGAGTTGCATGGATTGCAGGAACTGCATGTGGTCATGTTGGAGACATTACTGAGTGGCAACAACATCATAAATTGCATTGTCCGAAAGTTGATGACAGAATTCAAAGATCATATCTTGGGTGGTTGGATGTTTTAAATAAAGCGAGGAAGTTATAATGGCTAAAAAAAGAGGGAAACGCATCCCTATTTCTTTTGCAAGACGTTGTATGATGGATTTGATGTATTTTAGTCAAAAAATGTCTTGTCACCGCGTGAGTGCTGAGTATCAGTTGGATTTATCAGCATTTAATAGTCATGATATTCAAATCAGTTGGTTTGCCATTTTCATCAAAGCATTTGCGCAAGTGAGTTCAAAATATCCAGAGCTCAGACAAACAGTGTTTTCTTTCCCTTGGACTTATCTATACCAATATCAACGATCGGTGGCTATGCTTGCCATTGAACGAGAAGTGAATGGTGAAAATATGGTCATGTATCTAAAAATTGATAGCCCCGAAAAGCAGTCTCTCAAAGCTATTCATCAACAGATACAAGAATCAAAAACCATGCCGATTGAAAAAAATTTGAGTTTTCGTCGTTTCATAAAATTTAATCGTTTTTCATTTTTAATACGACGTTTTTATTGGTGGATGGGTTATCATTTGCCTTATTTTCGTTTGCATTATTTTGGTACATATGGCGTGACAGGTGCGGGTCGTGGACTTCGTTCCCTTTCAATTCAATCCCCTCTGGGGGTTAATTTTGTGTTTGATAAATACACGGGGCTTTTTCGATTCTTTTGGGACCATCGTCTATTTGATGGTGTGATTGTGACGAAGATGTTAAATGATTTGCAAGAGACTTTGAATGGTTCTATCCTCAGTGAAATCAAAGAATTGAGGAGTGAATGTGTCGCTGATTAAGCATTATTATTTTTCAATATTATTGATGATAAGTCTTTTATTAGGCGGACTGTTTGGGTGGCTTTATCCAAGCGAAAGTCATGTTATCAAGCCCATGGGTGATTTATTACTGAATTTGATTTTAACAGTCATGGTGCCTTTAATATTTTTTAGTTTATCAGGGGCAATGCTGACTTTAAAGCAGCATCATCAAACAGGACGTCTTGTTAAAAAAACCCTTTTGGTATTTCTAGGCATGGGAATGGTAGCAGCCATATTTAGCTTATTTCTTTTGAAATGGTTTCCTTTGGTTATATCTCCTTTAGCAAGTGCTCAATCTCCTGATATCGCTTCACGTTCTATTTTGGAAAATTTGGTTGCCATGTTATCGGTTGAGAAATTTAGTGATTTGTTTTCTCATCAACATATTTTGGCATTGATGCTTTTTGCGATGTTAGTTGGGGTGGCCAGTCCAAAGAAAATATTGGATTTTTTAAAAACCGGCGAATCGCTTTGTATGAAAGTATTTTCATATGTGATGTATTACGCACCAATCGGTTTTTTTGCATATTTTGCAAATATGGTAGCTGATTTAGGTCCTAAAATATTATCGCAATATGCCGGTATTGCTGGATTATATTATAGTTTTGTATTGCTCTATTTCTGTGGTTTTTATAGTTTACTAGCTTATTGGGTGGGTGGAATAGCTGTTTTTTGGAAAAATATTTGGTTGCCGGCTTCTACGGCACTTGCGACTTGTAGTAGTTTGGCATCTATTCCTGCCAATTTAGAGGCTTCAAAACGCATGGGGGTTGCACCGGAAGTTTATGAAACCAGTATTCCTTTGGGTACTTTATTGCATAAAGAAGGGTCAATTATTGGAGGAATGTTTAAAATTGCTTTTTTAATGGCTGCTTTTCATATGAGTTTTTCAGGATTGATGGTATGTGTGTTGGCCGTTGGTGTGTCTTTATTGGTGGGAACTGTCATGGGCGCGATTCCTGGTGGAGGGATGCTTGGTGAGATGCTTATTTTAGCCACTTATGGATTTCCCAGTGAGGCATTGGTATCGATTGTGGCCATTAGTATTATCATTGACCCCTTGGCCACAATGCTTAATGCCACTGGCAACACCATTGCCGCTCTTGTCATAGATAGACGCATGAAAAAAACAAGCAGTGTTCAAGTAGATTAGAAATCTTAACTTGACCTTAAAACTTAAATTGTCTTGATATTGTCTCGTCATTTGTTGATGGTTCAGGTGGCTGGAATTGCGCCAATGCATTTTGAACATTTGAATGACCCATAATAAAAGCAATTTCGATGGGTTTAATTTCAATTATCGTTTCACCTGGAAAGTTTTCCTTATAATGATGGATATGAGCATTCATCCTTTCAGCCAAGCCTGGATTTCCCGGTTCTTTATTTCTAACAAATTCCTCGAGAGCATCCTGAGTACTTTTTAGAGGTAGAGAGATATCTATTTTTTCATGTAGAAGTAGTTGTTCGACGATTTGAAGGTTGTTATTTTGTGCCGCAATAAAAAGAGGGGTTGCTCCATTTGGGAGGGGTTGATTGGGATCGATTCCTTCTATTTTCAGTAATTCTTGAACGATCTCCGGAAAATCTTTCTCTGCTGCGACAAAAAGAGGGGTTGACCCATTTTTCTTGGACAGATTAGATTTGATGTTTGGTGCATTTAATAATGTTTGTACGACATCTAGATGACCCATTTGTGCTGAGATAAAAAGTGGGGTTTCGCCGTTCATTATGGTTTTATTTGGATCAATGCCATTTACTTTTAGTAATTCTTGAACAATATTCTGACGACCGTTTTTTGCCGCGATATGAAGTGGGGTTAGTCCATTCGGAGTGGTTGGATTGGGGTTGATGTTTGCTGCATTTAATAATGTTTGTACGACCTCCAAATGACCAATTTCTACAGCGACATGAAGAGGGGTTACGCCATTAGGAGTAGCTTGGTTGGGGTTGATGTTTGGTGCTTTTAGTAATGCTTCAATCACTGCTCGATGACCGTTTTTTACTGCAATATGAAGAGGGGTTTCGCCAATAGAGATGGACTGATTGGGGTCAATTCCTTCTTTTTTCAGTAATTCTTGTACGATATCCAGATAACCTTTATATGTTGCGATATAAAGTGGGGTTAGCCCTCCCTTCATTGGTTGATTGGGTTTAATTTCTTCTTTGGCTAGTAATGCCTGCGCTATTTTCAAACAACCCAGATTTACCGCGATATGAAGTTCGGTTTCGCCAATCAACGTGGTTTGATTGGTATCTGCTTCCAGTGCTAAGAATAATGCATATTCTTCCTGTTTATTTTGAATGGCGCGTTTCAATGGTAAACCAGATTGCTGAAAAGCGTAACTTAGTTTCATTCCTTGTGATTTAAAATATTTTATGGAAGATAAATCATAGAATTGTTCTAAATAATAAAATAAGTTATTTCCAGATGAATCAAAAGCATCTAGATCAACCTCTGGTGAGTATAAAGCTTTTAATATGTCTATTTTTTGTTTGGTGGATGCAGCAAAAAGTAAAGGTGTTTGCCCAAGATGATTTCTATGATTCAAGTTAACTAAATTTTTTATAAAATCACGCAATCGGGTTTTTTTATTTGAAATAGCTGATATTAGGCAATCAATTTTATTTTGATTAAAAATTTCTAAAAGATGCGGATGCTCGAAGGTATATTCTAGATATTGTATTTTCTCAGTTTGAAATAAATAATTTTCATAGAGGGATTGATTAGCCAAAAAGGGATTAGCCCCATATTTAATCAATATCTTGTAACAATCAAAGTGATCATGAGTAGCTGCTTGGAGAATAGCCGTTTTTCCATTTGCATTCACGGCATGAATATCAATATTCAAGGCATGTTGAAATGCATATTCAATCAGATTGACCCGATTGTTTTTGACAAGATAATGTAAAGGGGTATTCCCCTTCATATCTTTAAAATTAAAATCTGCACTTTCTTGGATTAAAAGGGCGAATGCATTCAAGTCAATGGCTGGATGTTTAGAAATAATGATTATCGGTGGTCCTTCTGGAGTTAATAGATTGACTGATACACCACTATTTAAACATAGTGCCATTATGTCGATTTCTTGCATTAAGGTTGCTACATGGAAAAGACCGTTATGTTGTTTTGGGTTTATATTATTCTTAGGTGTTTGAATAAATTTTAATATTTTCTTCAAACTGGATTCCTCAGTGGGACATATGTTGCTTAAATCTTTGGCCAGTTTAATGATCAATGAAAAAATATTTTTATTCATACTTAATTGATAAACAAAAGCTTTCAAATACTCTTCATCATCTATAAACATTTGTAACAGCGTTTTTTGAGGATAGGGCATATTGAGTAAACGTAAAAGTTCCTTACTCTTAACTTTAAAAAATAATTCCTCAATGGCTTTTTGATAATTTGTTTCTTTATAGAATGTTTCTAGTACCACACTACAAGCAATGCCTGGTGATTTTAGTTGAATATTTATTTGTGGCGAACGGGTTTGTTGAGGGATGCTTGTTTGACTGGTTATTGATATTTGAGTTGTGGAAAGAGAACTATTTTTTTCTTTAAATTCATTAAACTCAATTTCACTATGATTTAATTTTTCAATGAAAATACGTTTAGCCTGCGTATCAAATCCTTTTTCAAGGAGGTAAATGACTTGCTCTAACCACATTTCAGATGGTTCTATTTTTTCTTTTTCAATATAAATTATTTGAATTGTTGCACAGGATTCATGGAGTTGGTTAATAAATGAATTTTTTTCGACTTGAGATGAGTCCACAATTATCAAACGATGTTGAGCGCGAGTTACTGCGGTGATGAGGGCATTAAAATCATTTAAAAATGTCGAATCAGCTTTATTAGATTTTGCACGATGGAGTGAAAATCTTTCATTTATGCTCGAATTTTTAAGTAAAGCATTAAGCTGCTTATTCATGTTTTCAAAAGGTTTCCAAAGAATGATCGTTTCAAACTCCAATCCTTTACACTCGCTTGGTGTAAAGACGATAGGATGTCTGAAATTACTTTGAGGGGTATTGCTGAAATTAATGATGGCCCAAGTTGATGGAAATGTTTGCGCTTGGAGATCACTTGCTTGTGGTGCTGTGGTTTTAAACCATTCATTACAGCCAAGTATATTGGGCCTGGCCTCAATAAAAGGTGTTTCAATTTTATCGATACATCCGCCGGTCATGCGGTATTTATATTGAATAATAAGGTTGGCGAAATCAGAAACTTTTTGAGAACAACGATAAGAAAGTTTGAGTTCTAAAGGCTGAATATGTAATTCACATTGATTAAAGAAAAATTGTTTAATAAACGGAAATCGGGAGAGATCATCAAATAAGATTTGATGGTCACCTAATAAAACCGCGGTCTGAAGCCTTGAAAAATCGAGTAGTGTTTTGAGTTGTGCAAAAGAAAAATCTTGTGCTTCATCAATAATTAAATACGTGGAATCGGTGGGTTTAGATACAGAGCTGAGATGTTTGGAGAAAAGTTCGTTTCCTAAATAACGTTGATAAAGTTGAAAAAGTGCCCATACTTGTTCTGGAGGGTTGGATAGATTGTATTGACGTTTACGGAATGCTTTATATTCTTGTAATGTTTCGAACCCACTGATAATTCGAAATTCTTTAAATAGGGCATCGCGAGATATTTTTCGAGCATCTTTATTTTTATAATGCCAGTCATGAAAATGTTCGATATCCACAATATTATTGTGTGAGATTTCTAAGGATTGCTCGAGAAATTGCTGATAAGTCAGAAATTGGATATGCTCTGGAATATCATCTTGTTGCATACCCATCCAGATGTTTTGTACGTAATTTTTTAGTTGATTAGACTCTGTTAAATAAATCACAGCTTGTTCTTGAGTTTTGGCTAATCGTTGCAGCAATTCAATGGCAACAGTGGTTTTACCAGAACCTGCAGGACCATGAAGGACCATAGGGAAAGAGGCTTGAATGGCTTGTTCTTGGATTGAATTGAGTTCAATAAAATGTTGGTGAAGCAGGGCAGGACTTTTTTCTACGATCTCATCATGTTTATAGATAGGTAAATCAGGTTCGGTGACGGATGATGAGTCTGGTCTTGGTGAGAGATGCTGCAGATGATATTTGAGTGCGTGACGATGACGTAAAAATCGGCTTTTGGCATAATCATGATTAAGAATGACTTCAAGCAAGCAAATTTTATTTTGAAAAGTGGTAAAAAGAATTCTTGTATCATGTGAGTGACGAATACTATAAATGGGGCTGATGGATTGGATGTGAAGCTTCTCTAATTGTAAATTGGCATACTCACCTAGTAAGAGTGCATCAATAGTTGTCCGATATTCTTCGGAATCATTGAGGTCATTGATACATTCTTTCCAATATAAAACATTCTTCATCTTAGGCATTTTCCACCATGAGTATTGAAGGAGCATATTATACCATGATTCGCTCTATTTGTATTTTTTTGAATAAAAAAATAGCTTTAAATTTGCTCACCGCAGTTAAATTATGGTATAATTTTTACTCAGTTGATTGATGAGGTGCCCCATGAAATATTTATTTGTTCTCGTTTTAATAAGTCTATCTTGTTGTGCTTGGTCTTTAGATCATCATCAAGTTATTAAAAAAAATATGTATAAAAAACAGCATCTGTTTGATAATCAAACCAGTCTTACTCAGTTACGTAAAATGCAAATTTACCGACTGAATCATGGTATTTGATATTTCAAAAATAGGGTATTTTTTAAAATGAATGTTTCAGGCTTGCTATATATCCTTTGATAATGTCAAAATAGTAAGATTCAAAACTGATGATTAATTCATGATTAAATACCGTTATCAGCACGATATCAAACCACTTTTGAAATTAGTTATTCCACTAGTCATGACTGGCTTAATTGGTGGTCTAGTTTATTTTTTTCAAACCTTGTTTTTGGCGCATATTGGCGCCAAAGCGTTGGCAGCCGGCGCTTTAGTCAGTTGGTTAAACTGGGTTTTGGTGGTTGTGGTTTTTGGCATTTTAGGTGCGATCAATATTTTAGTTGCTCATTTTTTTGGTGCCAAAAAATATCATGAGATTTGTCGTGTCACTCGAGATGGGTTGATTATTGCTCTTTTGTTATGGTTTCCGACTTGTTTTCTATTTTGGAATATGGCCCCCATTTTTCTGGTTTTTGGACAAAAACCTGCTATTGTTGCATTAGCGATCCCTTATTTACATGCCCTAGCTTATGGGTTATTGCCTAACTTTTTAATGATTGCGCTATTAGAACTGATGATAGGGCTTGGCAATACGCGAATAGTCATTTTCATTACCGCATTATCGGTTGTTTTAACGATTTTCTTTAGTTACGTATTGATGTTTGGATTATATGGGTTCCCAAATCTTGGCATTGCAGGTGCTGGCTGGGGTTGTACAGTCAGCAATATCTTGACGTTTTTATTTTTTTTCTTGTATTTGATTTTTCATCACCAATATCGAAATTATCTGGTTCATGTTTTTCATTTGAGTGGCCCTTTTCATCTTTTGGAACTTTTTCAGATAGGTCTTCCTATGGGGCTGATGTATTTTGTTGAAGTTGGTTTCTTTTTTGTATTGAGTTTATTAATTGGTGCTTATGGTCACGAATTATTGGCGGCCAATCAAATCGCTTTACAATATTTAGGTATACTCATTGGTGCCATATTCAGTATTGCGCAGGCCATAACCGTGCGCATGGGACATTTAATAGGCGCTCATCAAAAACAAGAGGCGCATCGCGCTAGTCAGTGGGGTAGTTTAATGGCCATTGGTTTTGTTTTAATATTTTCAATGACCCAATGGTTAATGCCTGCCCATTTTATTGGATTGGATTTTGATGTCCATCTCCCACAAAATTATACTTTAGTAAGAGATGCAAAAATATTTTTATATTTGTGTGGTATTTTTCAAATCTTTGAAGCCATTCGTTTATCGATGTTTGGTGCACTTCGTGCATTGAAAGATACACATTTTACTCTCTGGTGCTCTTTTGTAACCTTTTGGATCATCGCTTTACCCCTGGGAATTTTACTTGAAAAGTTATTTTGGGATCAAGGAAGAGGGTTATGGGTTGGTATGATATTGGCCAATATTTTTAGTGTGATTTGGCTCAAATATCGTTTAAAGCAAAAGTTTCGTTGATTCTATCAATGTCGATGTAATGTATCCTAACAAAGAGAGGCTTGCTCTATCGACAAGGACTGGATTTTTTAAAATTTGCATACTATTATTTATATAACAGACTTTTAAAAGGATACTTGCTATGTGTAAAATATCTCGAAATATATGTATTGCAGTAATTTTATCTGGAATTGGCCTATTTTCTTCAACAGTAACTTTCGCGAAGGCTTGTTCATCCGCGCATGATTCAAAAAGTTGTAAAGCGTGTTGTGGAGCAATTCAAGGGGGTTATCATAAGTCGCCTTGGAACGGTCATTCATGTAATTGTCATTGGAAGTAACTACTCATACCCAAAAACCGCTTCTCGGCAATTGGGTATGAAAGCATAAGAGTTGAATGTTATAAGGGAATTGAGTCAGACATTGCCATATTGATAGCAATCAAAGGATTAATTCCCTGGTTTTTCATGGTTTGCAAGTAGCTGAATATTCGACAATAGGCTTGAGCGTATTATACTGTACGAAAACACCCTGAGACTTTCTGCTTTACCTTAGTCATTCTGAGGTCGCGCTCAGCTCTATTATTGGTGAATGGAACATGAGGTAATTTGGCAAATAATAAGACAGCGAAAGAATGCTCAGTGAGTCGTTCCCAAAAGTTGTGGGCATCTGATTTAGCAATACGTCCACGTCCTTTAATAGACCTCTTTCGAAACTAGCAAATTAATCAATTTTCTGTTAAAAAAGCTCCAACATAAGGAGCTGTAATGATTTACCCTCAAATTAAAGGATTAGAAGACAAAAAATTCCGTCGACTTATTGGCGTAAAACGCAGTACGTTTGAGAAAATGATAACTCATGTTACGCACGGACACATCAACAAGCCATGGATTTTAATTCCCTCATCGCGATTTGATTAGCTCGAACAATCAATTTATATTTGATAGCAACAGGACGCAAATTTTAATGGCTTTTAGCTACGAGGCAAGAGTTGGTGCGTAAATCATCACTAATTTTTTATCAAAACAATTTGATTTTTGTATTTTTTGCTATACTTAGCTATATAATCATCAATAAGGTAAAAAAATGAGCTTGCACTGGGATGATAAAAGGCATTTGAGTTCTGAGAATTTTGAAGATGATATTGACGCAGATGCTTATGCAGATTGGGATAAAGAAATAGAGCATTCCGTTAGTAAAAATCAAAAAAAACAGTTGGTCAAGAAAAAACTGGAAGAACGTCTTGAACAAAAAAAACTTCGCTATGACATCAATGATTATGATGAAGATTTAGAAGATTTTGATTGGGAACGTTACGACAAATGATGCTGATATTTGTAGGCCTGTATCAGATTTTGTAAAAGTGTCGATATGGTCATTGGACCAACACCACCCGGCACTGGTGACACGGCTTTGACTTTAGTTCTAGCGATTTCAAAATCGATGTCACCTCGAATTTTTCCATCCGTGGTACGATGAATACCCACATCAATGATGATATGTTCTGAGTGAAGTCTGTTGGCATCAATAATATTTTGATTTCCAGTCGCCACAATGATCAATTGATTATCTTCTATTTTCTTTTCTAAATTTTTGGTTTTAGTATGACATAAAGTAACGGTTGCTTTTTTAATCAACAACTCCAAAGCCATGGGGCGCCCAACAATTCTGGAGGTTCCTAAGATAATGGTATCCATCCCTTGTAAATCAATTTTATAGTGTTCTAGTAATTGAATGATGCCAAAAGGCGTACAAGGTCTTAAGAAAGGAGATGCACTGGCTAAACGACCTAAATTATAAGGATGGAATCCATCTACATCTTTTTCAGGTGGGATGTGTTCAATAATTTGAGAAGGATTGATATGCTGTGGTAATGGAAATTGCACCAGAATGCCATGAATATTGGGGTTTTTTCCATGTTGTTGTAAAATGTTGATGAGCGCTGCTTCACTGATAGTGAGGGGGTGTTCTTCGATATCACATAAAATACCCACTTTCTGACAAGCATTTTTTTTTCGTTGTACATAAATCTGGGAAGCAGGATTGTCACCCACCAGAATTACTTTTAATACGGGTTGACCGGGTAGTTGACAAATTTCAAGGGCAATATGGTTTTGAATTTGTTGTGCAAGAGCAATACTTGAGAGGATTTCAGCGGTCATGTGATTCAATTTTAAAAAAACATAAAAAAATTATATAATAACTACATATATTCACAATCATTTTGTAGACAATCAAGCTACAATCGTATAGATTTTAGTTATTTTATTGAGATTATTCATGCGAATTGCCCTAAAAGTTGAATATGATGGCAGTCAATATCATGGCTGGCAAGCTCAACAGTCTTTAAGAACAGTACAATTCCACTTAGAGTCGGCTTTATCTAAAGTTGCCAATCATGATGTTGATGTGGTCTGTGCGGGGCGCACCGATACGGGTGTGCATGCTACCCATCAAATCGTTCATTTCGATACAGAAAATCATCGTTCATTGCGTAGCTGGATTCATGGCACCAATACTCATTTGCCTAAAGATGTCTGTGTTAAGCAATCCTTCAATGTACCCGATACTTTTCACGCACGTTATTCAGCCGTTCTGCGCCGTTATCGTTATGTGATTTACAATTCATCGGTCAGACCAGCTTTATCGCGTAGTCATGTCGCTTGGCAATATCGCCAATTAGAGCATGGGCAAATGCATCAGGCTGCTCAACATTTAATTGGTGAACACGATTTTACTTCCTTTCGTTCGGTCGAATGTCAATCAAAAACGCCGTTTCGTGAAATCAAGTCTATCAAGGTATTTCGCCAACATCATTTTGTGATCATGGATATCGCTGCTAATGCCTTCTTGCATCATATGGTACGTAATATTGCTGGTGTGCTGATAGCAGTGGGTTCCGGTCGTCAACCTCCTGAATATGTGAGACAGGTTCTACAAGCTAAAGATAGACGGCTTGGGGCTGAAACGGCCTCACCTTATGGTTTATATCTCACAGGTGTCACCTATCCAGAATCTTTTGGAATCCCCAATGAAACACTGGGGCCATGGTTTTTAGTATCATTTTAAAGGTTAAAATTTATGAGCTTAGAAGCGGAAAAAAATCCCAATCATTTTATTGCCCACATGATAGAAGAAGATTTGCAAAACGGTAAATATGCCTCCTTAAATACGCGTTTTCCTCCAGAACCCAATGGTTATTTACACATCGGGCATGCTAAGTCTATCTGCTTGAATTTTGGTTTGGCAGAACGGTATCAAGGTCAGTGTTTTATGCGTTTTGATGACACCAATCCTTTAACCGAAGAGCAAGAGTATATCGATGCTATTTTAGAGGACGTTTTGTGGTTAGGTTACCAATGGTGCGCTATTACTCATTCATCGGATTACTATGAGTTTTTATATGAGCGTGCTTTGGAGCTGATTGATAAAGGTCTTGCGTATGTTGATGCATCCACAGCTGATGAAATTAAAAATACCCGAGGCACTTTACAAGAACCTGGAAAAAACAGCCCATATCGAGATAGACTTATTGCTGAAAATCGGGATTTATTTGAACGCATGCGCAAAGGTGAATTTGCCGATGGACAATTGGTTTTGCGTGCTAAAATTGACATGAGCTCACCCAATATTAATATGCGTGATCCTGTGCTATATCGTATTCGCCATGTACCACACCCTCGAACTGGAAATGACTGGTGCATTTACCCCATGTATGATTATGCGCATCCATTATGCGATGCCATTGAAAAAATTACTCATTCTTTATGTACGCTTGAATTTCAAGATCACAGACCTTTATATGATTGGTTTATCGCCAACACCACAGTACCTGCTAAACCAGAACAAACCGAATTTAGTCGTTTGAATGTCTCTCATACGGTAACCAGTAAGCGTAAACTTCGTCAATTGGTTGAAGAAGGCCATGTTGATGGTTGGGATGATCCAAGATTACCGACCATTCGTGGCATGCGAAAACGTGGCTATCCACCCGAATCATTAAGAAAGTTTTCAGAAGTGGTTGGCATTTCTAGAAGTGATTCCATTATTGATATGAGTATTTTGGAAGAATGTGTTCGTGAGTCATTGAATGCGAAGTCATTGCGATATATGGTGGTCGAAGACCCCATCAAGGTTGTGATTAAGAATTTTCCAGAAGAAGATATTTTAAGAATGGCTACTTTAAATAATCAAGACCCCAATGCGCCAACCAGACCTTTGCATTTGACAAAAGAAGTGTTTATTGAACGAAGTGACTTTATGCAAGATCCACCTAAAGATTTTTATCGATTGGCCCCTGGTAAAGAAGTGCGCTTGCGCCATAATTTTATTATCCGTTGCGATGAAGTAGAGTTGGACGATAAAGGCCAAGTTAAACTTATCTACGCTACAGCTGATTTAGATACCTTGGGTCAAAATCCAGTGGGGCGCAAAGTCAAAGGCGTGATTCATTGGGTTAGTGCAAAACATTATCTTCCACTGGAAGTGACTTTATATGATCGCTTGTTTAATCATGAGAATCCCGCAGCATTAGATAACTTCACTGATTATTTAAATCCACATTCGCAAAGTAAAAAACATGCAGTTGCTGAAATGGGTTTGACCGATTTGCCTTTAAATTCAGTGGTTCAGTTCGAGCGAGTGGGATATTTTAAAAAGCTTTCAAATGACCACTTTTCTCGTGTGGTTGATTTAAAAAGCACATGGGAAAAATTTAAAAAAGGATAAGTGATGCTTTCTGTATTTAATTCCTTAAGTAAACAAAAAGAAGCGTTTAAGCCGATTATCCCCGGACAAGTATCGATGTATGTCTGTGGGGTGACGGTTTATGATCATTGTCATTTGGGACATGCCCGTTGTATGGTGGTCTTTGACATGGTTGCCCATTATTTAAGACACTTGGGTTATCAATTAAAGTATGTGAAAAATATCACCGATATCGATGACAAAATTATTAAAAAAGCCATACAGACGCAACAAACTTTTGATATGGTCAGTCAAACATACATTGAAAGTATGCATCAAGACGCAACATGCTTGGGC
The DNA here is from genome assembly GCA_964572685.1 of uncultured Legionellaceae bacterium. Classification (GTDB taxonomy): domain Bacteria; phylum Pseudomonadota; class Gammaproteobacteria; order Legionellales; family Legionellaceae; genus UBA2653. Next base: position 17,343 of record CAZNFJ010000034.1, read on the forward strand.
ATGAATGCGCCCGATGTCGAGCCGTTGGCGACAGAACACATCGATGATATGTTGTTGATGATCCAAAGTCTTATGGATAAGGGCTATGCCTATCTGGCACAAAGTGGCGATGTTTGTTTTGCAGTGGAAAAATTTAAAGCCTATGGACAATTGTCCAGACAAAATACCGAACAACTCATCGCTGGTGCTCGAGTGGATATTGCCGATGACAAACGATCGCCTTTGGATTTTGTCTTATGGAAATCTTCAAAACCAGGAGAGCCTGCTTGGGAATCTCCGTGGGGACTAGGACGTCCTGGTTGGCATATCGAGTGTTCTGCTATGGCAAAAGCCCATTTGGGAGCGCATATTGATATTCATGGCGGCGGTTTGGATTTACAGTTTCCACATCATGAAAATGAAATCGCCCAATCTGAGGCCTGTAATGGTGAGCATTTTGCCAATTACTGGATGCATGTGGGGCTTTTACAAATCAATCATGAAAAAATGGCTAAATCAACAGGCAACTTTTTAACCATTAAAGAGGCGTTGAATCAATACCATCCCGAGGTTATCAAATGGTTTTTTGTGAATGCACATTATCGAAGCCCTTTGAACTATTCTGAAGAGATGTTAACGCAGGCTTATAAATCGCTACAAAGACTTTATCAAACTTTAAAAAATTTTGATGGTGAAGTGGATGACCCCATCGATGAGTCTTGGTTTTCACGTTTTAATGAAGCCATGTGTGATGATTTTAATACATCAGAAGCCATTGCAATTATCTTTGAACTCAATACGCTGATTAATAAAGATAGACAAGCGCAATGGATTCCAACCCTCAAGAAAATGGCGAATTTGCTTGGTGTTTTATATGAAGAACCACAAGATTTTTTACAATTCAGCGTAAGAACACAAATTTCTGAATCAGAGATTTTGTCTTTAATTGAACAAAGAAATCAGGCCCGACTTGAAAAACGCTACCAAGATGCAGATGATATTCGAAAGCATCTTTTAACCCAAGGTATTGAGTTAGAAGATGGTGCATCAGGTACCCAATGGAGAAGGAGGGGATGAGCTATCCTTTTCTATTTTTCTGTCAGTAAACGACTCTAGTCAAGGCTAGAGTCAAAGAAAATTTTAGATAGGTTTTTGTAAAGATTTATCTGAGGATTTGTATGGTTTTAACGCAATGTATAATTGAATATAATTTTTTCAAACGGGGTGTAAGTTTTTAATATATTTGAGAAATGTTTACGGGTGGTACTTTATCTAAAATGAACTCCAAGCCAGCTTGGAGTTCAAAAGGATAGATGTTTAGTGCTTGCACATGCTGCAACCACAGTTTTCATCAGATTTATAGGTGACAGCTTTATGATTTGAACATCGTTCTTTAGCTGTACAAGAGAGACAAGCCCAGCTTTGACTCGTTAGACTTAAGAAAATTAAACATGTTGTGATGATTGTTTTCATAATAAATACCTTACTATCAATGTGAAGTCTTTTAATGATACAGGAGCCATAAAAGGCACACAAGATTTAATTATTTCCCCAAATCTCTTCTAGCTCTACGGTTAAATGCATGAAGTAATCATATGACATGTAATAATCGCCATGATCACCTGCTTGACTACCCCAGGAGTTTCTTAGGGTGAATAAACCTTGGTGAGGGTGTCCTTGTTCATCAATGGCAACGGCATCATCATCATAGCCCGTGATGACCATGGCGTGACCTCCCCAAAGCCAGGTGTTGTGTTCAATATCGTTAATTGCATTTTCAATATTTTGGGTAAAAATCCAGGTATCATTTGCGACATGATGTTGGCCTAATGCGCCTACGCCACCAAACATTCCGGGAATTAATACTCCAATCAGTACTCGGTGTTCATGACGAAGGGCTTCTTTAGTGTGATTTAAGATCTGCGCTGCAGGGATGGTTTGATAAAGCCATTGATTAATATCATAGAAATTTGACCAGGAATCCACTCCTGCTGATTGAAGAGATTGACTCATGGTTTTATAAAGAACAGGTGAAGTGGGTTCAGAAATAGAAAGTGACTGAGCAGGGTATTCTGTCATTCCACCGCACCCCATATTTTTTTGTTGCGATAGCGAAACAATCCCGAAATCATCAAGACGAGATAAAACTTGTCGAATGCTTTGTCCATCCCAACCACTGCTTTGAAAGCCATTTTCAGCGAGATATTGTCCAAGGCTTAAGCTACATAATTCACTAAAGGATTGGCCAGAAAGTGCATTGATCGCGGCCATACTTGCAAAGGTCACACAGCTACCGTGTGGTCCCTGGTCCTGGACAGGAACATCATGCATTCCCAATTGTATGCTTGAGGCATGAGATTTTTGCACTGTAAATGGAAATGCCTGGGCATTTTTCTTTAAAGTTTTTTCCATTTCTCTGGTCAATTGTACATGCATGAGGGTGACTTTTTGATGAGTAGGATTGTCTAGTTTTCGTGTCAAAGTGCCTGAAAAGCTCAAGGGAATTTGTGAAAAACTTTGTTGGCTAAATGCAATAACAAAAATGAGAAGGAATTTGAACATGTTAAACAGCTTACTTGAAGTCACATCATCTGGAAATTATATAATTAATATCTATCATTTTGAAACATAATTCTCTCTATATAGCAAAAAAAATCTATTTGTACGGAGATATTGGCAATAATTACCAAATGCGAATTGTCTCAAAATGATTAAAGTTATAGAAGGAAATAATAAAATTGATAGAGCTACGTTTCTTCAATAATCGTCGAACATTCATGAAGTATGAAGCGGGCGAGAATTTTAAACCAATTTTAAGAGAAGTTAAGATATAAAAT
>CAZNFJ010000035.1:0-19197 GCA_964572685.1 uncultured Legionellaceae bacterium
TCCGGCCTCAATAATTTAAGTCTAGGCGTTGGGCAGACTTTTTGCGACAAAACCGCAGTATATTCTGCATTCAATAATTTTTGTAATACATCTTGCAACAGTGTTTGATAGTCCTGCAAACAGTTGAGTATGAGTGCTTGCTCCCAATAATAGATTTTATTCATAGCTTGATATCAAATTTATAAGTGAAAGGATTATATGCTTTTATTTGGCATATATGAGATTTTTTTAGCCGATGTGCTCGCCTGTTTTACTGTCAAAATAAATGTTATTAGATTTAAAAATGCGCAAAATGAAATGTTGTGCTAAAATTGAACATGTAAGGATTGATTCTTATATAAGGAGATTTAAATGAATAGATTAATGAAAACTTGCTTAACCCTCAGTGTGCTTGGCTGTGCATTATCAAGTCCTGTGAATGCAGAAAACTGGGTTTCTGAGGGTTGGGATAATACAGGTAAAGTTGTTCATACGGCTTTATTTGGTTGGGGAAGTCCTGTGCAATCTGATTATCTTTTGGAAGATACGACTACAGGAACAACCACCGGTCTTGATGGTTTGGATAAAGGTATGAAAATACACGATAGTTCTTATATCAATAAGAATTATAGTTATTTTTATGGAGATCAATTAACAAACCGCCAAACCGGTAAATCTGGAATTATTACAAAGGTGAAAGATCAAGGAACCATGGACGTTATGTCGCCTAATGGAAATTGGGTGCGTTATGAATATGTGGTTTTTAAAGTTAAACCGGTTAAATAATCGAGCACTCATGAGTGAAGACCCTGCGGGGTCTTTTTTTATTGAGAGGATGAATGAAAAAAATTGAGAATATTTTCACTATTTTCCAAGGTTTCATCATAACCAATGTTAAAAATCTCAGAGGTGAAACTGGATTCAAAAAGTAAAAAGCTGGTCAAATCTCCGGACTGTTGACCTGCACCAAAAAAACTTAATAAAGTTTTAATGGCGCTAGGAATATGATCATAATTTTCAATAGCAATTTTCGCCAAATCAACACTGGGTCGTAAGTGTAGAGTATCAATATGGCGCCATGGCGTATTTTTTTTATTCCAAATGGATACCATGTCATCGATATCATTCAGTTGATTAACAATTTCGATATCTCGATCGAGATTATCTTGGAATAAACTATTGAGCATGCCACCGAGTATTTGTGCAAAACCAATTTGATTTAATTGGCCACGTTCAACCATTCCCATGGGGTGACGGTTACTGATGATTAAGATTTTCTGAGCTTTTGAGGTTATCTGCCCTCTTAAAGGAGAGATCAGTCCCATGCTGCCGTCACCAAAAAATTTATCGTCGATGGTGACAGGAGAAAAAAACAAAGGCAAGGCACCTGATGCGAGTAGGTGATCAATATTAATATTGGTGGTATTAGAAATGTGTTTGTAATGATGCCAATGGCTAAATTCTGGATCATTTTGTTGACAAAATGAAATATTTTGTTGGGTATCATAACAGGAGCAAATAATTTCTAGATTTTTAACTAATCCTTTTTGAATATTTTGACTAATTTTTTTTAAATGAATATTTTTTTCTAAAAATGAACGCAAGGGGGTGGTGTCCAGTAAATAACCAGCCTTACGACGCTCCAGAAACATCAGTCCTAAACTTCGCATGAATGATTTAGTAATTTCATAATGATTAGTACTAAAAATATTTGAACTTTTGATGGTCGTCCATAGTTGTTCAAGTTCCTGAACAGCTTTTTGAAAATTGTCAGCATATTGGGTTAAAATGCAGGCATTAACGCACCCTGCAGATACACCTGTTATTAGTTCAAAAGGAACATGAGGTGTTTTGAGGATGGATTGAATCCCTTTAATGACCCCTGCCTGATAGGCAGCACGGGCGCCTCCTCCAGATAAATATAAAGCATTCTTGCTCATTTTAACCATCCTTAATTTATCACCCAAATGATACCGATTCTTAAGTCAGTTCGCAAGATATGAAAAGGAGTGGTATCATTTTAAAATTCGGCTTATTCTAATGTGCATGTATATCATGGTTGAAAATTTATGATGAAAAAAACACAATCATCGTGGGTGTTGCCCCTTGTTGGTTTTATTGAATTTTTCGAACGATTTGGGTTCTATACCTTACAAGGAATCATGATCTTATATTTTTTGAAAGTTCATCATTTTTCTCAAGAGAAGGCCTATCATGTTTTTGGAGCATTTTCTGCTTTATTATATGGTTTTGTGGGTGTAGGAGGCTTTTGTGGAGATAAAATTTTCGGACCTAAAAAAACTTTATTTTTAGGTCTTGTGGTGATGATGATTGGTTATTTGAGTTTGACATTCTATGCGAAGGAAGCTTTGTTCCCGGCCTTAGCAGCAGTTTGTTTGGGGAATGCCTTATTTAAAGCTAATCCCGGCGCTATACTGGGACATTTATACCAACATCACCCTGAAAAATTGCATTCGGCATTTACCATTTTTTACATGACGGTTAATGTGGGCGCCTTGTTTGCTTTAATTCTTGGACCATATTTATCATCTCACTATGGTTATGCTTATGCTTTTGGTGCGAGTGCAGTTGGGATTTTTATTGCAATTTTAGCAGTTCTATTTCAGCATCATCGATTGAATATTGCCTTAAGCGATCAAGTTTATCCTGCTGTTCGAGGCATAACGCTTTTACTGGGTGGATGTTTATTATTGGCGATCTGGGCTTTGATCACTTTTTTATTATCTTCTTATGAATGGGTTATTTGCGGATTAAAAATTGTCATTGTTGGTGTTTTGATTATTTATTGGCAGGTCTGTCGCAAGGAACAGGGACTTGTGCGACATAAAATGTATGCGGTGCTCATCTTAATGGTTGAGGCCGTGATATTTTTTACTTTATATCATCAAATGCCAACCTCTATTAATATTTACGCCATTATGCATGTTCATCCACAACTTTTTGGATGGACGCTTGATCCCCAAAGTTTTCAAGCATTAAATCCATTTTGGATCATTATTTGGAGTCCAATTTTGGCAAAATTTTATGAAAAAAACGCTATTTCTCGGCATCCTTGGTCTATTTTTAGAAAATTTTCTATAGGGATGTCTTGTTGCGCTATGAGTTATGTGATTTTATATATTTCGCAATATTTTCATGACGCTACTTATCATGTTTCTAGTCTATGGTTGGTTGTCAGTTATATTTTTCAAAGTTTAGCAGAGTTATTTGTTTCTGGTCTCGGTTTGGCAATGGTTGCTGAATTGGTTCCCGATTACCGAATGGGTGGAGTGATGGGGATGTGGTTTTTAACATCAGCTGTTGCAGGTTTTACTGGAGCAAAAGTTGCAAGTTATACTGCGGTACCAACCGGTCTTGCCAGTGCATCATTAGAGTCATTGCAAAACTTCTGTCAAGTATTTGGTCAGATCGCATTTGTAGTGTTGGTTATGGCGCTGATCATGGTATTTTCTGCAAAGTTTTTTGAAAAAATGATCGGTCTTAACTCTGAATTGAAGTGATCTCTCCATGTTGAATTCTGTAGAACAACTTGGTTTTTTTTATTCGTATTGTCATGAGTCATCTCATGACCATTCACTCCATGATTTTTCAGAGTCCATCGTACAACATTTGGAACTTGTAAAATTAGAGTTAAATTTATTAAAAGAACAGCATGAACAAAAACTCAAGGATGTTTGGTCATGGTTACTTTATAAAATTTTATCGATTTTTGGTGGTATTTATGCCTTCTTTTCAGGTTTTGATGGCATGATTGCAGTGTTGTCAGTTTTATTTCCGATGTTAAATCTTAAGTTGATGATACTTGTTGGCTTGGTATCGGCTTTTAGCTCCTTGGGGGTGTTTTTAGCAAGAGATAAACTAAGTATTGCAGAGACATTAAATATTTCTAAAGAAATCGATGGTGAGTTATTGGATGATTATTTATTTTATTTGAGTCAACACTATAATTTTTTATATCAAGAGAGTTTTAATAATCCAAAAGATTTGGAAATATTAAATTTTTTAGTCTGTATTCGAATATTGAAAAGTTTACTTGAAGAGAAGTCAGCGCTGAATATCATCAAAATCCAATCTTGGTTAAGTCAATTACAAACGCATCTTATTTTGATGATTGGTGCGATTTTATTTTTTAGTGATGGTTTTTTTATTGGTCAGGGATTGGCTTTATTTTTAGTTCAAGCTTTTACTTTGAATGCCAGTATCTGGGTTTTATGCTTATCGATCTTTGTGGGGCTTACTGCATTAAGTGGCTATTGGTTTGTGGAAAAACCCTATGTAGAAAAATATCTTTATCAAGAACTCATCACCGACGAAGAGCATGTTCAACAAAGTCTTAGTCGGCTTGATGACATGCTCAAGATGTTAGAAAAACTAGTATACGTTTTGGAGCACCATGATCTTTCAAAACGTATTACCGATTATCCATGTTTTTGTAGTGCTGCAACGGCTGGTAAGGTTTCTCCTTCCAAGTAGGCTAAAAAAGCACCTCCGCCGGTTGATATATAGGAAAGCTCTTGGGTTAAATCATATTGATCAATTGCGGCTAAAGTATCTCCACCACCGGCAATACTAAATGCATGACTGTTGGCAATAGCGATGGCTAAAGCGCGTGTTCCATATGCAAATTGTGGGAATTCGAAAACACCGACAGGGCCATTCCAAATAATGGTTTGAGCTTGATTAATTTTTTCAATATAACGATGAATGGTTTCTGGACCAATATCAAAAATTAAATCATCATTGGCAATTTGATTCAGATTTTTATTAAAGGCAGGGCAAGTTTCTCCGAAATATTTACCGACAACAACATCGCTTGGAAGAGGGATTTCACATCCAAAAGTTTTTGCAAATTCTAGTAAATTTCGTGCTTCTTCAATTAAATCAGGTTCATATAACGATTGACCGATTTCAAAACCTCGGGCTTTGAGTAAAGTATTGGCGATCCCGCCACCTGGAATTAATACATCAACTTGCTGAACAAGTTTTTTAAGTAAAGATAGTTTGGAGGAAACTTTTGCACCACCGACAATTGCAACCACCGGATGTTTTGGATTTTTCATGACATTTTCAAGAGCAGTTAATTCTTTGACTAACAAAGGACCTGCTACAGCGCAAGGCGCATATTCTGCAATTCCATAGGTCGACGCATGAGTTCGATGCGCTGTTCCAAAGGCATCCATGACAAATATATCTCCAAGACTCGCTAATTGTTTGGAGAGTGTCGCGTCGTTTGCTTTTTCACCTACATTAAAACGCACGTTTTCAGCAATGACGAGCTCACCTGGACGAAGTTGGACGCCTTGAAGATAATTTGGCTCAAACCGTACGGGATAAGGAAGCCTTTTAGCAAAGTAATCTGCAATTGGTTTCAAGGAAAACTTGGATTCAAATTTTCCTTCTTGAGGTCGCCCTAAATGAGAAAGTACTAAGACCGCCGCTTGTGCGTCTAAAGCCTGTTTGATGGTCGGAAGAGCGGCCTCAAGACGTTGTTCGCTGGTAATAAATCCTTCTTTGATGGGGACATTGAGATCTTCTCTGATAATGACTCGTTTATGATGAAGATCGACATCTTGCATTTTAGGATAATTCATTTACATCCTCTCACTATAAAACATTTGATAACCGGTATCTAACATGCGATTCGCAAAACCCCATTCATTATCATACCAAGCCATTACTTTGACGAGTTTGTCCATCACTTTGGTTTGTTTTAAATCGACGATAGCCGAGGCACTGTGATGATTAAAATCACAAGAAACCAGCGGTAGTTCATTGGTGCATAAAATTTTTCCATCTGAGGCGTCTTTTAGAATCTGATTAACTTCATCAACAGACGTTGAGCGACTAGCCGTAAATGTTAAATCAACCGTTGAGACATTGATGACCGGAACTCGTAGTGCAAATCCCTCGAGCTTGCCAGACAGTTCTGGTAGAACAAGTCCAATAGCTTGCGCGGCGCCAGTTTTGGTTGGAATAATGGCGTGAGCCGCTGCTCGAGCACGTTGAAAATCTTTATGGTTGCCATCGAGTAACAGTTGATCTTTGGTATACGCGTGAATGGTATTCATTAGACCTTGCTCTATTCCTAATTTTTCATGCAGAGGTTTGACAACAGGTGCAAGACAATTGGTGGTACAAGATGCATTGGAAACAATCAAATCACTGGATTTAAGTATCTCATGGTTAACGCCGTATACAATAGTGGCATCAGGGTCTTTTGCAGGTGCGGAGATGAGAATTTTTTTTGCACCTGCATTGAGATGTCTCATGGCTTGTGCACGTTCTGTAAATGCCCCTGTACATTCTAAAACTAAATCAATATTAAATTTATCCCAGGTACATTTTTCAGGTTCTCGCTGGCTTATCACCGTAATACTTTGACCATTAATAATGAGTTTGTCATTCTCAATTTTCACGTCGGCTTGAAATCGACCATGAGTGGAATCAAATTGGGTAAAATGAGCCGTTGATTGAATACCGGCGGTATCATTGATTGCAACAATTTCAAATTGATGATTACGGTTCTCTTCAAAAATGGCGCGCAGTACACAGCGCCCTATACGACCATAACCATTGATGGCAACACGAATGCGCATATTTTTTCTCCAATGAGCCTTAATTGACGGGCATAAACCCATTTTTAAGTAATAATTGTTTACAGATTTTTAAAATGGATGGTACATCAAAACCCAGTGCTCTTCTAGCATCTTCTGCTGGGGCTGAAAGACCATAATCAGTCAAACCAATGATTGCGCCATCAAGACCCACAAATTGATACCAATAATTTTTTTGAGCAGCTTCTATAGCTACGCGTTGTCGTAGATGTGAGGGTAAAATAGATTCCTGGTATTCAGTACTTTGTGTTGTAAAAATTTCTGGGTTGGGCATTGAGACCACTCGCACGGATATCGATTCTTTTTCAAGATGTTGAGCCGCTTCTATAGCGATACCTACTTCAGATCCTGTGGCCAATAAAATAAGGTTAAGTGCCTTTTTTTCGCGATAAACGATATAAGCGCCCTTTCGGATATATTCAATATCTCTATGAGATTGTTCAAAGGCCATTAAATTTTGTCTTGATAAAATCAAACAACTGGTGCCTGAATACTCTAAAGCAGATGTCCAAGCAACTGCTGTTTCTAAATTAGAAGCAGGGCGCCAAACTTGAAGTTTAGGTGTATAACGAAGCATCGCTAGATGCTCAATGGGTTGATGAGTGGGGCCATCTTCACCTAGAAAAATAGAGTCATGTGTTAGGATATAGATGACTTTGAGTTCCATCATGGCGCTCATACGAATGGCGTTTCGAGCATAATCAGAAAAAACGAGGAATGTTCCTCCGTATGGGATAAAGCCTTGATGGGCTGCTAAGCCATTCATAATAGAAGCCATGCCAAATTCACGAACACCATAATGAATATAATTCCCAGGTGTTCGTTCGGTAATTTCTTTAGAATGAGCCACTTTAGTATTGTTAGATGGAGTTAAATCGGCAGAACCACCCAAGAGCTCTGGTAAATAAGGAACCAAATGTTCTAGACAATATTGTGACGCTTGCCGGGTCGCTACCGATGGTTTGAAATGCATGGCTTGTTGAAAAAGTTCTTCTTTAAATTTTTGCCAGTTATCTGGTAAATCTCCATTGATACGGCGTAAAAATTCACGATATAACTGAGGTGAATTTTGCATATAATACAGGCAAATTTCCAGCCATTGATTTTCCGCGCGCGCTCCTTTTTCATCATCAATGAGATCACGTATATCATTTGGGATCTCAAATGGGGTACTATGCCAGTCAAGAGATTTTTTAAGTTGCACCATGTCCGCATTATCTAAGGGCGCGCCATGAACTTTAGCATGACCTTCTAACAAGGACCCTTTCCCAATGGTGGTGTGGCATATGATAAGCGACGGTCTGGTTTTTTCTTGTTGGCAGGTTTGAATGGCATTAAAAATAGCCTGATGATCATGTCCGTCAATTTCTAAAATATGCCATTGATATCCCGTAAATCGAGCAATGGTTTCTTCTTTAATATGGTGAGGTGTTTCCCCATCAATAGTTATTCCATTACAGTCGTAAAAAGCAATGAGCTTGTGTAGTTGATGTTGTCCTGCAAATGAAGCGCTTTCATGAGAAAGACCTTCCATTAAACAACCATCCCCTAAGAATACATAGGTGTAATGATCAACAATTTCAGGGAAATCGGCCAAATTGAATGTGTTGGCCAATTGTTTCTCAGCCAAAGCCATACCGATGGCATTAGCAAGCCCTTGCGACAGTGGTCCTGTTGTGACTTCAATGCCAGGTGTATGCAATCGTTCAGGATGCCCGGGAGTTTTGGAGTTTAGTTGGCGAAACTGTTTAATATCCTCTAATGATAGAGCGTAACCAAAAAGATGCAATAAGGCATATTGCAGCATGGAACCGTGGCCATTTGATAAAATAAATCGGTCGCGATTAAACCAATGAGGATTGGAGCAATTAAATTTTAAAAAATGCGTCCAAAGTACAGCGGCAATGTCGGCCATGCCAAGGGGCATGCCAGGATGTCCAGAATTGGCTTGAAATACAGCATCGATGCTCAATACTTTAAGTGCATTTGCAATTTTTTGTGTAACAGTCATCATCATTTTCTTAGAAAAAGAGATTATTCTGACTGGAAAATCGAATTGCATCAAGTGCAGATGAAAGATAAATATATTTGTTTTTTATTAAATCTCTTGATTGAAATCCCTTACAGCATGTAATATTGAGGCTCATTTTCAATTTTAGGTCATATATGCAGGATAAGCGAGAGCCTTTTTCCTATATTAAGGATTTAGCAGTTCAGATTTTTTGCTTGTCTTCAATACCTTTGACGCCTGCACGCTTATCTCCTGTGCGAAGATTGAATTCATCTCGTTATATTTATTCTATTGACGAAGCGCAAGAGTATGAATCTGAAGAACCCAGTCCATCTTTTAATCCAAATTTGGTTACGAGTGATTTAAATACCCATATTTTGGAGCAGATGGCACGTGATTCTCAAATACATTATGACCATTATAAATGTCTCTATATCAATTTATCCTATGTCGTGGGCAAAAAAGAAAAAAATTTATTAAAATTTTTAAATAAGAAATTGCAGGAAAAAGCTTATGATAGTACTTGTGATAGAGTATTAAGTGCTTTTAGTGTTTGGCAACAAGAGGCATTGTCATCTTATAATTATTTTAATTTGTCGGAAGGCCTAGGAACTGAACGCGATCAAAGATTTTTAGTGGTTCAGTCTTATTTATATCATATTGCTTTAGAAAAGGTTTTTTTTGAATATTTAGGCTTAGTTGATGATCCTATTTTAAAAAAATTATTTTCTCAGGGATTGGTGATATATGCATTGGCCGATTTGTATTTTCGTGACGAGCCACAAGTGATGGGCTATTTGAATAGTGTTGGTGTTCCACTTGCTTTGCGTTTTGATAATTCTTTATTAAACCTAAATCAGGGTAAGGATTGGTCTTATTCTCGACCTTTAAGGAATTGGACTACCGATTATAATTTATATCGCTTAACAGTTACGCGTATACGGCGTTTATGGTTAACTTTGAATGATTTGCATGGTTTTCACGATCTTACTTTGTGGATGATGGTTGTCGATCCTCTTGTGCAAATGACTATGCGATTTTTAAATTTAGTCTATTTTATGCCACGTTTGACGACACAATTTTTATGCATTTTTAAGCATCTGTTTATGACCGCATGGATGACTGAGCAAGAAAAACAAATGCATTTTTCACAACGTTTGGCGATTCAGTTCAATCGTCGCTGGGAGGTATGTTTTAGAGATTCTCTTTGGTGTTTCAATTCTTTATTGAATTTCTTTGTTTTGACAGGAGTACATGCCTCTTGGTCGCTATGGCTGAATGCTGGGTTACAATTGATTGAAACCTGCCTAAATATTTATTTTTATTTTGAATTTTTAGATCAAAAGAAAAAAAGAATGCTCCTACTACACAATCTTGAACCAGAGGCATTATTACAAATTAACTTGATGGATCAACTTGAGGAAAAGAATCGCTATATTCGTATGATTAACTCTCTATTAATTTTATTAAGCAATATTTTGGTTTTACATGTTTTTTTTGTAGTTAGTGTTTATATTCCTATCGCTGGTGCAATACTTGGTATCTTGATGTCTTTTGTTCAGTTTGAAACTCGTCTACAATTAGAAAAAGAGCGTCATGGAATAAAAGAAGTTTTTGAACTTCCTAAAGTTTATCTCAACGAAAGTCTTCCCCAATCATTAAACGAACATCAGGGACATCATGCTAACTCCTCCCGGGCAAATTGGTATACGCCTTGAATATCGATAGCTGGGTCTGTTAAGCTTAATTCTTTTGAGCTTAAGGTAAAAACCATGTTTCCGATTCTATTTTCGCAACTAAGCCCTCAGGATATTCCAAATCAATTAGAGCAAATGCTTGTTTCATATCACCAAGAGATCCTTGAGGCGCTCAAGCAGAAAGGAGGACAACATCTTTTAGATTTGTTGAATAGGCAAGCCAATCAATTGGAACAGTTTTGGTCTCCAATTGGTCATTTGAACTCGGTATTGGGAACAGAAGCATGGCGAAATTGTTATCAACAATGTTTACCTATTTTGACCGAACATGAAACCTGGATTTATCAACATCAAGATTTATATTATCAACTTAAAAATTGTCAACAACATTTATCTGTCGGCGAAGAAAAAATGCGTCAGGATTTTTTAAAGGGCTGTGAATTGTCCGGGATCCATCTTGAGCCTACCCAAAAACTCGAGGTTAAAAATATATTTGAGCGTTTAGATGATTTGGCCCAACAGTTTCAAAATAATATTGTGGATTCGATGAAAGCATTTCGCTTTCATACAGAAAATCTGCAAGATTTGGAAGGAATTTCTGAGCATGTGATTTTAAATGCACAGATGAAAGCTAAAGACGCAGAGATTGAAGGTTATGTCTTGGGTTTAGATCAACCGACGTATATTGCTGTCATGACCTACGCTAAAAATCCTGATTTGCGAAAATTATTTTTCACAGCTTATGGTACTAGAGCCTCTGATCAAAGTGATTATGATGACCATAAATTTGACAACACACCGTTGATTCAAGAAATTTTACAAAAGCGTTATGATTTGGCAAATTTAGTAGGATTTAAGGATTTTGCTTCATATTCCCTAACCACCAAAATGGCCAAGGAACTACATCGCGTACGACATTTTTTAGAACTTTTAAAATGTCATGTAAAAGAAATCACTATTCAGGATGTGCAAACTGTTCGAGGATTTGCTTGTGATAAGGGATATACTCAAGCACTACAGCCTTGGGATATGGCTTATTATGTTCAAATGAGACAACAAGAAATTTTCTCCATTGATCAAGAAGTTTTGCGGGATTATTTTCCTCTATCGCATGTCATGTTGGGTGTAAATCAATTATTACAAGCACTTTACGGAATGAGCTTAGAAAAAGTTCATCCGCAAGATGTATGGCATGCCGATGTAGAATGCTATTGCCTAAAACAACAAGGAAAAACAGTCGGTTATGTTTATTGTGACTGGTTTAGTCGAGAAGGAAAGCGAGGTGGCGCATGGATGGACACTTTACAAACCCGATGTAAGTTAAATGATGGTTCTATTCAATATGCCATGACCACTTTAACTTGTAATTTCGCTAAACCAGCTCCGGGTCAAGAGGCTGGATTAACTCATGAAGAGCTGTTGACACTACTGCATGAACTGGGCCATTGTTTGCATCATATGTTGAGTGAGGTGGATGAGTTTTCAGTTTCAGGTGTCCATGGCGTTGAGTGGGATGCAGTTGAATTGCCAAGTCAGTGGATGGAAAATTGGGGCTGGGTTGAAGATTGGGTGAAAATATTTAGTCACCATGTCAAAACCGGAGAGAGTTTACCTCATGAAATATTTGAGCAATTACTTAAAGTTAAAAATGATTTAATTGGATTGCATTTGAGTCGTCAAATATTATTTGCACTTTATGATATGGACGCTCATTCGCAACAGCCTCCAAAAGATAAAGAGCAGATTCATCAACAATACCTTAATTTACTGAAGGATATAGCAGTTTGGCCAGTAGATTGGAATCAACGATTTCCTCAAAATTTTTCACATATTTTTGCGGGCGGTTATGCTGCAGGATATTATAGTTATTTATGGGCGGATGTCTTGTCCAGTGATGCTTTTGAATGGTTTGCTGAAGATTTAAATAAAATTTCTGAAAAAGGTTTACATTTTCGAACAGAAATTTTAGCTAAAGGTGGTGCTGTTTCTGCTTTAGATGCTTTTATTCAATTTCGAGGTAGAGAGCCAGATCAAAATGCTTTGCTAAGAGCCTATGGGTTAAAGGTGAAGGAATGAATACTGACATTTATGCTACACAGGTTGAAAATGCCAAGGGACAATATTTGGATTTAAAAGCTTATTCTGGCCAAGTTTTATTGATTGTCAATGTGGCGAGTCGTTGTGGATTTACACCACAATATGCCCAATTGCAAAAATGGTATCAAACCTATCACGATCAGGGGTTCAGTATTCTTGCGTTTCCTTGTAATCAATTTGCAGATCAAGAGCCTGAATCGATTGATAAGATTCAATCTTTTGCTCAAAGTTGCTTTGCGACAAGTTTTCCTATTTTTGCTAAAGTTGATGTAAAAGGATCTCATCAAGCGCCTATTTACAGTTATTTACAGCAGAATTTTAAAAAAAGGACCATTTTTAAAAATATACCTTGGAACTTTACGAAATTTTTGGTTGATGGCAAAGGTCAAATTCGATATCGATTTTGGCCTATTGTTTCAGCTTGGTATGTCGAAAAGAAAATAAAAATGCTTTTATCCGAACAAGTATAGTTAATAATTATGGTATTGTGATATAATTAGAGTTGGGGGGCGACCTTGGTTTCGACGTAGGTTGCAAAACCAAAAGTGCATGCAGAGCCTGAGTAAGCTCTTAAATCAAGCTCAATAAATATAAATGCAAACGATGCATACTTCGCGGAAGAAGCTTTAGCTGCATAAGCTTAAACTTCTGAAGCACCGTGTGAGGCCTTAAACCCTCATCCCGATGTCCAGATCTCGCTTATTGGGTTTGTCACATCGGTCATATTAGATAAGCTAGTGTCTGCTGTTGTCTGGACAGTGAATGCGAAACCCTACAGACTCGCGCAGTAAGGTTTTGGAAATTGCACCTTAATGTGTTAAAACCAAGCAATTTTACTAAGCATGTAGATCTGATGGCAGAGGACTTGCGGACGCGGGTTCGATTCCCGCCGCCTCCACCACTTAACTTCTTGATTTAACATATTACGACATTACTTTCCAGATGAAATGGTTGACCAGCCAGGGTTGTCGCATCAAATTTGATCAATAAGACGTAGGTTGGGCCTTGGCCCAACAAATCATATTTAATTTGACTAATATTGAACAAAATGATCAAATGCCTCATTTTATTTTATGAGGCAAAGGATGCAAAGGTTACAACACAACGGATTTGACATTCATTTTTCAGAGTTATCCGACCCCAGAATTTCAAGAACAAAATTATACCCACTCATTGAAATTTTATTTGTTGTTTTGTGTGGTAGTATCTGCGGCGCGGAAAGTTGGCGTGATTTTGTATTATTTGGCAAGGAAAAAATTGATCTTTTACGTGAGTATTATCCTTTTGAAAACGGGATAGCCTCAAAGGATACTTTTGCTCGAGTTTTTGCATATGTTCTGGCAGCACGATATACCATCAATCGTAAAAGGGCTGGTTTTCATTACTCGTTGAAACGCAATACGCAATTCTTTTATTTTACAAATCAACAAATTACTTCGTCTATCTTGCAATGTTAACGTAAAAAAGTAGCTTGCACCGGGTACAAATACTCGTCGGTAATTCATCTGGTTGGATCTCAACAATTCCATTGTGGACAGATTATACATAAAGCTAATGGATGACAAGAAAAACAAGGTATGAAACTTCGCTATGTTGGGCCAAGGCCCAACCTATATATGGACCCATTCAGTTTTACAAGCAATTAAATAATAAACACGAAAATTAGAAGTAAGGTTGCACCTATATATCCGACCTATTTATGAATACAAGTATTCTGGCCATTATGAAATCAGCGCTTTCTCTCCTATCTACATAACGACCTTTTAATGGTCAGCAGGTTGGTCAGGTTTTGAGAAAGCAGGTCTTACCTAATTTTCATTGTTTATTGTTCGCCTTGCTTGGTACTACGTACTCTTTAAATAACGCTTGTTATCCACATTTTTATAATTATCGGAGCCCTCCAATATTGTGGAGATAATTAGAAAACTGTGGTTAACAAGCGCCACCTTCATTTGTTTTAACATAACCAAAATTGGCACTATATGGTTTGGACGATTGCAAGACCGCCCATGCCATTCTAGCGGTTCGATTAGCTAGTGCTGTAGCTACTACATTAAAGTGTTTTTTAGCCGCCAATTTATTCACCCAAACACTTCGTTTGTCTTCTTTTTTCCCCGCTGTAGCAACCACCGCTCTAGCGCCATGAATCAGCAACTGTTTTAAGTCGCGATTTCCTTTTCTAGTTATACCTAGAAGTAGCTGTCTATCTCCACTGGAGTGTTGTTTCGGAACCAATCCGATTTGAGCTGCCATTTCTCGACCATTTTTAAATTGACTGCCATTACCCATCGATGCGTAGAGAGCCGTCGCTGTTATTGGTCCAATACCAGGGATCGTTTTCAATAATTTACACGACTCCTGTTGATTGCTAATGGTCTCTATTTTTTTGTCATATTTAGTAATGCGCTCACTTAGTATTTTAAATTCATGATATACATCAACAAGAATTTCTTGTATCTCTTTGTTGACTGAACCACATTCTGGACTCAGAAGCTCGGTTATCTTGCTTTTCAAGCTTGAAAACCCCTGCGGTATAACAATTCCATATTCAAGCAATAAACCTCTAATTTGATTACTCAAACAAATACGATTATTAACTAATCTTTCTCTTACTCGATGTATGCTCTGAATGTCTTGCTGCTCTATTGTCTTTATTTGTACATACTTCGTGCGTGGCCTTGTGCCAACTTCAATAATCGCTTCCGTATCCTTATAATCATTTTTGTGATTAGCAACATACGGCGTAACATGTTGAGGACTAATTAATTTAGGCGTATGCCCCATCTCCTGAAATCGTCTACCCCAATAGTTTGATGTACCACATGACTCCATCAATATTGTACAAGCTGGCAGGTTTGTGACAATCTCCACTAACTTATCTCTTTGACATCGACGCTTCATGACAACCTTGTGGTGTTTATCCACCCCAATTAATTGGAAAGTATTCTTTGCCAAGTCAATCCCTAATATAGTAATCTCGTTCATGGACCCGTCTCCTTGTTTGATTAAATGTAACAATCTAATCATGGCTCATTACGAAGCCGAATGTTAGGAGAATGGGTCCATTTCATTACGTCTTATTGATCAAATTTTGATGCGACAACCGTGGTTGACCAGCTGCATTTATCCGACCGAATTTTCCAGAATATTTTACTCAAACAACTGAAACCTACGTTCTCATACGTGATGAACCCCAATTGCTACCATTTGCACGGCCCGAGTGGTGTGAGGCTCGCTACACAGCGTATCCGGCAAGTGCTTCTGGATCAAAACCCAAAATACATCATCCGGGCGGATATTAAATCGTTTTACAAATCCATCCCACATCACCAGTTGGTTCAGGATATTAAACAGCATTATAGCGACGAAAAAGTACAAGTCATGCTAGAGCAGATCATCGTCAATCCCATTGAAACGCCACGGGGATACAAAAACGCCGATCACGGAATTGCACTGCGTGGGCCGCTGTCGCAGTTTTTCAGTGGTATTTATTTAAAGCCGCTGGATGATGCGTTTAATGAGATGGATGTGACATACCTACGGTATCAAGATGACGTGCTAATTCTGTGTCAAACACAACGGCAATTGAAACGGTGCAAACGGCACATGATGGCCATACTAAAGGAACGACGGTTAAGTTTATCGCGTAAAAAAACGCGGATAGGCCGCATAGATAGGGGATTTCACTTCCTCGGCATTCACTATCCGGGAACGCAAACCCCGGATAACATCAACGTAACACAGGCTTCTGGTGAATCAGTTACTCAAGTTATTCGTGAGCATTATTTAACCTCATTGGGGGGGGGAAGACAATACCTACAACTGATCATCAAATTCCTGAGCCGGATCGCATTGTTCCACATCCAAGGACATTGCGAAAAGCACGCGAACAAGTTAAGCAGATGGTCACAATGATGGGGCATCTCCCCGCCGGATCAGAAGCTACTTACATCGTTGGGGAACGTGGTGGGTGAGAACAGCAGAAACATGGGGCAAACAAGATTTGCTTGTGTGGTTTTTAGAGGTCTGTCGAGATCCAGTTCCAGCGGCTTACGCCGCCGGACTGTACTGGCACGATGTTAAGAAATCACGCATTGAGGCGAATCATGATCGGCATCCGGTTTTTGAATTGGACCTTCCAGCCGCAGCATAAGCGGAACCAAGTCTAGAGTTCTCACTTTACATAAGGCGGTCATTGCCGCCAAATCAAGCGATACCCCGGGCCTCCCCGCCACCCCCCACCCCCCCCCCGCCGCCGCAGGGCCGCGCCGCGCGCGAAAAATTCCAAAATTAACCCCAAGACCCGAAGTAGCAGATACTGGAGCAAACCAAAATTCAGGCTTGCCAGTAATATAATTATAGAACTCCAATGCCCGCTTAAATGTTTTTTTATTAAACTGAGGAGTTGGGTCAAATGATTCGTCAGGGTCACAATAGTGTTGAGCAACATGTGCAGGAACATAGCGTTGGGCTAATCCAACAACTTTAGACCATTGGTTTCTCATTGCATCGAAATTATTGTCATCATAATTATTAACATAGGTTTGAAGGGCTTCAATGAGCGGTGAAAAATCATAATGCGCTTCCTGAATGGTCACGCCGTTTAATGTATATCGCACACCGTCTTGCTCGTGTGCTTTGAACTGCGTCAGTAGTGCTTGTTTTATGGCTTCACCTTGTGGACTGTACGGCAAGCAATCTAGCATCATGTTACACATGTATCGGGTATCCAATGCCCATAAAGCATATCGAAAGGCAGTGGTATTAAATGTTCGGCCAGAATAATCAGTGGCTGTTCCTGTCATCTCTAGTAACTCAGGACGACGTTTTAATATTTTTTCAGCCTTTTCCTGCTCGCCGTGCATGATTTGCAGTAATAATTTATTCGCTATCATTTGCATACGCTTAGGCTGAAAGAAGCCTTGTGTTTCTTTTGACGTCAGTGCTAATGCTGATTTGTCTTCTTCTGTTAAATAATCGCCAATTACATGCTCTGTAATGACTTGCGGTAAATCGTGTAACCCGGTCTTTTTTGGCATCATCCAACTCCACTACAATATATGGTCTTATTATAGACAGATAGGTTGTAATTAGCAAACTTAACGAAGAAATGGGGGTTGTGTATCTATTCGGATTCAATATTGTTGGTGAGCCTCAAAAAAGGCTAAAGTCGAGATTAGATGGTGTTGAAATTAAAACCATATTGAATAGCTTAAAAATAATTCGCAATAAAAAGCTTTTTCACATAGATCCTAAAAATGCTATGGGTCATACGGTTATTGATTCATTAACGAATGCGCCTGTAGCGGTTACTCTGGAGCAAATAGAAATTTTGGTGGTAAGTGCGACTGAAATCGTTACTGCACATGAATGTTTATTTAACAAATCCGTTTGCAATTATGTAACCATGTCAAGTGGAAGCGCGGAAGTATTGGGTGAGCTAGAGCATATTTGTTTTAAATAATGTAGATGTGTTGTCGCCAGAATTTTTGTCGTATTTTTGTTTGCAAAAATGTCGTATTTTTGCTATATATAATATATGCATACTAACTTACTTTATGACATATGAATACCAAAACGCTCAAAGCTAAAATTAACGTAAAAATCGATCGGTCTGCCCGACAGGTTTTTTTGCGCTCTGATTTTGTAAAGCAGGGTGGATATGATCAAGTAGGCAGGGCACTTCGTGATCTTGCAGCTGAGGGTAAATTAACAAAAGTTGGTTATGGGCTTTATGCAAAAGCTCGTCCTAATCGACTGACAGGGAAACCCATGCTGGCTGCTGAGGGTGGCTTTGTTGCAGTTGCTAAAGAAGCATTAAAACGTTTGGGTGTAAAGTGGACTGATACCAATTTTGATGCTTATCAAAAGGGCGCCACGCAAATCCCTGCAAATGCACAGGTTGTTGTGTTTGGTAGATTTAATCGTAAAATAGGGACCGATAAATTTAAATTGCAAATTGCACAAGCCTCATGATAACTGTCGATCCCATGTTGTTTGCAGATGTTGCTGACGTATTGCGTATTAGCAACCCTGTCCTTGTTGAAAAAGACTACTATGCCGTCCTGTTACTGAAAGAGTTAAGCGCTTTGCGCTTTGATGATTATCAATTGGTTTTTGCTGGCGGAACTTGCTTAACTAAGGTGCATCAAAATACACATCGGATGTCGGAAGACATTGATATCAAACTGGTAGCATCAACCGAATCACTTGGCAAATCACATAGTATGCAACGCCAGAATAGAAAAGTTATTCATCAAACCATTGTGGCTATGCTGGAGTCTTCGCCATTGTTTCATCTGGTGGAAACAAAAAAGCGTAATGAAGGAAAGTTCCAGCAATTTTTAATCCAATACCCACGGTATCATGATTTGGTTGATGCCCTACGTCCTCATATACAATTGGAAATTACGGAATCGGCTCTACTTGAGCCCTCGATTGAAAAATCCATTTGTTCATTATATGCCGAGACGAATAAATCAGAGCCTGAAGTAGCGTTATTCCCCTGTGTTACGATGGAAACAACCGCAAGTGAAAAATTTGTGTCTTTGCTCCGGAGAACTGCCGCATGTAATCGAGATACTACGCAAGCCGATGACGAAACCTTAATCAGGCATGTTTATGATCTCCATTTAATAGGCTTGGCGCTCACCGATTTTAATTCAATCAAGGCTCTGGTGACTCAAGTTATTCAGATTGATGTGGATCAATTTGGAAATCGACAGAGCCTCTTGCAAAATTGCAAAAACATTGACCGCATGACAGCCATACTGCCTTT
>CAZNFJ010000036.1:0-19098 GCA_964572685.1 uncultured Legionellaceae bacterium
TCACATTGGTTGCTTTTGCCATGCATCAGACCAAAGCATTGGTTAGTATGGAATTAGCTTCATGGTATGATAAACAAGGGGAGCTTACATTCTCAGATATCATGGCAATCGTTAGGCGTTCAATTTGGTCAAATATCTATTTTTCAAAGTCTGAAAATCAGCCTGATTTTGATAAATATAGCGAAGACACCATTGAGAGGCTGATATACCAGCTATCTATAGCCGCTTAAAAGGCTAAAGTCGAGATTATCAAATCGGCGTTATTTGGATGAATTTTGATCAAAATATCGAGCCTTCTAGTATTGATAAAGCTTTTGAGGCATTTGAAAATGCCAAGGCCAGTTATGACGCATTTCGACATTTTTATTCTTTGACACGATTGGAACAGTTTATTAGAAAAACTTACGCCTTGCATCCACGATTTAGTGATTTTGATGAATATTCTCCTTTGGCGCGTTTAATTTCTATTCAATATAATTTACTCTGTTGCGCTCAAGAATTTAACGGCTCTGTTGATGATAAAACCATGCTGTTGGATTTGGAACAGTTGTTGGCTTTACAATGTGACCCCGAAAATTCTGCCTCTTATCATACTATTCAAGAAGTTACGTATAAAATTCAACAATTTACAGCCCAATCCATAGAAAATTTAATACAGATTCAGGTTGCCGATACAAAAAACATGGATATGCCTAAAAAGAAAAAAAAATCCAATCATTCATTTGAAAAGAAATGGGTAGAATCTATCTGGCAAGCCAAAGTTCATACCCTTGAACAAGTACAAACAAGCTTTGCAGAAGGGCAAAGAATTCCTTCTTTTCTAAGACCACGGCAAATTCAAGATATGGAAGCGATTTATGAGGGTCTTCGAAACTATCATAAGCCTTTACTGGTAACCAAACCTACAGGAACAGGCAAAACTGCTGAGTTTGTTTCTTTAGCAAATCATGCTTTTAACGAAGGATTATTAACGATTATTGTAGTTCCAACGGTGACGCTTGCTACACAAACCAAACAAAAATTTTTAGAATATCAGCAAAAATGCGATTCTCTGACCTATGGTAGTGATGATATTGCTATTTTTTGCCCGACGATAGGTTCCTTACAAATAGGGCCTGTAACCATTGTTACTCAAGCATCTTATGTGGCTCAAAGTCGAAAAGCACTAGAACATTTTGAGAACAAAACTAATTTGTCTTTGTATTTAGAACAGGGCGGGACAATTTTTAAAAAGGAGGTTGTTTTCCATCCTGATTTTTATAGTTTATTAATTATTGATGAAGGGCACCATATTAAAGGTGAACGCTTGTATCAAATTGTTTCTCGTGAATATTGTCAGCGACCCAAAGTATTATTTTCAGCATCCACTTTGCCGGGTGAATATCCAATCATTGATGCATTGTGTCAACCTGTGGTGATACAAACGATTCAGGAAGCTATCATTGCTGGTGAATTATCTCCTTTACAAATGATGAACTTAGATTTCTCCATGTTTCCTGAATCAAAAAAATTAACCACCAGCATTCGACGTCGTCTGTCAAATTCGCAGGATGTCAATATTGAAGAGGAGATTGGGCATTTACTGCACTCTCAAATCGGCTTTAGTTACACGGCGATTGGTATTCTCAAACAAGTTTTTGAGCGAGTGCCAGGTCGGCGTAAAGTGATGATCTTTACGGATTCTATCGATCATGCTGATGTGTTGGCAACCATGATGACAGCATTTTTTCATCAGCCTATTCATTCATATCATTCTAAAACAAAGAATAGAAATGAAGTGATTCAATATTTCAAGACCACAGATCGTTCGATGATTGTGGCTGTCGGGGCACTGGATGAAGGATTTGACGATCCGGATGTGAATTTGATTTTAGATTTTAGTTGTTATCTAAATAGAATTAGACGGATGATGCAAAGAATTGGCCGTGCTGAAAGAATGCGTGAGGATGGCTCAAGTGCCATCATTATTAATGTAAAAATTCTTTCTGATGATTTACAATTGATGCCACGAGATATCATTATGCCTGGGAATAGTCACGGATATTTAGGCTTAAGCCCAGATCAGGTTTTGCAACCCCATATGGTTGATTTAAGTTTACCATCAGACATTCATATTTCTCATATTTTTCAGGGGGAAACAAAGATATTAGATGTTTGCGCGCAACCCGCAAAACTAGTGTTTCCAATAGATGCTACAGCCGTTGATATTGGTGAACCGCCTGTTATTACATCTTTGTCTGAGCAATCCTTGTTTCAAGCATCAGCCCATGTAGCTGAGCCCTTTGATGATCTTGCCTTCGATATGTTATTTTCAATCTTTGGGTCTTAGAAAAATTTTGCATTCATGTAAAATTTCTTTTAATTAAGAACGTGCTTGATGGTGTTGGTATCTCAAATGGATCTTGATAAAAAGCAGGTCTTAGTTTTCATCCTGCTCTTTATCTTTATCGAGATACTTCCAGAGGGCTTGAATAAGTTCTTTGGTTCCTTCACCAGATATTGCTGAAATACAAAAATAGGGTTCTTTCCAATCCAATTTCTTCAGAATGTGTTGAATCATTTCTTCGGCTTCTTCAGGTAAAAGAGCGTCAATTTTATTAAAGACTAGCCATCTTGGTTTATCTAGTAACTCGGTATCGTATTTTTCTAATTCTTTTAGAATCATTTCAATATCAATCACCGGGTCGTGTCCATCGATCGGCGCGATATCAACGATGTGTAGTAAAACACCTGTGCGTGATAAATGTTTCAAAAATCGCAAACCTAAGCCAGCGCCTTCAGAAGCACCTTCAATAAGTCCTGGAATGTCAGCAATGACAAAGCTTTGATAACGAGCCACTTGGACTACACCCAAATTGGGATGCAAGGTAGTAAATGGGTAGTCGGCTACTTTGGGTCTCGCATCGGAAACTGAACGTATAAACGTGGATTTCCCAGCATTGGGCAAACCTAGCAGTCCAACATCAGCTAAAACACGAAGTTCAAGCCTCAGATCCCGTCTTTCACCTTCACTTCCGGGAGATGTTTGCCGTGGTGCGCGATTAACACTACTTTTATAACGTGCATTGCCTAAACCATGAAATCCACCTTTAGCGACCAACAATTCTTGACCGGGGGTATTTAAATCACCTAGACGCTCATGTGTTTCAGCATCATAGACGATTGTTCCTATTGGAACTTGAATACGTAAGTCATCGCCACCCTTACCAGTACAATTAGAACCTTGACCGGATTGTCCGTTGGGTGCTTTGTAATAACGTTGATAGCGAAAATCAATTAAGGTATTGAGATCAGGGTCGGCTACCAAATAGATTTGACCACCATCACCACCATCACCACCATCAGGACCACCGCGCGGTACAAACTTTTCCCGACGAAAACTTAGGCAGCCTGAACCACCATTACCTGCTTCGACTGTTATACGTGCTTCATCAATGAATTTCATAATTTCTTAAAAATAGAGAAGCCCCAACAAGTGGGGCTAAATCAATCAGACAACAATATTAATTTGCTGCTTCAATTGCTTCGATGGTGATGTAGTGACGGTTTTTTAAACCTTTACGAACAAATTTAACATGTCCTGGCACCAATGCAAACAAAGTATGATCTCGGCCAACACCAACACCTGGACCTGCATGAAAACGTGTTCCACGTTGACGCACTAAAATTTCACCAGCTAATACGTTTTGACCACCATATCGCTTCACCCCAAGATACTTAGGATTCGAGTCGCGGCCGTTACGGGTACTACCACCTGCTTTCTTCTGAGCCATTTCTATTACTACCTATTAAAAATTATCGATTAAGAATGAATCGCTTTAATTTGAACTGCTGTAAAGTTTTGTCTGTGACCCATTTGTTTCATATGGTGCTTACGACGACGAAACTTAATAATTTTAACTTTTTTATGTCGACCTTGTTCTAAAACTTCTGCTTCAACATGAGCCTTTGTTAATTGATTAGGTTCAATCAGAAAAGAACCATCTTTGGCAACCATGAGAACTTGATCAAATTGAATGGTTGAACCCACTTCAACAGAAAGTTGTTCGATTTTTAAAACATCACCGGCTTGAACACGATATTGTTTTCCGCCTGTTTGAATCACTGCATACATATTATTACTCCAGCGTATTTTCGCTTAGATAGATACAAAGCACTCTATTTTAGACAAAAAATTGAAGCGCTTCAAGTTTTCTTTTCATTTTTGTACCAGAAACTGACCAAATTGGGAAAGTTGACGGTTATTGTACAATATCCATTCTTAGATTATAATACGCACGTGCTAAAAAAACGCACTTTTTTTTGATATCTTTGTTTGGTCGCAAAACAAAGACCTATATTTGGAGTCATCTATGTCAAGCATTAAATTATCTGCTGAGCTCAGACAAGATTGTGGTAAAGGTGCGAGCCGCCGCCTCCGTCGTCTGAATAACCTTGTTCCGGCTGTTGTTTACGGCGGAGAAAAAGAAGCTATATCATTACAGTTACTTCATAATAAAGTGATCAAAGCTTTAGAAGATGAACATATTTATTCAAGTGTTTTAACTCTAGAAGTTGAAGGCGCAAAAAAAGAACATGTGATTTTAAAGGCATTACAAAGACATCCTTTTAAACCAGTCATTATGCACATGGATTTTCAACGCGTATCACCCAATGATGAAATCACCAAAATGGTACCTTTACATTTTCTTCATGAAGAAAAAGCTCCTGGCATCATCGAAGGTGGCATGGTTAATCATCACATGAATCAGATAGAAATTCGTTGTAAAGCGAAAAACCTACCCGATCATATCGATGTGGATATTGCACATTTAGTTAATAATCAAATTTTACATCTTTCTGATATTAAATTGCCAAAGGGTGTTGAATTATCCGTTGATTGTAAAGATGAAGTTCATAATTTGCCTGTTGTCAGTATTCATAAATCTCGAATCGCTGAAGTTGAGGCGACTGAAGAAGTTGCATCAGAAAACGCAAGCAAAGAATCTGCTGCAGAATAATGTTAAAATACAAACGGTGTTGGTGTTTTTAAACGTCAACACCGTTTTTTTTATTGAAGAATTCCATGACCATTAAACTCATTGTCGGCTTAAAAAATCCTGGCGATAAATACGTTAAAACACGTCATAATACAGGCGCTTGGGTATTGGAGGCGATGAACCTCCATTGGCAATTGAAAAAAGATTTTTTAGGTGAAGTAGCCGAATGTTCATTGGCAGGAATTAAAGTATTGTGTTTATTACCATCAACCTATATGAACCTTAGTGGCCAATCCGTTGGTGCTGTGGCTCGATTTTTTCGTTATCAGCCAGATGAGATTTTGGTGATTCATGATGATCTTGATTTGTCGCCAGGCACTATACGTCTAAAAAAAGGTGGTGGGCACGGTGGGCACAACGGTCTACAGGATATTATACGACATTTAGGAAGTCCTGATTTTTATCGGTTAAGAATAGGCATCGGTCATCCAGGCGATAAAAATCAAGTGTCTAATTATGTGTTGCATACACCCGCAAGTGCAGAAAAAAAATTAATAGAAGAAGCCATCAGCAAAGTACTGATATATATTCCTGAAATTGTTCAGGGAAATTTGGCTTTTGTGATGAATGAATTACACCGTCGTTAGGAGCAAATCATGGGATTTAAATGCGGTATTGTCGGCTTACCCAATGTTGGAAAATCAACACTTTTTAATGCATTAACCAAGGCAGAAGTCCCTGCATCCAATTACCCCTTTTGTACCATTGAGCCACATACGGGTATGGTACAGGTGCCCGATTTAAGGCTTGATGAATTGGCAAAAATTGTTAAACCTCAACAGGTTCTGCCTACGCTCATGCAATTTGTCGATATTGCAGGTCTTGTCGAGGGCGCATCTAAGGGGGAGGGCTTAGGGAATCAATTTTTAGCCAATATTCGTGAAACCGATGCGATTGCTCATGTGGTACGTTGTTTTGCTGATGATGATGTTATTCATGTGTCAGGATCTGTAAAGCCCATTCGCGATGTTGAAGTGATTAATATGGAGTTGGCTTTAGCAGATTTGGCAACAGTTGAAAAAGCGATGCAAAAAAATCAGAAATTACTCAAATCTGGTCAAAAAGAAGCGATTAAAGAACAAGACGTTTTAGAGAGAGCTTTTCAATGTTTAGATGCCGGTCAATCTTGTAGAGCAATAGACTGGACAGATGCGCAACGAGAAATTTTACAACGTTTAAATTTATTAACTATTAAACCTTTGATGTATGTCGCAAATGTTAATGAAGAAGGTGAGAACCCTTGGCTTGCAGATTTGAAACAATTAGCGGAAAAAGAAAGTGCGCCGGTTGTTGAGATATGCGCTGCCCTTGAGATGGAATTGATTTCATTATCAGAAGGTGATCGCCAGGAATTTTTATCTTTATCCAATTGGACTGAGCCAGGTCTTCATCGTTTGATTCGAGCAGGTCATGATCTTTTGGGTTTGCAAACCTATTTTACAGCTGGTGTCAAAGAAGTACGTGCATGGACGGTACCAGTGGGGGCAACTGCTCCAGAGGCCGCAGGCGTGATTCATACCGATTTTCAAAAAGGATTCATTCGTGCTGAAGTCATTGCCTATGATGATTTTATTCGTTTAGGTGGCGAGCAGGCTTGCAAGGAAGCTGGAAAAATGCGTCTTGAAGGCAAAGAATACATCGTTAAAGATGGTGATATCATGCACTTTCGTTTCAATGTTTAGATATTCATATTGCTTTGCATATGCTCAAGTCTCGGTTCCATCAACGCCGTCAAATAGGTGTTGATGATCGAGGTTTTGAAAAAATCTCTAAATTCAGGCAATTTTTTCAATTCATCTAAATCTTCTTGCTTACATAAAGGCGCATTTTTTTCAAGACTCTCTTGGACTCGTACATAACAAGGATTTGGAAAAAAGTGCATATGATTTTGAGCGTTAATATTTTCTCTAAGTTTTTCTTTAAATCTTGAAATGATTAAGTTATCTAATTTTAAATAATCTTGAATAAAAGTAGATTGGTGAATTACAACGTATATCATTTTCTGTGCTATATCTTCAATGATTTTAAGTTTGTAACTTTCATCAAATTCTTGTGGATTCTCGAAAATATCACATAAATATTCATCATTTTTATTGTTCATTCTAGTATATTTAATTTTCAAATATAGGACGATTAGGCAACTTTGAAGATTTTGATTGCTTTTTAAAAAAACTATTGAAATTGTTCTTGTAGGCTTTTATCTTCAATAATTGTATTTACATAGATGATAAAATTTTCCAGTTCTTCATCATTCATAGGTTGAATATCAACATCATCCTGATTAGACAAAGGAAGAAAACAATTAATTTGGTACATTTTCAGATTAGCCAGCATGAACGTGAATAATAAAATAAAATATTAATTATTTTAACAAAGAAGATAAATAATTGACACAACTAGACTTAAAATAATTCAAAAGTGCTCATTTTTTTTTAATCATGCTAAGGCCTGCTTCTGAACTGAGTTGTGCAAATATGATAAGCAATATTAAGGATAGCAAACTTAAACCGATAAAAGTATCAATAAATGTTTGGTGATGAAGTATTTGATGAACCGAAAAATATCTTAAAAACATAGCACCTGTTGCAACACCCAAACTAATTCCAAACTGTTGTATCGTACTAAAAATACTAGAGCTAGCACTTAAATTATCGTCTGAAACTCCTTCAAAACAGAGTGTGCTTAAGGTGGCATATTGAATGGTTAAGCACATCCCAGTAATGAATAAACTTGTGAAACTTAACCAAACAGGTGTAGAAAGCGTCATGGTAGAAAAAAACCATAAATTCATAGTTAATAAGAAAGTATTGCATATTAAGGTTTTTTTAAAGCCAAAGTTATTGAGAATAAAAATACTGATGGTTCTAGATAAAAATGCACCCAATGGTATGAATGCTATCGAAAAACCTGACTGAATAGGTGATTGATGCAATTGAATTTGAAAAAATAAAGGAAGAAGAAAGGGTAATCCACCGAAACAAATGCGAGAAAACAATCCGCCAAGTATACTGATAAAAAAAGTTTTTTGTTTGAATAGTTCAAAACGAATGATCGGATGAGACTTTTTTCTAGAATGAATAAAGTAAGATAAAAATAGAATCATTGAGAATAATAATATTTCAAAAGATGTGCGTATATCCAGCTCAATATCACTTAGAACAGATAAAGAAAGCATTAAAGAGCTTAATGCTAAACCAAAAAGGACGAAGCCCAATTTATCTAATCGATGATTGGGCTTTTTAGGGAACTCATGAAGAAAATGACGAATCAAAAAGAAATTGATGATGCCAATAGGTACATTAACCCAAAATATCCAGGACCAGGTAAAATGTTCAACAATGATTCCGCCGACAATAGGTCCTAACATCGAGGCAATCGATGAGACCATTACTACTGCATTCATTTTAGATAAAAAGTCTTGTTTTGGATAGGATTTTAATATAATCATTCGAGCCACAGGCACATTGAGTGCTCCGCCTATGCCTTGAATAAATCGAAGCAAAATCAAGGCGTTGATGTGTTTACAAAAACCACATCCCAATGAGGCGAGTGTGAAAATTCCGATAGCACTTAAGAAAGTTTTTTTGATACCATATTTGTCACAAATCCAACCGCTGATGGGGATGAATATAGCTAAACTCATGAGATAACTAATTAAAGCCAGTTTGAGTTCAATGGGATGAATATGCAGATCTTGGGCAATACTAGGAATAGCGGTATTTAAAATGGTTGTGTCCATGGAATCCATGAACATTGCGATGGCAATAATGATAAAAAAGAGCTTAGATTGAAAAGTCGTCATTTTAATGATTTCGGAGAATACTATAATCAGCAATGGCCATTAAAGCATTTTTATAAGGCGAGGAAGGCAGAAATGCCAGAGCCTGTTTTGCTTTTTCTGCTTCTTGATGAGCTAGCATTTGGGTATATTCAATGGCTTTGGTTTCCGAAATAATGGTCATTATTTTTTCTAAATGTTCAATGGAGCCATTTTGAAGACTTTGTTCGATGAGTGTTTTTTCTTCACCTTGGGTTTGAGAGAGCGCATGGATCAGCGGTAGGGTTAATTTCCCATCAGCCAGATCATCGCCAATATTCTTACCAATAGTTTGTGCATCTGAACAATAATCTAGTGCATCATCAATCAATTGAAAAGCATTGCCTAAATGGCGACCAAATTCAAATAGAGCGTCAGAGATATTAGAGGGTTGATGACACAATAAAGCAGGTAGCTTGGCTGCTGCTGCAAATAAAAGAGAGGTTTTGGCTTCAATGATAGCAAAATAGTCTTCTCGTTGTACATGAGCTTGATGACGATTCATGAGTTGCATCAATTCTCCATAACCAATTTTTCTTTCAATGTTGACCATAAGTTCCAGCATGTCAAAATTTTTCAAGGACAATAAGATTTGATGATGAAGAATAAACAGATAGTCTCCGACAAGAACACTTGCCTGGTTTCCCCATATTTCATGTGCAGTTTTTTGACCGCGTCGTAAAGAGGATTCATCTATGACATCATCATGCAATAAAGAGGCGGTATGGAAAAATTCAAGAACAGATGCCAATTTAATATGATCATGACCTTGATAGTTTAAAGCATGACTGACAAGTAAAACGATTAAAGGGCGTAATTGTTTGCCACCACCTTGAAGAAGATTTTGGGTTAATTCTCCTACGAAAGGATGCTGAAAAGCAATTTCTTGGTGTATCAGTTGATTCACTTGTAACAGTTCTTCTGCAACGAGGGCTTTGATGCTTTCTATAGTCATTGAATTTGAGATTAATATAAGTATATATCGATCCTATTAATCCACTTGCTTAAAGTCAAGGACTTAATTTGCTCCCAATAAGGCTCGTGCAACTTTGGATTGATTGACACGATTGAGCCACTGACAAATTTCCTCTCCCAATTTAACCACCTGATAAATATCGACGCCGGTTTCAAGTCCCAATCCATGCATGAGGTATAATAAATCCTCTGTTGCCAGATTGCCGGTAGCACCTCTTGCGTAAGGACATCCCCCAAGACCTGCAATAGCGCTATCAAATTTACGAATGCCCATTTCAAGTGCGGCATATACATTGGCGATGGCTTGTCCATAAGTATCATGAAAATGCATGCTCAATAGTGCGCTATCTAGATATTGATTGAGCAAAGATAATAAATTTTTAGTTTGTTTAGGGGTGCTGACACCAATGGTATCGCTCAAGCTCAAATCATCAACGCCAAGGTGTATCAGTTTTTCAGTGACAGTCAAAACTTGTTCGGGGGAAATGGCGCCTTCATATGGGCATCCGAAAGCACAAGAAATATATGCTCGA
This sequence comes from uncultured Legionellaceae bacterium, assembly GCA_964572685.1. Classification (GTDB taxonomy): domain Bacteria; phylum Pseudomonadota; class Gammaproteobacteria; order Legionellales; family Legionellaceae; genus UBA2653. The sequence goes on from CAZNFJ010000036.1 coordinate 10,365, forward strand.
ATAGGGACATGATGTGCTTTGGCTAAATCAATAACTGGCTCAAAACGCTTGAGGCTTTCTTCAATGGAACAATGAATATTTCTTTGATTAAAGGTCTCACTGGCGGCAGTAAAAATGGCTATCGATTGAATGTTGACAGCCAATGCTTTTTTCATTCCTTGTAAATTGGGCACCAGTGCCGAGTAGAGGATGCCGGGTTTTTTTTGAATATGTTGATAAACTTCAGAGGCATCACTTAATTGTGGAATACGCTCAGGATTAACAAAACTTGTCGCTTCAATATAGCAAAGACCGGTTTCTGAGAGGGCATTGATCCAGTCGATTTTAGTCTGCGTATGCACAAATTTTTTCTCATTTTGCAAACCATCTCGAGGTCCAACTTCAACAATATCAACATCTCTGGATTTAATTTTCATAACTTAGCTCAATCAGTTCAGTTCCATCAGCAACTTGTTGTCCAACATGATAATAAATGTTTTTGATAATGGCATTTTCCGGCGCATATACGGTATGTTCCATTTTCATGGCTTCTAGCACCATTAAAGGTTCACCTTTTTTAATGTGATCACCGTTTGTTTTATATAAAGCAACAATTGTTGCGGGCATGGGGGCTTTAATAAGGGCGTCGTAAGATGTATTTTGGGCTTGTATGCTTGCATGTGTGGCTTGCTCGAGTTCATAAGCATGAAAAGTATCACGAATTAACAGTTTCAAGCCTTTTTTATCCACGTGAAAATGATGAGATTGCTCGTTGATTTCTAAAAATAATTGATGATTTTGATATTGAAAACGCACATCAAAATATTGATTTTCAAATTCACATTCAAAAGAGTTTGGCTTAGCATGATGAAGGGTAATGTGATAAAAATTCGCTTGATAAATCAAAGAAAAACTAAAAAAACGTGGTATGCTTATGCTAAAATTTAACCATTGGCTTGGGAGGCAAGATTGTTCTTGTTGTTCTAGCCAAAGTCTTGCAGCAGCGGCTATCATGATGAAAGGCAGTGGTTTTTCCGGGGCATAGAGCTGATGTGTTGCAAGAAAATGGATAGATACTGCGCCATTTTGCCATGTCTTATCATGTAAAATGGTTTGTAGATACTCAATATTGCTTTCGATGCCAAACAGTTCAGTATCACGAAGCATATGTTGCATTTGAACCATGGCTTCATGACGATTTTCACCCCAGGCGATTTCTTTGGCCAGTAGTGAATCATAATGACTATCAATCGTTTGATGACATACAACCCCGGTATCTACTCGTCCAGTCGAGGGCCATTTTAGCCGATAAATTTCTCCCTGACTGGGTTTGAAATCTTTTTCGGGTTGTTCGGCACAAATACGACATTCAATCGCATGGCCGTGGGGTTTGTGAGGTTGCTCAAACTGGATTTTTTCCCCAGATGCAATTTGAATTTGGAGTTCCACCAGATCAAGATTTGTGATGGCTTCAGTAATGGGATGTTCCACTTGAAGTCTAGCATTCATTTCCATGAAATAGAGTTTATCATCAGGATCCAGTAAAAATTCTACGGTACCTGCATTGCAATAGCCAAAAGTTTTTGCTACTTCGATGGCGTGTTGATAAAGTTTTTGGCGAATGTCATCGGAAAGATGAGTGGCAGGGGCTTCTTCAATTATTTTTTGTTGTCGACGCTGTACGGAACAATCTCGCTCAAAAAGGTGAATGATTTTTCCGAAATGGTCTCCAAAAATCTGTACTTCGAGGTGACGTGGATTCTCAATGAATTTTTCTAGAAGTAATTCATCATTATTGAAATAACTTTTGGCTTCTCGTCGAGCTGATTGAAGCGCAAATGTCCATTCATCTTCCTGCCTTACAATTTTAAGTCCTTTGCCACCACCTCCATGTGCAGCTTTAATCACTAATGGAAAACCGAGCTTCAGAGCTGCTTTTTTAAGTGATTCATCATTAGGATTTTCTGGATGAAAGCCGGGTATTAAGGGTACTGATGTATTCTGTAATAATGCTTTTGCCATTTGTTTAGATCCGACTTTTTCCATGGCTTGCGAAGTGGGTCCAATAAAGATGATGTTTGCATCTTCACAGGCTCGAGCAAAATGAGGATTTTCAGATAAAAATCCATAACCTGGATGAATGGCTTCGGTATGAGTTTTATGAGCTACTTCAATGATTTTTTCGATATTTAGATAACTATGTTGAGGGATGGCTTCGCCGATGCAATAGGCTTCATCAGCCAGTTGCACATGCGGATGAAAACGATCTGCTTGTGAATAAACGGCTACACTTTGAATACCCATGCGTCTTAAGGTTTTGATGATACGAACAGCAATTTCACCACGATTGGCAATTAGTATTTTCTTAAACATGCTTTTATCCTTTCGACTTGGATTGTAAAAACTGCTGTAAGTGAAATTGTGCTTCAGATGTTGCACGAATTTTTGCTAATTTTTCAGCTGTTTTGTGGGCCATCGTTTCATCAATCTTTTGGTGATGTATGTCATGAAGCCAAGGTTTGATGGATTGAAGTGCATTTTGTGGTAATGCAACCCAGTTTTCTAAAATACGTTCTGAACGAGCCTCGAGTTCATAAGCTGGCATGACTTCATCAACCAGTTGAAAGTTTAATGCCTCAACTGCATTGAAGTTTTGAGCATTTAAAAAAAGTTTTTTGCAGGCTTTATAACCCATGGTTTCAATAATATAAGGACTAATGACGGCAGGAATTAAGCCTAAGCGGACTTCAGAAAAACAAAATTGAGCCTGTTCTTGGGCAATCACATAATCACTTGCGGCAATAAATCCAAGAGCTCCGCCATAGGCGTTGCCTTGCACTATGGTCAGTGTTGGTTTGGGACATTGATACCAACCTAATAAGACATCAGCCAATTGTTTTGCATTGTTAAGGTTTTCATCAAAATTTTGGGTAGCAATCTTTTTCATGGTGTTTAGATCAGCACCGGCAGAAAAATATTCACCCTCAGCTTTCAAACACAGTGCTTTGATATCGGGTTCATCGATACCCATTTGAATCGTTTGCCATAATTCATCGAGTAAAACGGCATCAAAAGCATTTCGTTTTTCAACTCGATTTAAACTTATCCATAAAATGTGTTGATCATATTGATATTCAATCGTATTCACATTCGCCATACCCCATATTGACTGTTTTCTATCGGTTCGTTACTGACTACTTTAAGACTATAACCTAAAATAACGCGAGTATCTTGTGGGTCAATGATGCCATCATCCCATAATCGAGCACTCGCATAGTACGGATGTCCCTGATGTTCATATTGATGACGTAATTTTTGTCGAAATTCCTCGATAGCCTCAAGTGGCCAAGTATGTCCCTGTCGTTTTAATTTGTCTGCTTGAATCTGGCTTAGGACATTGGCTGCTTGTTCACCACCCATGACACTGATACGACTGGATGGCCAAGTCCATAAAAATCGTGGTGAGAATGCGCGACCACACATGGCGTAATTTCCCGCACCAAAACTGCCACCAATTATAAGCGTTAATTTAGGCACTGCCGCATTGGCAACTGCGGCAACCATTTTTGCACCGTGTTTGGCAATGCCGGAGGCTTCATATTTTTGTCCAACCATAAAGCCGGTAATATTTTGAATAAATAGCAAAGGAATGCTTCTTTGAGTGCAGAGCTGGATGAAATGGGTGGCTTTTTGAGCGCTTTCTGAAAATAAAATACCATTATTTCCAATAATTCCGACAGGGTAGCCATAGATATGGGCAAAACCACATACCAAACTTTTTCCAAATAAAGCTTTGAATTCGGAAAATTCAGATCCATCAACTAGGCGAGCAATGATTTCATGGATATCTACTGGTTTTTTTAGATCCATTGGCGCTAGACTTAAGAGTTCATTTTGGGGATAAAGAGGTTCTTTAAAGCTTTTAGGGCGAGTATTATTCGGAGGTGGGAATTGCGCAACAAGTTCTCGAGTCAATTCCAAGGCATGCAAATCGTTTTGGGCAAAATAGTCAGCAACGCCTGACTGTTCACAATGAACATAAGCACCACCGAGATTTTCAGCATCAACCACTTCACCAGTGGCCGCTTTGACAAGCGGGGGGCCTCCTAAAAATATGGTTGCCTGCTCCTTGACCATGATAACTTGGTCTGACATGGCCGGCACATAGGCACCACCGGCAGTACAAGAGCCCATGACCACTGCAATTTGTGGAATATTCATGGCAGATAATTGCGCTTGATTAAAAAATATACGACCAAAATGTTCTTTATCAGGAAATACTTCATCTTGTTTGGGAAGAAAAGCACCGCCAGAGTCAACTAAATAAATACAAGGAAGTCGATTTTCTCTGGCAATTTCTTGTGCTCTTAAATGTTTTTTAACGGTGAGTGGATAATAGGTTCCACCCTTAACGGTGGCATCATTAACTAAAATCATACAATCTCTACCATGAATTTGTCCAATTCCGGCAATTACACCTGCCGCTGGAATGGCGTCTTCATAGACTTGATGAGCGGCCAGTGCTCCCACTTCCAAAAAAGGGGAGCCTGGGTCCAGTAATGCATTCAGACGTTGTCGGGGTAATAATTTTCCAGATGAGATATGTTTGTTACGTGATTTTTCATCACCGCCTTGAGCGATTTTCTCTTGTGTGTCTTTGAGTATTTGCAATTGTTCACGCATGTGTTGCTCATTGACTTGAAAGAGATCAGATTGCAAATTTATTTTACTATTTATGACGCTCATTTGATGCATTCCTTTATTGAATCAATAAATTGCTACCATTAAGAATTAACCAGAGACTTGCTGCCAATGTCGCTGGATGAATTTTTAAGGTTATTCTTTTCCATTTCATTAGTTTTTCTATGGCTATGGTGAGCATAAAGGGTAAAAAACTTTCTGCAATAATAATAAAAATAATCATCGGTAACTCTAGGGAAAAATAATGTGTCATACTGATTAATAAGTTTTTAATCAGATTGGCACAAGCCAATTGAATAATCCCAGTGTAAATAACTAACACTTTGATATAGGGCATGCCTAAAGTCAATACTAAAAAACAGATGAAAAGAGGTAGGGATTTTGACATCATCTCTCCAGTGCTATAGCCAGTGCCTCACCACCACCGATACAGATGCTGGCGATTCCTCGAGATTTTTGTTGTTGTATCATGGCATAAATTAATGATACAACAATTCTTGCACCTGATGCACCGATGGGATGACCCAGGGCACAAGCACCACCATGAATATTGACTTTTTGCGGGTCGATTTTTAATTCTTCAATCGCTGCCAATGCCACGACAGCAAATGCCTCATTGATTTCCCACAAATCAACCTCATTGGTCTTCCAGTTGAGATTTTTCAGTAAAATTTTGATGCTCTGAGCAGGTGCGGTGGTAAACCATTTGGGGTCTTGTGCATGACTGGCAAAACCTTTGATTTTGACCAAAGGCGTGAGTTGATGTTGTTTTGCCATGTTTTCCGTCATGAGCAATAAACTTGCCGCACCATCAGCAATTGAGCTTGCGTTACCTGCGGTGATGGTGCCCTCTTTTTCAAAAACCGGTTTTAAACGTGGTAATTTCGCTAGTTTATGTTCATCGGGAGACTCATCTACAAGAACCGTCTCATCTTTTGCAATCACAACCGCCAATTCACTTAAGAAAGATCCTTTTTTTTGAGCAAGGAGCGCTTTTTCCATCGAGTTTTTGGCAAAAGCATCTTGTTTCTCACGGTCAATATGAAGCGTTTTGGCGGTCAATTCACCAAAACAACCCATCAGTTTTTTCTCAGGACTGTAAGCATCTTGAAGGCCATCAAGCCATAGATGATCAAGACATTCTCCGTGCCCCAAACGATAACCACTTCGAGCTTTGGGGAGTAAATAAGGTGCATTGCTCATGCTTTCCATGCCTCCGGCTAAAACCATTTGACTTCGTCCTTGAGAAATGGCATCACTGGCATGAATCAAGGCTTGCATCCCTGAACCACAGACTTTATTAACTGTGGTCGCTCGTACATGATGGCCTAAGCCGGCATGGATGGCGGTTTGTCTTGCTGGCGCTTGCCCAAGGCCTGCAGGCAACACACAACCCATGATCACCTCATCAATCAAATCATGTGAAATATTGGCTTGTTCAATACTAGCCAGATGAGAGATAACTCCTAATTCTGTGGCACTAAGATGAGATAACTTTCCTAAAAAACCACCTATAGGTGTTCGTTTGGCGGCAACAATGACAACGTTTTCGCTCATACGGCCTCCATAGATGCTGTTTCTTTGAATAATTCTCGACCAATGAGTAAACGCCTAATTTCAGAAGTTCCTGCACCAATTTCATAAAGCTTGGCATCACGAAGTAAGCGACCTGTCGGGTATTCGTTAATATAACCATTTCCGCCTAAGATTTGAATGGCTTCTAGGGCCATGAGTGTCGCTTTTTCTGCAGCAAAAAGAATGACACTAGCAGCATCTTTTCTGTTGATAAGTCCGTAATCACAGTTCCAGGCTACTTGATATAAAAATGCACGAGTAGCTGAAAGAGTGGTATACATATCAGCTATTTTGCCTTGTATAAATTGAAATTCACCAATAGCGGTATCAAATTGTTTTCGTTGATGAATATAGGGTAACACCACATCCATACAAGCCTGCATGATACCGACAGGTCCTGCGGCCAAAATGACGCGTTCATAATCCAGACCACTCATTAAAACACGCACTCCTTGGTTAAGTTCTCCTAAGATTTGTTCGGCGCTCACCCAGCAGTTTTCAAAAACCAATTCACAGGTATTGGACCCGCGCATGCCAAGCTTATCGAGTTTTTGTGCTGTTTTAAAACCAGGGATGCCTTTTTCAATGATGAAAGCCGTGATCCCTTTGGCGCCTAGTTCAGGTTGCGTTTTGGCGTAAACCACGAGTACATCAGCATCAGGGCCGTTGGTGATCCACATCTTATTGCCTTGTAGAATAAAGCCATTTTCATGTGGAGTGGCTTTGAGTTGCATACTGACGACATCAGAGCCTGCTTGAGTTTCACTCATGGCTAAAGCGCCCACCCAATCACCGGAGATGAGTTTGGGTAAATATTTGTTTTTTTGATTAAGATTCCCATTTCGATAGATTTGATTGACGCATAAATTACTGTGTGCACCGTAACTTAAGCCAACCGACGCGCTTGCTCTTGAGATTTCTTCTAAAACAATCGCATGCGCTAAATATCCCATATTTGCACCGCCATACTCTTCTGATACAGTGATCCCAAGGAGTCCAAGTGCCCCCATTTTTTTCCAAAGATGATTGGGGAATTCATTTTGTTTATCAATTTCTGCAGCGAGTGGCGCAATTTCTTTTTTAGCAAATTGTTCGACGGTATGTCGAAGTAAATTTAAGGTTTCATTTTGTGAATACATAAAAGATCCAGCAATCATTATACTTTACTCTACTTTAACTGATGCTGAATTTTCAGTCCATGGGCTGTGGGAGATAAACCCACATTTTCGTTGAAGCCATGAACTTCAGCGAACAAATTTGTTTATTTTAAGGTCATGGTGAATTGGTCGTACTCGATGACGTTAGATGTTTGAGTTATTTATAAGGCCCTCGAAGTTGTGTTGGAATAATTTCGTCAGATTCTGTTTTAATAAATCGTTTTCGTTTTAATTCTAAGATGGAAATGATTTCATTTTTGCAAAATTGAATGGGCGGCACACCTTTAAAAAAACGCTCGATGGAGGAAAGGTTATCTGGTGTACGCCAGTCAGTATAAATCAAGGTCGTTTCATGCGACATATTTTCTACTAGCATAGGAATAATAACGGACTGATATTGTGCTTGAAACTCGCCCCAATCGATTTCGTTATGGGTGAGTGCTTTTTTGATATAAAAGGCATGAATCTGGTAAATGAAGCGATGCACATTCACATCAAAAAATTGCTTTTGATTGATGAGTTCAAGGATATTGTTGATAAGTATCAGCGCTTGAGTGGTTGCATAGGCAAAACCAAATACAATTTCAAGTTTGGGTGTCGCTAACAGTTCAGGATAAAGTTTATTTAAGTTAATTAAATCATCGATGATGGTACAGACATGATTAGCACATTGTGTTCCCGAATAAGTGCCGTCATCGACTAAAATTAGACAAGGTTTTGTGGCACGAAGGATGATTTTCCATTCTTCTTCCAAATGTTCATTTGAAAAGGGACTCATTTCAATTAATCCCTGCACTTCGATATTTAAAAATGGAAATAATAATTGCAATATCCAGTATTCGCTTTTATCTCGACCACGAATAAAAAAATAAATCGCATCATAATTTTGACTTTGACAGTGTTCATTGATACGGTTTGCCAGTTGTTGAAGATAAAGTTTCAATTGAGGGAAAGAGACTTTGTTTAAATGACTCATGATGGCATTGGCATAGTGTTGATTGGATGGATGTAAATAATCTCGATAATTTTTAAATGCTAATAAGTTGGGTTTGATGCTTTGTTGTGGAACTGGTGGGGGTAATTCAATGCCCAACCCTTGTGCTTTGTCATAGTTTTGTAGAGTGTCTTCACGCAAATGTCCGGCTCGTAGTGCATTTCTGATGGTTTGCCAATGTTTGGATGGTTCGCGTTCCATGATAAATCAAAGTATATACAAATACATTATTATACATTCATCATGTGCAAATATAAATGTTTTTTATCATACCGAATTGATTCACATTAAATGTCACCGAAGGTAGCGAAAAAAACAATCGTTGACT
>CAZNFJ010000037.1:0-18013 GCA_964572685.1 uncultured Legionellaceae bacterium
ACTTTAAAAAAACTGTAAATTTTTAATTCAATTTAAGGGGTGCGGAATGACGGATACAGATGAAACAAGAAAGTTTAAAGCGAGTGTTTTGATCAATATACTTTTCATTTTGTTGTCCTTTTTGATGGTTCCATAGTTATTATAGCTTATATATTCTTTTGACCTATTTCATGGGTTTCATAAAGACAAATAGGTTAAAATAATATTTATTCACATTTAGCCATGTGATAGTTTTCATTTTGTTATTGAGCGGATACTCAGTTTAATTAGGCTCGCATGCATAATAGTCATTGGCAGCTTTAGTGCAAGTGCCATTCCCACAATGCCCCCCGCAATCAGAGGAATAATAAATAGCCGGACCTGCATGACTGATGGATGAATGGATTAACACAAGAAAAAAGCTTAAAGAGATAATGATTTTATTCATGATAATGGCTCCTCATAATATTATCATTTTAAGTATAGTCTGTTTTTGAACAAATGTGTTGGTTTTTTATATGTTTTGCATCGAGGTGAGGGCCGCTTAATTCTTTAGTACAATCATTAATATGTTCCTCTGAATGATGCCACAGGGTATAAATACATGGCACAATAAAAAGGGTAAATATAGTTCCAAAGCTCATCCCAAAACTGATGACCCAGCCAATCGCTATACGACTTTGAGCACCTGCCCCATGGGAAAATAAGAGTGGCATCACACCAAATATCATGGCACAGGTGGTCATGAGAATCGGACGAAGTCGAAGACGAGCTGCTTCTGCAACTGCTTCATGGTTGTTATAATGCATTTCTTTTTGTAATTGATTAGCAAAATCCACAATCAATATGCCATGTTTGGAAATGAGTCCAATCAGTGTTAACAAGCCAATTTGAGTGTAGATGTTGATGCTTGATAAACCAAAAAATAAAGGTAGAAGGGCAGCACTGAGACAAAGCGGTAAGCTGGTTAAAATAATCAGTGGATCTCTAAAGTTATTGTACTGAACACTTAAGACCAAATAGATACAGATCATCGCCAAGATAAAAATAGGTAATAATGAAGATTGCTCTTGTAAGTACTGTCGAGACTGACCTGCAAAATCAATACGAATATCTTTGGGAAGCGTTTCTTGAGCCAATTGTTGTAAACGTTGCACGGCTTCTCCTATAGATACACCCGGCATTAAAACCCCATCAATACTGGATGAATTAGCTTGTTGGAAATGAGTGAGGGCATTGGGTTCAAACCTTGTTTTAAGATGAATAAAATGACTCAAGGGAATTCGATGTTGCTGATTATCGTATACGGAGAGTTCTTCAATTTGTTCAGGGTAGATCATACTTTGTTGTTCAAGCCTTGGAATAATCACATAGCGCCTGTCATCCATGACGAAATAGTTCATTTGATTTTCAGCTAGTGCAGAGCTTAGCATTTGACCGATTTGTTGCATGTCAAGACCCGATGCTCTGGCTTTTTCTCTATCAATGATGATTTCATCATGTTGTTGGTTGATTTTGAGTGAACTATTCAAAAAAATGAATAATCCCAGGGATTTTGCTTTTTGAGTCAGTTGCTCACTGTATTGAGCCAAATCTTGGATAGACCTAAAAGATTGTAAAACCATCTGGAAAGGGGCACCATCACCGCCTCCTGGGAGTGCTGGGGGAATAATGGCATAAGCATTAATGCCGGTGACACGGTTGAGTTTTTCTTGTAATGGATTTTTGAGTTTAAATTGGGTGATATCTCGGTGTGACCAGGGTTTTAGAATAAGTCCCAAAAAGGGGTTGGGGCTATTGATAAAGAAGTGATGAGCCTGACTGGGCATATTTTTTAAGATTTCATCCATTTCTTGTACGAATGGGCGATTATGATATTTGGTGGCTTGCGCTTGTCCTGTCCCCACCACTAAAAAAAATCCTTGATCTTCTTCTGGGGCGATTTCGTGAGCTGCGTATTGATAAAGTATAGGCGACAGTATCAAAGCAAAAATAATGAGAATCATTGCTATCGATCGATGTTGCAAAATAATCGATAAAGTGTTCACATAGCGAATCTCAAGTTGTTCAACTATTTTTTGAAACCATAAAACCAATCGATTGGGTGTTTGATTCGCTTTTAAAAGCTTGAGATTTAAAAGTGGTGATAAAGTGAGAGCAATTACGCCAGATAATAAAACAGTCCCCGCAAGACTTAAGGCAAACTCCTTGAAAAGGCTGCCGGTTATGCCTTGACTCCAGGCGACAGGTAGTAAAACAGCGGCTAAAGTAATAGTCATGCCAACGACCGCTTGGGATATTTCAGCGCTGCCTTCTTGTACAGCCTGCCAGGCATTTTGATGTCTGGTATAATGCCTGTGAATATTTTCAACCACGACAATAGCATCATCGACCACAAGACCAATGGCCAATACAAATGCCAATAATGTCAGTAAATTGATGGAGCAATGAAAAAATTGTAAAAAAATCCCCATGCCGATGAGTGACAAAGGAATGGTTAAAATCGGAATCAGAACAGTGCGCCAGGAGCCTAAAAATAAATACATCACCACAATGACAATAGCAATCGCTTCTAATAAGGTCATCAACACCTCATCCAATGCTGCTTGAATATATTGGGTGGCATCATAGACTATTTTAGAATGCAATCCCTGAGGATATTGCGCTTCTAATTGTGGAAGAAATGCACGTATGATCTTGATGACCTGCAAAGGATTGGCGTTGGGTGTCGGGGTGACTGCTAAAAAAATGGCTTTTTGTCCATCAAAACGGGCCTCTTCATCATAGGATTCTGCACCTAAAAAAACCTTGGCGACTTGATGAAGACGAATCGAGGAGCCATCACGACAGGGAATATACATTTTTCGAAAAGTTTTTAAATCATGCAAATCAGTATTGGTTGACAATGGTGTCGCAATCCATTGATTTTTGGTTTGACCGGCGGTGGTCATGAATTGATTTTTACTTAAAGCTTGCATAACATCAGTGGCACTAAGTCCATATGCACTCAATAGAGACGGATCAAGATGGATACGCAAGGCATATTTTTTGCCACCAATGATATCAATTTTGGCAACGCCTTCTAAATTACTCAGTTGTGGTTGAATGGCACGTATCGCATAATCGGTCATGCGTTGCGGCGAGAGATTTGAGCTTTGTAAACTGATATACATCAAAGGTGTTGATGCATCACTTTTCTTTTCAATGACCGGACGCAGCGCATTTGCAGGTAGTAAATTTGAGACTTGTTGAACTTTATTGATGATGTCTAGTAAAACGGTTTCAGGGTTGGTATTCAGACGCAAATAGCAGGTGATGGTACTTAAATTCGCTTGGCTTGATGATTTTACATAATCAATTCCTTGGGCACTCGCAACCGCCGATTCAATTGGGCTAGTAATTAAACCTGCAATGGTATGTGCACTGGCACCCGGGTATGTGGTTTGAATGGTAATGACGGCCGTGGTCAGTTCTGGAAATTGTCGAATGGGGAGTTTGAAACAAGAAAAAAGCCCAATACAAAAAATAAAAATATTGAATGATAAACTCAAAACGGGACGTTTTAAAAAACGATCGGTGAAAGCCATTAAGCTTTCCTTAGATGGATAGCTTGTCCATCACTTATTTTTTGAGTACCCTCATCAATTACCCAGTCATGAGATCCAATGCCTGAAGTAATTAAGGTATTGGTTTTAAAGTTTTGAAAAATATGGATTTTTTTGGCCATCACTTGATAGGTTTTTTGTTTGTTATCATAAATGGCGGTCAACACTTGCATTCCTGATGGGGATGCTAAAAGTGCCGAGGAGGGGATGCTCAATAGTGTTTTAGAGGTCAACACGGGTACTTTAATTTTGACGAATTGTCCTGGGATAAAACGTCCTTGGGAATGCTTCATTTGAGCACGGACATGAACAGTATGAGCCATTTGTTGTGATAAAGGTTCTATGGCGATGATATTTGCATGATGTCTACCGGCAATTTGAATACGGTCACCCAGATTTAGTTTGGTATAATATTTTTCTGGTATATCAAAATCAAGAAATAAAGGTTTAAGTTGTACGATACGTACCAAATCCTTTTGACCAGGCGAAATATAAAGGCCCTGATAAATATTTGGGATCCCTATGATGCCAGAAAAAGGGGCCAGTATTTTTTTATGTTGCCATTGAGCAAGCGCTTCATCATAAGCGGCATGGGCTTTTTCAAAACGAGCCTTGCTTTCTAGAAATTGGGTTTTGGATAAATTTTGATGTTCATAGAGTGCAGTATATTGGGTATGTAATTTTTTTTGCAGTTGATACTCGGTCCATTGTAATTTTTTTTGTGCAACTTCAAATGCATCTTCTAATTGAATGAGCAGTTGTCCTTTTTGGACATGTTGATTAGCTTTGAAGTGAATGGATTGCACATGTCCGGCCACAGGTGGAGACAGATCAACGATCTGAACTGCTCTACATTCACCGATGGTATGGTAAAACTTGGTAAATTGAGTTTTTGTTGGATGAATGGCATGCACATAAGGTTTTTGTTGGGTGAATTTTTGAATAAAAAAATGAATAAACATTTGTTTAGATATATAAAAGACCAATAATAATAAGCTAAATCCCAAGCAAAAAATAAGGGTTTTACGAGCGGGAGGGGATAAGTGCATGTTTAATGATTTCATATACAAAGGAGTAAAATTTTATCAGACCAGGTTAGAGAAAGCAAAATCTATTAGGGCGTTTAGCGTTTTCCAGGGCAAGATCACATCACGATGGATATGTTTAGAATTTTTAGCGAGAATATGATCTACTTCCCCCATTCAAATTAACAGGATAGGTGGAAACATCGGTATTATCGATTATTTTGGCAAAATAACTGATCCGCGAAAAGGTCCACTATGTTAAAGAATACTCGTCAATAATCAGGCGAGAAAATGCTGCTGAAAATATCGCAACAGCCATGCGCTTCGAATTAAAACTAGCAAGGTTACATCCCAAAAAAGATAGTGTGAGCAAAATTAAAGCATGTGATGTGGTTTGATGATTATGCGCTGAGGCATTTGCAGGTAAACAATTTGATAATTTTAAAGTTCAATACGGTATGGATGTCATGTACTTGATGCCTACCTATGAAAATGGGCAAATTATTCAAGAAGAGCTTTTTAAGAGCTGTAATTTTCTTCTGTTTTAACTCCATGATTTTAGACAATAAATTTAATCTATTTTCAAGTGATGTTTTTGGTTGTAATATTATCCTATTGACTAAATTAAATGCCATGATAGGATGTGAAACTCAAATATGGAGGTATTAAAATGAGAAATAAACTCATCGGAATTTTTGCTGCATTACTGGTCAATGGGGTATTTGCTTTAGATGGAACTTTGCACTCTTACCCTGGCGATAAAAAAACCCAAACAAGTCCAACTTGTCTTATTAAAATCACCAATGATAGTCATGATGACATTCTTGTATATGGCACTTATGATGATGGGGTACCGCTTCGTCCTTTTGTGATTTATGCCTATGAAATGCCACATTATATTTCACTTTATAATGAAAATGTTGGTTTTTGCCATTCAGGCATGGAAATCGGTATTGAAACAGCATCGGGTTTAAAACTTTACCGAGCTTATACATGGGTAAATGCCCGTATACGAATCGTCTCTGGTTGGTTAAAACCCTATATTATTGTAGATTGATTGGAGAAAATGGTGTTGCAACGTTGTATCTTGCTATTGTTGTGTGTTGGTCTTTTAACGGGGTGTGGTTCTACTACACTTCGTGAAAGTACTGGAGAGTACCTAGATAGTTCGGCGGTGACGACTAAAGTAAAGGCTAGACTCTTTGATATGTTGGGTTCTGAGGCCTTTTCGATTAAGGTCAAAACCTATAAAGATTGGGTTCAATTGAGTGGTTTTGTCAATTCTGAGTCTATTAAAAAAAGAGCCGGTATTATTGCGGATAATACGGTGGGTGTGAAATACGTTCGAAATGACTTGATTGTTAAGCAAGTTCGAGTGCAAACTACAAACAATCCGCCAGCATGGCAATTTCAATAAACTTCTAAGTGAGGCACGAGTATGATGCAAATCGAGTCTTTTGATCCATCCATTTTTAAATATCTAAAAGCAGAAGAAAAAAGGCAAGAAGAACATCTTGAATTGATTGCTTCTGAAAATTATGCAAGCCCTCGTGTGATGGCAGCACAAGGCTCAGTATTGACCAATAAGTATGCTGAAGGCTATCCCTTTAAACGCTATTATGGTGGTTGTGAGTTTGTGGACGAAGTCGAACAAATTGCCATCGATCGATTGAAAACCCTATATGGGGCAGAATATGCAAATGTGCAACCGCATTCTGGATCGCAAGCAAATGCTGCGGTGATGTTGGCGCTACTGCAACCCAAGGATTTGATTTTGGGTATGTCCTTGTCTGAGGGCGGACATTTGACTCATGGTTCCAAGGTTAACTTTTCAGGAAAAATTTATCGTTCTGAGTTTTATGGACTGGATAGCCAAACAGGCAAAATTGATTATCAGCAAGTGCGAGATCAAGCTAAAAAACATCAGCCTAAAGCTATTATTGCAGGATTTTCTGCCTATTCCCAAGAATTGGATTGGGCCATATTTCGAGAAATTGCCGATGAAGTAGGAGCCTATTTGATTGCAGATATGGCGCACGTCTCGGGTCTAGTGGCAGCCGGTCTATATGCCTCTCCCATTCCTTATGCTGATGTAGTGACCTCAACCACTCATAAAACCTTAAGAGGACCTCGTGGTGGCATTATTTTAGCAGGCGAGGGTACTCGCTTGTCCGCTGCTTTGCAATCAGCCTTGTTCCCTGGTATGCAGGGTGGGCCTTTAATGCATGTTATTGCTGCTAAAGCTGTGGCATTTTTAGAGGCACTGCAACCCTCATTTAAACAATATCAGCAACGGGTCATTGATAATGCGCGTGTATTGGCAGATAGTTTAAAAAATTTGGGTTTTGATATTGTCTCAGGTGGAACGGTTAATCACATGATGTTGTTGGATCTACGTTCTAAAAAGATAACCGGTAAATTGGCTGATAAAATCCTTGGTGAAAGTCATATGACGGTGAATAAGAATGCTGTTCCAAATGATCCGGAATCGCCTTTCGTGACCAGTGGCATTCGCATAGGAACGCCTGCTGTTACAACCCGTGGAATGGGGGCTCAGGAGATGAAAATGCTTGCGAATTGGATGTCTTTAATTTTATCTGAGCCTGAAAATTTAAGTTTGCATCAGGATGTTCAATCCCAGGTGATGCAATTGTGTGCTCATTTTCCCGTCTATGACGGACGTGAATTGTGGATTTGATGTACGATTGACTTGAGAATGTTTATCAGAGTCGGTACAATCAGGCTATGGAGATTCCAAGCTGAGATGACAAGCTAAAAAAAAGAGTCACGTCTCAGGTTTTTATGGTAAACAATATCAATATTCAATCATTAGGGATAGCTAGATGTATTGTCCATTTTGTTATGCTGCAGATACAAAAGTTGTTGATTCTAGGTTAGTTGCTGCTGGAGAGCAGGTGAAACGACGTCGCGAATGTTTAATTTGTCAACAACGTTTTACCACATTTGAAACGGCCGAACTGGTTTTACCGATGGTCATCAAGCGAGATGGTCGACGCGAGGCTTTTCATCTGGAAAAGTTGAAATCAGGCATGAAAACAGCCTTGGAAAAGCGTCCGGTGAGTGTTGACTCACTGGAGGATGCTATTGCGAATGTATTACAAAAAATGCGAAGAAGTGGTGAGCGAGAGATTGAATCTCGACAAATTGGTGAGTGGATCATGCATGAATTGTATCAAATTGATCATGTCGCCTATGTACGTTTTGCTTCTGTTTATAAACGCTTCAAAGATATCAGTGAATTTCGACAGGCTTTGGAGCAAATGAAAGATGATGAAGAGGTTGTCAGTGGAAAATCGTGAAATAATACGCAAACGTCAAAAAGCAAGAAAATTATTGGTACAAGCATTGTACCAATGGCAATTGAATAAAGATTCTGTTCCTGAAATTCAAGCGCAGTTTTTCGCGGAAAATAATCTTGAAAAATTTGATGAACATTATTTTTCAAATTTACTAAAAGGTATTATTCAGGAAGTTCAGGAAATAGATACCTTGATTATCAGTCAACTGGATAGACAGATTGACATGCTTAATCCGGTTGAATTATCAGTATTACGCTTAAGTACTTATGAATTTAAACATTGTCTGGATATCCCATTCAAAGTGGTGATTGATGAGGCCATTTCTCTTTGTAAAACTTATGGGGCGGTGGAAGGTCATCGATATGTGAATGGTGTCTTGCATCATTTGGCCGGACAATTGCGTCAAGTAGAAATTCAACATGCAAAAAAATCATAAACCCTTACCGGCCGATATTCATCAAAAAGTATTTCGTGATTGGCGGTATTTTTTGGGATTTGGCTTTGGTAGTGGTTTATTGCCTAAAATTCCTGGCACTTGGGGGAGTCTTGTTGCCATTCCTTTGATTGTTCTTTTTAAATTATTCCCCGTTTGGTTGTATATTGTTTTGACCATCGCTTATTTCTTTTTAGGTGCTTGGTTGAGTGAAAAATTGAGTCGTGATTTAGACATGCATGATTATGGTGGCGTGAATTGTGATGAAATCTTGGGCATGTTATGTGTGATGTTACCTTTTTCATTGAATATCTTTAATCTAACCGCAGGTTTTATACTATTTCGTATTTTTGATATTCTAAAGCCTTTTCCTGTGGGTTGGATTGATAAAAATATCGATGGGGGGATGGGGATGATGCTGGATGATGTTGCTGCGGCCTTCTTATCCATTTGTGCACTTTGGATTCTACATCTTTGGATATAAATCAATGAACAATAGCCATAAAGAATTACTGAGTATTCTAGCCACCGCTTTGATTGTGATTTTAGCGACTGTTATTGTCCATCGTTTTTTAGGATGCCTGGCTTGGGCGGCTGTGATTGGTATCACGACTTATCCTTTGTATCGTTTGTGGTCTAAACTTTTTGGTCGTTTTGGTCAGGTATCGGCTTTTTTCTTTACCTCGATGATGTTTTTGCTTTTGATGGTGCCGTTTAGTTGGGTGATTAGCATATTGGTGAGAGAAATCCAACTATTTGTGAATTATTTACAGGCGATGAATCATTATGGACAAGATGCGCCGCAGTGGATGGTGAAGCTACCTTGGATTGGCGTTGAAATTCAAAAATATTGGGTAGCAGAGCTTGGTGAGCCTGGTGCATTGAAACATTTATTTGGTCGTCTTCATGTTTCTTTACAGCACACGAGTTATGTTGCCAAACAAATTGGTGTTATTTTTGCACATACCAGTCTTCAAATTGGTTTTACCTTTTTAACATTGTTTTTTGTTTATCGAGATGGTGATCAATTATTCAAGCAAATCCAAAAAGTTGGAGAAAATTGTTTAGGTAAACGGTGGTCTCGTTACGCAGATCAATTACCGACTGCATTAAGAGCAACAGTGAATGGAACCATTATGGTGGGTTTGGGTGTGGGTTTTTTAATGGGTATTTGTTATTACTTTTTAAATATCCCAGCGCCTACGCTTTTGGGTTTTGTGACAGCCTTTGCAGCGATGGTTCCTTTTGTAGTGCCTGTGATATTAGGATTGATTGCCGTGAGCTTACTAGCCCAGGGTGCTATGATTTCAGCGATCATTGTTGTGGCTTGGGGGACTTTGGTGATGTTTGTTGCTGATCATTTTGTCAAGCCGGTATTAATTGGTGGGGCGATTGAATTGCCATTTTTAGCGGTGTTGTTTGGTATCCTGGGTGGCGTAGAGTCCTTTGGTATATTGGGTTTATTTTTAGGTCCTATTATCATGGTTTTATTTGTGACCCTTTGGCAAGAATCTCAGGATCAAAGCCATGGGAACGCTGTACATGAATGATTGGCCAACAAAGAAAAAGGATTTAAAGGTCGCTCGAGACATTATTGAATCTTATGCAAAATCCTATCAGTTGCAAGCACAAACCATTGGTGTTTTTGAAGTGGTGACAGATATTCATCAAAAGAAACTCGAATGGGGCTTATCACCTTGGGTGATGGCCATGACCACTTATTTTCAAAATTTGTACGGCATTGAGCAAGGAGAGCTCGTGGTCAGAAAAATTTTGACCTTGTATTTTGTCCAAGGTCAAACTTTACATTAATTGGCTTTGAAGTGTTTTTCATCGCTGCTGAGAATTTCATAGCTTTCGATATCTAAATTGGTGGAAGTAGGGGAATTGGGGTGCGCTTCTTGATAATATAATGCCTCGATTTTATCTTGTTGTGATTTGTACTCCTCAATTAATCGATTTTTTTTCTCAAGTTCAATGATCATGCGTTGCATTTCTGGGTTTTGCACTTGTTTACCACTTTGATATCCGAAGTAATAAGCATAAGACATGAGCGAAGCTGAAACACAACTCCATAATGAAAAACCAATAAAGCTAGAGGCTTGTGCAGAAAGTTCACCTAAAGCTAGACGAAATCCCCAATAAGTCATGGTCCCTACTGTTGAAACGCCGCCAAAAAAATGACCCAAATATAACGTGTTTTTTGCATAATCTTCTTGATGATGAGACATATTGATTCCTTAAAACTGAAATTGACTCACAACATATTACTTTGCTGACATAGGGAATTCCAGTCTTTTTTGGTGATCTTTGCGTCCTATTTATATATGACTATTAATGAATCAAAAATGCTTTGAATCAAGGTTTTTAAAGGTAAGCCTGAAAAATACCATCGGTTGATTTACTACCAATTTCGTTCAATTTTTTCTAGTGTGCTAAAAAATTAATAAAAAAAGTGGTGTGAATGCTTGACGATACTACAAATTTCTTTCTATAGTGTAATAAAGTGGTATAAAATATCTTAAAAGTGGGGAATAGTGGAAAATGTTCCGAGGAATTAATGCAATCACAGTTGATAACAAAGGACGAATGGCCATGCCTGTTCGTTATCGTGATTCATTAGAGAGTTCTTTGGTCGTAACCATTGATACCGAAGAGACTTGTTTACTGTTATACCCTGCATTAGAATGGCAGCGCATTGAAACCAGCCTGCAAAAATTACCAAGTTTTAATGCACAGGCAAGACGAATTCAGCGTTTGTTAATAGGGCATGCGACCGATGTTGAAATGGACGGACAAGGGCGTATTCTACTGCCTCTGGAATTGCGACAATATGCGCAATTACAAAAACAGGCCTTTTTGATTGGCCAGGGAAATAAATTTGAGATATGGGATGAAGAACGCTGGCAAAAGAAACGAGATGAATGGTTATTAGAAGAATCCAGACATCAAGATGAAATGCCAGATGAAATGAAAACATTTTCGCTTTAGGTTTTAGGGAATCCATGATGAATGAACACTTACCTGTGATGTTAACTGAAGTGTTGCTTGGTTTGAATATCAAACCCAATGGCATTTATCTTGACGCTACTTTTGGGCGTGGTGGACATAGCCGTGCCATTTTGAGTGCCTTGGGGGCTCATGGTCGATTGTATGCCCTAGACCAGGATTTAGAAGCCATTGCATATGCCAAAGAGCATTTTGGCCACGATTCACGTTTTCAAATTGCCCATGGTAGTTTTGGTGAATTGAGTAAATGGATTGATATGTTTGCGATTCGTGGAAAAATTTCTGGAATTTTGATGGATTTAGGGGTTTCTTCACCTCAGTTAGATGATGCGACTCGGGGTTTTAGTTTTATGCGAAATGGTCCTTTGGATATGCGTATGAATACTTCCATTGGACAAACTGCCGCTGATTATGTCAATCAGAGTTCAGCAGAGGATATGGCAAAAATATTTTTTGAATATGGTGAGGAAAAATTTTCTAAGCGAATTGCCGCGGCCATTGTGAATGCTCGCGGCATCAAACTTTTTGAAACAACCCAAGACTTGGCTGATGTTGTGTCAGCCGCACAGCCTAAAAAAGATTTTCATAAACATCCGGCAACAAGGGTCTTTCAAGCGCTTAGAATTCATATTAATCAGGAATTAGAAGTTTTGAAACAAGCCTTGAATGTTGCAGAAGAGGCTTTAGAGATAGGCGGGCGATTAGCGGTCATTAGTTTTCATTCATTGGAAGATAGAATAGTAAAACAGTTCTTGCTCAATGCGGAGAATGGCCCAATTTTACCTTCGTATTTACCTATCCCTGAGTATTTACGGCATCAAGTTAAAATGAAACGGGCAGGCAAGCCCATCAAGCCCAGTGAACAAGAAATGAAATTAAATCCTCGTTCCCGAAGCGCGATTTTAAGAATAGGAGAGAGAGTATCATGAACGCTGCAGCCAAGGCATTGCATCAAAGTAATTTATTTCATGGACATTTTCGTGAAATAAGGTTTTCTTTTACTCAATATTTACAAATGCTTCTTTTTTTAATGGTGCTTATCAATGCGGTGGTTGATATTTATTGCACCAATCAATATCGCATGAGCTTAAGTCAACTAGAACATTCTATACAAGAAACAAACTTGTTGGAATTGCAATGGGGGCAGTTGCTTTTAGAGCAGGCCTCTGTTTCTGCGCCTTCTCATGTGCAAGAACGAGCAGAAACTTATTTACATATGGTCGCTCCCAATAAAAATCAAATAGTGGTCTTACGTGTTTTATGAAATTAGCTGAACATCGTATAAGACTTGCTGTATTGGTGGGTTTTTTTGTTATATTTGGGATAGCGTTAATTATTCGTTTATTTTCCCTGACCGTTTGGGATAGGGCCTTTTTGCAGCATCAAGGTGATGCTAGAAGTTTAAGAACAATTGATATTCCGACTTTTAGAGGGATGATTGTTGATCGATTGGGTGAACCATTGGCCATTAGTACGCCTGTTCAATCGATCTGGATTAATCCCAAAACATTTTCCGCTCATGCGCATTTGAAAAAAAAACTGGTTGCACTTCTTGGGCTTAATCTGAAAGAATTTAATAAAGGTCTTGAAAGACATCATAAAAAAGAATTCGTTTATATTAAACGACAAATTACACCCGAGTTGGCCGATAAAGTCATGGCTTTAAAGATAACGGGTCTGCATTCTCAACAAGAGTTTAAACGCTATTATCCAGAAGGTGCCAGCATGGCACAGATTCTAGGTTTTACCAACATTGATGATAAAGGCATTGAAGGCTTGGAATTGGCTTATGAAAGCTGGTTAGATGGCGTGAATGGTCAAAAACGAGTTCTCAAAGATAGAATGGGACGTGTCATTGATGAATTGGGTGTCATTCGCGAGCCTCGTCCAGGACACTCCATGCAATTGAGTCTGGATAGACGCATTCAGTTTTTTGCTTATCATGAACTTGTTAAAACGTTGAGCCAATTTGGCGCCAAATCAGGATCTGTGGTGGTTTTGGATGCCAGTAATGGTGAAATTTTAGCAGTCGCTAATGCCCCATCATTTAATCCTAATTTACGTGAACATTATCCTTATGAATTCTATAGAAATAAAGCACTCACAGATACTTTTGAACCCGGCTCAGTGATGAAGCCTTTTGCGATTGCAAGTGCATTGGAAAGTGGACATTTCAAACCAGATAGTATCATCGACACCCGCCCGAGTACCATGTTTGTACAAGGACACATTATTCGCGATGTGCATAGTTATGGTGTTTTAGATGTGACAGGTGTGTTACGTTATTCCAGTAATGTTGGGGTGAGTAAAATGGTTCTGACCAGTCCGCCTGAACAGTTGATTGATTTATTGATTCGATGTGGGATTAGTGAAAGAACAGAAACCAATTATCCAGGTGAAGGAGAGGGGGCTATCGTCAAACCAAACCAAGCTAAACCCTTTGTATTGGCCACTTTAAGTTTTGGATATGGTTTATCAGCGACTGCGTTACAAATTACCAGAGCTTATAGTGTGTTCGCCAACCACGGCCAAATTATGCCGGTGAGTTTATTACACAATTCACAAGCTCCAAAAGGTATTCAAGTGATGAAACCTCAAACCGCTGATACGGTGTTAAAAATGTTAGAAGCCGTGGTCGCTGATGGTACCGGTAAATCTGCAATGGTAGCTGGATATCGTGTCGCAGGCAAAACCGGTACTGCACTCATGGCGGGAAAAAAAGGATATTCTGACAAAAAATATATTTCTAGTTTTGTGGGAATAGCTCCTGTATCAAATCCAAAATTTATTGTTGCTGTTTTTATTCAAGATCCCGACCGATATAAAGGTTATTATGGTGCAGCTGTTGCAGCACCATTATTTGCCAAAGTAATGGAAATGTCTTTACGATTATTCAATGTACCTTATGATGATCATGCGGTGGTATTGAATAAATAGGCTCATTTGAGTGTGATGCAATGATGGGCATAAGAGAGAGAAAAATGAAACTTGCGGAATTATTAAGTCCATGGATTGAAAATATTGAGATGGATATTGAGATCAGTGGCATCGAATCAGATAGTCGTCAGGTAATGCCTGGGATGCTATTTTTAGCCGCACAGGCTCCCTTTGATCATGTACAAAGATATATTGATGAAGCTATTCAAAAAGGTGCTGTTGCGATTATTTATGATACAGATGAATTACCTATTGCTTCAGTACCTGCATTTCGTCTAAGTAAGCTTTGTGAGCTTTTTGGGCCGATTGCCAGCCGATTTTATGGATATCCAACCCATGAACTTAATGTGATTGGTGTGACAGGTACCAATGGTAAAACCACTATCAGTTATTTACTCACGCAAGCTTATCAATTGTTAGGGATAAAAACTTTTTATATTGGGACTTTAGGTGTTGGTTCATTAAATGATATTCATGAAACAGGAATGACAACACCCAATGCGCTGGTGTTACAAAAATGGTGTTCACACTATCGACAACAGGCTTATGAGCAATTGGTGATGGAGGTTTCCTCCCATGCACTTGATCAATATCGAGTAAATGGTGTTCCTTTTAAGCAAGCCATTTTTACCAATTTGACTCATGATCATCTTGATTATCATGGCACGATAGAGTCTTATGCAAAGGCTAAAGCACGTTTATTTCAATTTGAACATTTAGAAAGCATGATTATTAATGTGGATGATCCATGGGGTCAATGGATGATTCAACAAGCCAATCCTAAAACCAAGGTGTATCGCATTGGTATTCATCAACCAGCTGATATCAAGGTGATTGCTGAATCATGGACGCTCAATGGGATGCATTTGGATTGTGAGACGCCCTGGGGTGCTATTTCGATTCATGCTCAGCTATTAGGTGAATTCAACGTTTATAATATTTTAAGTGTGATGACGGCGTTACTGGATAGTGGCTTTGATGTCGACACAGTTCAACAAGTCATTGCACAATTAACACCACCGCCTGGTCGAATGGAAGTGGTTTCCACTAGACCTTTGGTGGTTGTGGATTATGCACATACGCCAGACGCTTTGGAAAATGCATTAAAAACCTTAAAGGATTTTCAACAAAAAACAACTTCAGGTCGATTATTTGTCATTTTTGGTTGTGGTGGAGATAGAGATCCATATAAAAGGCCCATCATGGGAGAGATTGCCAGTCGATATGCTTATGGGGTTTTTGTGACAAGTGATAATCCAAGACATGAGAATCCGCACCAAATTATCGAACAAATTGTAGCAGGTATTCCCTTATCAACGAAAATGATGTCAATTACCGATAGAAAGTTAGCGATCATGAGTTGTCTGGAAGAAGCACATCCTGAAGATATTATTTTGATTGCTGGTAAAGGCCATGAAAATTATCAAATCATCGGTGATAGCAAAGCACATTTTTCCGATCAAGAGATTGTGAACAGTTTTTTTAAGGAATAAATATGTTTATCATAATAACGAGTTATTTAAAAGAATTACCTCAGGTTGATGAACATTTAGAAGCACATCGAGCGCATCTAGCGCTCGGTTATCAAAAAAATTATTTTTTTTGTTCAGGTCCTAAAAATCCCAGAACAGGTGGAATTATTTTATCTCAGTTGCAGGATAAAGATATATTGGAATGTTTTTTGGCTTTAGATCCTTTTTGTATAGAGGGGATAGCCAGTTATGAAATCATCGAATTTAATCCAGTACAAAGTCATCCGGACTTTAAAATATTACTTGCTAAATAATTAAACCAGCTCTTTATTTCATCAATTAATGATGCTTAAAGATCTGGTTTTCATTTGTATTTTCAAAAAAAAACCAAAAATTTCTTAAAAAAACATCGACAAGTTCACATTAGTACAGTAAATTATTCATAGAGGTTCTTTTGTAATCATTTTTTGAGAGTCAGAAGTGTGTTAAATAAGAACCTAAACTTGATGAGGAGAGTAAGATGGAAACTGAAAACAAAACCTTGAGTTATGAAGAACAAACGAACAAAGTCAATAATTTATTTAAAAGATTAAAACTTGAGCAACATAAGATAATCATTTGTGATCCAGGTAAGCTAGGGGAAAATGAATATCGAGCACTTAACGACCAATTTAAGCAAGAGAAAATCAAATTGGATGAGATGAAAAGAAGTCAGCTCTCTTTATTTAAAACAGGTTCAATTGCCTCAGTAGAAGTGACCCAGTTAACCAATAAGAAGTAAAAAAATTAAAGGCAATCGCTTTGATCTAGGGCGATACGATCGTCAAAGACAAAGCATTTGCCATCCCAAAGGGATTTGTCGGATGAAATGGTTTGGAAATAACGTAACACTCCGCCATGAAGCTGGTAAACTTTTTCGAACCCCAAATCTTTAAGATATTGTGTGGATTTTTCACAGCGCACACCGCCTGTACAAAACATGGCGATGGGGCGATCTTTGTATTCCATTAGTTCGTTTTGGACATATTCAGGAAATTGTCGAAAATTTGCTGTATTGGGATTGACAGCACCGCGAAATGTTCCCATTTCAAATTCATAATCATTTCTGGTATCAATGACAATGGCTTGTGGGTCTTGAATAATTTGATTCCAGGTTTCGGCATCCACGTGTGTATCATCATGTTCATCAGCTTTGATAGAAGGAATGCCCATGGTCACAATTTCAGAACGAATTTTTACTTTAGCCTTTTGAAAACATTGCTCATTTGCATAGGTGACCGTAACCCGAATGTTATTCCAGCGGACATCTTGAGTGAATTCAGCCCAAAAAGCATCGATATCTGCCGGATTTCCACAGATAGTACCGTTTAAACCTTCATGAGCTAAAATAATTGTTCCAAGAATATTCCATTTTTTCATTAAACATAAAAAATGAGGCTTTAATTCTTCAAAGTCAATTAAATCAACGAATTTGTAAAATGCATGTAATTTTAATTGAGACATGGTATGAATAAGATATAGTTAAAATTTGGTACCGAGGGTGGGACTCGAACCCACACGGTATCACTACCACCGGATTTTGAATCCGGCGCGTCTACCAATTCCGCCACCCCGGCAATGTAGCGCTATTATAGCAAACTTTATTCAAGGTGCAAGCGATTTATGAATTTATTTCAAAATGGGTAATCGTGGATTTTCTGGTAGTTGACGATATTTTTGCATAAAGCTATCGAAAGGTTGCAGGGTATGGTAACGCGATTCTATTTGAAGACGGTCTAAATAATAAAATGATGCGCCATGCTCTCCCAATAATTTGATACAAGGTAAGGCTTTTGGTAAAAAAGCTAATTCTAATCCAGCACCTTCTTTTTCGCAGCGATCTTTTATTAATTGAAGTTCTGAAGGTGATAATAAATGTAGTGTATTAAAATCATAGGCAGGAATATCACGTACCAGATGATGGGCATTGATGTTTGAAATGACGACCCAATGATGTTGGGGTAAGAGTTGTATTTCGCCTTTTCGATTCATCTCTTTTAAAAGATTAAGTTGTAGGGCAAGATATCTTGGTGAATGAGGTTCAAGTGACGTGTTAAAAAAAAATCTTAATCCATGTCTGATGAGGCTTTTATGATTATTTAATAGAGGAATCATTTGTATTTTATCGATCCATTAGAGTCAAAATAATCCCTTATTGTATCATAATATTATACTTTATAACAGTTTATTTATT
>CAZNFJ010000038.1:0-17502 GCA_964572685.1 uncultured Legionellaceae bacterium
TCGTCGAACATGCATGAAGTAAAACAGTTTTTACAGAAGAAACGTAGCTCTATCTCGCTATTATTGTCACCGCTATTTCAATCAGATACTTATTCTAGATGTAAACACCTTAAAGGTGGTATCCATCAAGCAGTCAAAGAGGTGAAAGCCAATATTCATGATTATCAGTATGTTTTTAAAAGTGATATTCATGGCTATTATGAGTCGATTCAGCATGATATTTTACTGGCTGAGTTTAAAAGAGTAATTCAATGTGAAGGATTAATTAAATTACTTGAGCAATATTTAAAACGCTTAGAAAGCAGAGATAGTATTTATTATCACTTTTTGCAAGGTATTCCAAAGGGCTGTCCATTGTCTCCACTCATGGGGGTATTGATGTTAAAACCTCTGGATGATGCTTTAAGTCAAAAAGGTTTTTATTGTCGATTCATGGATGATTGGGTCATCTTAGTTAAAACTAAGTCACAATTACGGCGTGTGATTAAAATCACTTATCGCGTATTAAAGAAATTAAAATTAAAAATGCATCCTGATAAAACAATGATAGGACGGATCGCCAAGGGATTTGATTTCTTGGGTATTCATTTTGGCAAAGTTATTCAAATAGCCAAACAAAGTATAGAAAACCATCGATCAAGAATAAGTCAGCGTTACGCGCAAGGTAAGGGTAAAAGTCATATCGACCTCTATATTAAAAGATGGCGCAAATGGTGTCGAAGTTTATTAAAGTGTTGTGAAGAAAGTATTTCATCCATGGATTTGGAAGCAATCCTGCGAATCTAAATTTGTGGGTGAACAATTGGAGAAATACCATGAAATACATAATACTAATTTGTACGCTAACAATATCAACCATTACACTCGCATGTACTCATGAAGACGGGTGCAACTGTGAAAACGAGCGCGAACTCGCCAAGTGCGCAATCGGTTACGTCGAATAGCGCATCCCCGAGCCACACGCCGTGGGCCGCCGCGCACCATCCACCCCGCCTGGGGGGGGCTACCCGCACGCTACGTGCGCAGCACAACCGCGCGGCCTCGACCTGGCACTATACGTTATGACGCAAAAAATTTTCTGATCGTATAAAATTCTTAATTTTTTAAGGGATGTTTACCGATACATTTTACGCAGCGCCATTTTAAGCGGGATATGATTTTGATGTTGGTCAGATGGTATCTAGCTTACTTATTGAGTTATCGTGATGTTGAAGAGTTGGCTTTGGAGCGTGGATTCAAAGTAGATCACTCCACCATCAATCGATGGGTGATTAAGTACGCCCCCTTGCTGGAGGCCATCTTTCGTAGACGCCCTAAGCGTCCTGTTGGTATTTCATGGAGAATGGATGAGACGTATATCAAAGTAAAAGGTAAATGGGTCTATTTGTATCGGGATGTTGATAAAGAAGGAAATGCGGTTGAGTTCATGCTGTCAGAACACCGTGACGAACCTGCAGCCAGAGCATTTTTTGAGAAAGCAATTGGCATTCCTGACAAGGTTACCATGGATAAAAGTGGCGCCAATAAAGCCGGTATTGATACCATTTACTTACAGCTGGCACTGCTTTTTATGATGGGCGGTGTGTTTCTGCAGATTAACGTCAGGCAGGTCAAATACCTCAATAATATTGTAGAACAGGACCATCGCTTTATTAAAAAAATCACTAAGCAGATGAAGGGGTTCAAAGCATCCCACTCTGCAGATGAGACATTGGCGGGTATTGAATTGCATCATATGCTTAAAAAAGGCCAGCACACCCAATCAGATAATCAAACTATTTTCGAACAGTTCTATGGACTTGCAGCATAAGCTCGCCCAAAATAACTCTGCTCTTCAATTAAAAATTTTTTTGCGACAACACCGATTAGCTGCCGCACCTTTTATCATGCGTGGTAAAATAATTACATACGAGAGTTAATTGGCGTTAGTGTTTTATTTTTAGATCTGAATTGGTATTTAAACGGTTTGGTTCGTGATTTAATTTGATTGCTGGTATTTATAATTTCTAACTTTAAGAGGGCTATACAAGCGGTCTACTTTAAAATAGAGCGATTAGATAACTTCTCAGGCAAAAAAGCCAAGTGATTAACTTGGCTTTTTAATCTTGGCATGACTCATTTTGTGATGAATAAATAAATCATAATCCATCATTCCAAAATGAGATTCCAATTGCTGGGTAATACTGGAGATTTGTTCTGGATCTAATAGGCTCATGTTACCGGGATTGATTTGATTCAATTCAACCACCACGTAATCGCCGCCCACCATGGTACGCCCTGAGCGTGAACCGACCGCTGGTAAACTAAATGCCAGCTCATTGACACCTGCAGGGACATCTGCTGCATCACGAGCCGCATGTTCGACTTTCTTCCAAGACAAATTCGCAGCCACGGGAAGATTTGGCTTACCACTATCTGGAAATTGGCGATAAGCGACAAGCATTTCTCCCAATTGACGCGCTTCGGCTTGTGCTTGTTTTCGAGCCAGTTTCTTTGCAATCAATAATTTAACATCTACCAAGGCTTGTTTGGAGGCTGGTACATGCTGCCCTAGTCTTAAAACCACCACGTGATCATGATCAAGTTGAATTGGTTCACTGTTATTACCATACTTCAAGACATCTGGAGAAAATGCCGAACGAATAATCGCTTTATTTTGCGTAAATGCATCTTGACCACCACGCTTAGAAAACACCGGTGTTTCCTGAATATTAAGCTTTAACTTCTTCGCAATTTTTTCTAAAGAATCCGGATGTTGAAAACTCAATTCAGAAAGTTTATCCATCATTTGATTAAACAGTGATTGTGCTTTTTCATTAATCAGCAGTTCAGCAATTTGTTTCTCAACTTCTTTTAATTCTTTAAAATGAGAAGGCATGTAAGCTCGACATTTAAAAATCTCATAGCCTCTCGCAGTACGAACTGGCAAACTGACCATCCCTACTTTATTCAAATCAACCAAATCAGCATCTAAGTTCGTTTGACCCGCATAAATACTTGGTAAAGAAGCCGTTGATAGGGTCAGGCCATTTTCTGCAAATTCACCCTTTTGAACTTTGGTCGCAAACTCTTGAAAAGCTTTTGGATTTTCATTAAAACGCTTTGCGAGTTTTTGTGCAAATTTCAAGGCACGAGCTTGTTCTTCCTGAGTTGCTTTATCGGAAAAACCAATCACAATATGATCTAAATCCCATTGCGCCGGCAACATAAATTGCGTTTGATGGTCATTGTAATATTGTGAAATTTCCTTAGAACTAAGTGTAATTTGATTTTTTAATTCAGGTAAAGACAGCTCCACATACTTCACACTCAAACGTTCTGGGCTTAAAAAGACATCTTGATGCTTATTATAGAAACTTTCAATTTCATTTTGTTTGACATCAGCTTGATCTACAAACTTCAAAGCCGGAATACGCGTATAAGAGTAATCACGGGTTTGCATGTAAAGTTTAACGAACTGCTCGATTTCATTGGGTAGGGCAAATGCTGTACCAATAAAAGCAAAACGTTGTTGATTGAGCAACATACCTTGCTGAACTTCATGTTGAAAAGATTCAGGTGTAAAAAATGCCCCATTCAAAGCCTGGGCATATTTCATGGAGTTAAAATGGCCATCCATTTGAAATTGTGGAATGCTGACAATCGCTGCGTTCGCTTGATTGAGGGCTACTGAGAAACCATTTAATTTTGCCGATTGAACACTTAAGCTATTTAAAATCAAATCATTTAACACTTGCGCCTTCAATTGATTTTCACGAGTGACTGACCAATGTAATGGATCTTGTAATTGTGTCAACCGTCGAAATTGTAAATCAAAATCTTGTTTACTGATGGGAGCGCCATTCACCTCGGCAACATTTGCCCCTTCACGTTTAGATTGTAGGTAATAATCAAGTCCAAACATCGCAAAAGTAAAAACCACCAGTGAAACGATAATCCACGCCACTAACCCTTGTATTTTTTCATTAATTTTTTGCAGCATAATTTATTTTCCAAAAACCTGTGCCGTGCATGACAAATAATGTCCCTATCATATCAAGATACGGCGTTCGAAACTAGATTTTAGATAAGAAAAAAGCGCCTTAAAGGCGCTTTTTTGATTTGGCGGAGTGGACGGGGCTCGAACCCGCGACCCCCGGCGTGACAGGCCGGTATTCTGACCAACTGAACTACCACTCCAATTTGGTGGATGCTGCAGGGATCGAACCTGCGACCCTCGCCTTGTAAGGGCGATGCTCTACCAGCTGAGCTAAGCATCCAAAAACTTTTTATTATACTACTTCTTGTACAGCTTCTTTCAAATTCTTACCAGCTTTAAAATTAGCAACACGAGCTGCTTTAATCTGGATTTCTTTACCTGTTTGGGGGTTTCTACCAGAGTACGCTGAACGCAATCTTGTTTTAAAAGAGCCAAATCCTGGCAGTACAACTTGATCACCATTTTTTAATGCTTCGGTAATAGTTGTCATAAACACATCTAAAACTCTTCCTGCTGCGGCTTTGGTAATTCCAGAACCGTTTGCTATTGCTTCAACTAATTCACTCTTATTCATTTTTTTCCCCTTGCTGTTAAAGTCTTCCAATTGACACCTTGGATTTAAACAAAACTCTATTGCCTCGTCAAGGTTTTTCGAATTTTTTCGTTTCTCCTTCACAGCGAGGCAAATAGTACCGCGTTTATTTGGCATTGTAAATGCCTTTTTCAAAAAAAAATTAATTTTTTTTGAAAATCTTTCTAAACAACAACTTCTTTATTTAAAATATCTGTTTGCAAGGCCAAACGCAACACTTCTTCAATATTTTTAACACAATGTATTTTCAATTTTTTCAATACATTTTCGGGGATTTCAACCAAATCTTTCTTATTCTCCAATGGAATAATCACTTGCTTGATTCCACCTCGATGAGCCGCTAACAATTTTTCTTTCAAACCACCGATGGGCAACACCTCTCCCCTCAAAGTGATTTCACCAGTCATCGCCACATCAGCTCTAACAGGAACTTGTGAGGCAACAGAAGCCAAAACGGTGCACATGCCTATACCGGCACTAGGGCCATCCTTCGGCGTTGCCCCCTCTGGAACGTGGATATGAAACTCATGGGTGTCATAAAAATCAGCTGGCAACCCAAAATCTTTAGCATGACTTCTCACCACTGTCATCGCGGCATGGATGGATTCTTTCATCACATCGCCCAACTGACCAGTATGTGTCACTTTACCCTTGCCAGGCATCATGGCGGCCTCTATGGTAAGTAACTCTCCACCAACTTGAGTCCAAGCTAAACCCGTCACCTGTCCAATTTGATCGTGTTGCTCAGCAACACCATACATGAACTTTTGTACTCCCAAGTAACGTTCGACCGATTTTTGAGTGACGGTTACTTTTTTCAAATTTTTCTTAGTAATGATTTTTTTAACCACTTTACGACAGATGTTGGCAATATCTCTATCTAAGTTTCTTACACCTGCTTCTCGAGTATAATGACGAATAATTTCATGAATAGCCTGGTCGGTTATCGTTAACTCTGTGGTTTTTAGTCCATTGAGTAACAATTGCTTAGGCACCAAATAATTTCTAGCGATATGCAATTTTTCATCATCGGTATACCCTGGTAATCGAATGACTTCCATTCGATCTAACAAAGGCGCAGGGATCTCTAATGAATTGGCAGTGGCAATAAA
The DNA here is from genome assembly GCA_964572685.1 of uncultured Legionellaceae bacterium. GTDB lineage: Bacteria > Pseudomonadota > Gammaproteobacteria > Legionellales > Legionellaceae > UBA2653. The sequence continues at coordinate 5,684 of CAZNFJ010000038.1, forward strand.
CATCACATCACTCAAGTCATAATTAACTTCGAGATAATGATCATTGAACGTATTATTTTGTTCAGGATCGAGTACTTCTAAAAGCGCTGACGCCGGATCACCTCTAAAATCCATGGCCATCTTATCGACCTCATCTAGCATGATCAATGGATTTTTAACACCTGCTTGGCAAAGTTTCTGAATAATCTTACCCGGCATAGAGCCAATATAGGTTCGACGGTGCCCACGAATTTCAGCTTCATCTCGCACCCCACCTAAAGCGATACGAATAAACGTACGACCGGTGGCATTGGCAATTGACTGGCCCAAAGAGGTTTTACCTACTCCAGGAGGCCCCACCAAACAAATTATAGGCCCTTTCAAGCGTTTGACACGCTGCTGAACCGCCAGATATTCAATAATACGTTCTTTGACCTTCTCTAGGCCATAATGGTCTTCATCGAGAACAATCTCAGCTTTCTTTAAATCAAATTCAACTTTATTTTTCTTTTTCCATGGGACCGCGATGATCCAATCCAGATAATTTCGAATCACGGTTGCTTCAGCTGACATTGGAGACATCATCTTAAGCTTATTCAGCTCACTCATGGCCTTATCTTTGGCTTCTTTAGGCATACCCGCTTTTTCAATCGCACGTTCCAATTGATCAAGATCACTGCCTTCTTCGCCAATTTCACCCAACTCTTTTTGAATAGCTTTGATCTGCTCATTGAGGTAATATTCACGCTGGCTTTTTTCCATCTGCCGTTTGACGCGATTTCGTACCCGTTTTTCAACTTGTAATAAATCGATTTCAGTTTCAATAGCATTCATCAAATGCTCAAGTCGAGAACCAATATCTAGTATTTCTAAAATATCTTGTTTTTCTTCAACTTTGATAGACAAATGCGCAGCAATTGTATCCACCAAACGATTGGGATCTTCAATCCCTGAAATAGAAGCCATCACTTCAGGCGGAATCTTTTTATTAAGCTTAATATATTGCTCAAATTGAGAAATCAAAGATCGAACCAGAATCTCTAACTCACGCTCGGAATGTTCTTCTGAATATTCTTTAAGCGGTGTTAATTGTGCTGCTAAATAATTACCATCAATTATCCGATATTTTTCGACTTTAGCACGTTGTTCACCCTCAACCAGAACTTTCACCGTGCCATCGGGCAATTTTAACAACTGAAGCAAGGAGGAAATGGTTCCAACTTGATACAAATCCTTTTCACTGGGGTCATCTTTGGCAGACTCTTTTTGTGCAACCAAAAATATCTTTTTATTTTCAAGCATCGCGGCTTCCAATGCTTTAACGGACTTGGGTCGACCAACAAATAATGGAATCACCATATGCGGATATACCACGACATCTCGTAAAGGCAAAATAGGGAGCTCAAGTGCTTTATTCTCGTCAGTTGTCAATTTATAACTCCTTTTCTGATTCTCGCCCGTCATTAACTCGAACTTGCTTTCTCTTCGTTTTTAAATATCAAAGTTGGTTGACCTTGCTTTGTAACAGCTTGTTCATCCACAATCACTTTCTCTAAATCCGGTAGAGAAGGTAACTCATACATGATATCCAATAAAATATCTTCTAAAATACTTCTCAAACCCCGTGCACCAATTTTTCTTTTTAATGCTCTTTTAGCGATTTGATGCAGCGCGTCTTCCTTAAATTCCAATTTGACATTTTCCATATTAAATAAGGCTTGGAATTGTCTCGTCAAGGCATTTTTAGGTTGTGTTAAGATATCTATTAATGCGGCTTCATCAAGCTCGTGTAAAGTGGTCACCACTGGTAATCGACCAACAAATTCTGGAATCAAACCAAATTTAACCAAATCATCGGCTTCCAGCTGCGCAAAAATCTTTTGCACGTCTTTGTTTTCTTTTTTATTTTTTAACTCTGCGCCAAAGCCAATACTTGATTTATCTGAACGTTGTTGAATAATTTTTTCAAGGCCAGCGAAAGCACCACCACAAATAAATAATATATTCGAGGTATCAACATGGATATATTCTTGTTGTGGATGTTTACGTCCACCTTGGGGAGGCACGGCAGCCACAGTCCCTTCAATGAGTTTTAACAAGGCTTGTTGCACACCCTCACCTGAAACATCTCGAGTAATGGAAGGATTTTCAGATTTACGAGAAATTTTATCAATTTCGTCGATGTAAATAATCCCTTGCTGAGCTTTTTCAACATCAAAATCACATTTCTGCAATAGTTTGTGAATGATATTCTCCACATCCTCACCAACATAACCCGCTTCGGTTAAGGTGGTCGCATCGGCAATGGCAAAAGGTACGTTTAATAATCGAGCCAAAGTCTGTGCCAGTAAAGTTTTACCGCTACCTGTTGGACCAATCAATAAAATATTACTTTTGCCAAGTTCTACACCATCATGCTTGGGATTTTGTAAGCGTTTATAATGATTGTATACGGCCACCGCCAATACTTTCTTGGCATGTTCCTGACCAATGACATAATCATCTAAAAATTTTGAAATTTCTTTTGGTTTAGGAAGATTTTCTTGATGTGTACGAGTTGGGCTATCTTCATGAACTGCTTCACGAATAATATCATTACATAACGCAATACATTCATCACAGACATGGGCAGAGGGTCCGGCGATGAGTTTTTTTACTTCATGCTGGCTTTTACCACAAAAGGAACAATACAAGGTATTCCCATTGTCAGATTTAGACATATTTTTTCCTCATAAAAACTAAAATATTTATTTTTTCACTTCAAATTTATCTATTAGATGGGGCTTAAAAAGAAAATTTCAAGTCATTAAAAAAAGTTCTTGAAACAATTTTGCTGATTCATAAAGAAGGTGTCAATATCTACAAAAAGAAAAGACCGCATGAGCGGCCTTTTTATTTCGTTAGAAATCGGCTTTGGGTAATCCTTCGCGCTGATAAAGAACTTCATCGATCAAGCCATAGTCTTTGGCCTGGATGGCGCTCATGAAATTATCTCTATCCGTATCTCTTAAAATTTCATCAGATGTTTTACGGGTATGTTTAGCCATGATATTGTTTAATTTTTCACGAATAATCAAGGTTTCCCGTGCGTGAATTTCAATGTCAGAAGCCTGACCACGAAACCCGCCCAGCGGTTGATGAATCATTACTCGAGAATTGGGCAAACAATAACGTTTACCATCCGCACCGGCACATAATAATAAAGCAGCAGCACTAGCAGCTTGACCAATACAGAGTGTACTTACATTGGGTTTAATAAATTGCATGGTGTCATAAATTGCCAACCCTGCAGTTACCACCCCACCAGGAGAGTTGATATATAAATAAATATCTTTTTCAGGATTTTCAGATTCCAAAAACAACATCTGAGCGACAATTAAATTCGCCATATGATCTTCTACCGGGCCTAATAAAAAGATAATACGTTCTTTCAATAAGCGTGAGTAGATATCATAAGCGCGTTCTCCACGCGCTGTTTGCTCAACAACCATGGGCACAAGCCCACTGGATAATTGGATTGAACTCATTCAGACTCTCCGTCGTTCTTACGATTCGCAAATTCCATAGTTTCACGATAATTCATTTTTTTCAAGATGGGTTTTGCAAATTCAAGAATTTTTTCCATCACAATTTCTTCCATCAACAAGCTTTTTAGGTCTTCTAGACGGTTTTGATCTTTTTTATACATCTCACGAGCTTGTTCAGGATCATCATACATACTTGTCATATCTTCAAGCATTGCATCTAAACGAGCAGGTTCAACAGTTAAGTTGTGCTTTTTAACATATTCTAAATATAGCAAACTTAAATGCACGCGACGCTTCGCTTCATCCATAAACAATTCATTTGGGAAATCAGGAATTTTTTCATTATCATGATGTTCTGCACCAAAAATACGATGGAACATTTGATGTTTCAGTTCACCAATTTCACGTTCAATTAATCCTTGTGGTAAATCAACGATATTTTCAGACATTAATTTATCAAATACATTTTTGCGATTAACAGAACTAACGGTTTTCTTCAATTCACGTTGCATATTGGATTCAATATCTTTGCTGAACGCAGCCATATCGCCATCAAAACTGAATTTCTTTAAAAAGTCTTCATTGAGTTCGGGCAAGTCACCTTCTTGAACTTGATTAACTTTAATGGTAAAACGTACTGTTTTTCCATTTAATTCTTCTTGACCATAGTCTTCAGGGAACTTCACTTCAATATCAAATTCATCACCGGCTTTACGATTTAATAAGCCATTTTCGAAATCGGGTAACATTTGTTTTTCACCCAATATCATTTTGAAATTATTAGCTTCTCCACCTGCAAATGCAACGTCATCGATGAAACCTTTAAAATCAATGAATAATTGATCGCCATTTACAGAGGCTCTGGTCACATCTTTCCATTCTTTATGGTGTTCGCGTAATTTTTTCATCATGTCTTCGACATCAGTGGCATCAATAGCCGCATCAATGATTTCGATTTCACAATTATCAAGTTCTTTGACTGCAACTTCAGGGAATACTTCAACCACTGCTTCAAAAGAAAAATCACCATCTTGTGGATTAGAAACCACATTAATCGATGGATAAGCAGTTAATTTTAAGGCATGAGATTCAATTGCATTTTCCAAAGCACTGGACATCATTTCGTTAATGACTTCTAAACGTACTTTATCAATAAAACGCTCACGAACAACTTTAAGAGGAACTTTACCTTGACGAAATCCAGGTATTTGCACTTTAGGAGCAAGATTTTTCAAACGAACATTGACTTCATCCTGAATTTCATTATCAGCAATCGATATCGTTAATTTACGCTGTAATTCAGATAAAGTTTCTAAGGAAACTGCCATTGTATTCACCTCATAAACCGGTTAAAAAATTGGTGCGAAAGGAGAGACTCGAACTCTCACAGGTTACCCTACTGGAACCTAAATCCAGCGCGTCTACCAATTTCGCCACTTTCGCAAATCAGCTGCAATTATTCATGAGACAGTAAAGCTTGTAAAGGCCTTAACAGAGAAAATTAGCAAAAAAACTGGGGTGAATGATGGGGCTCGAACCCACGACAACCGGGATCACAACCCGGGGCTCTACCAACTGAGCTACATCCACCATAATAAAAATAAATAAGGCTGGTACGCCTGGCAGGACTCGAACCTGCTACCCTCGGCTTAGAAGGCCGATGCTCTATCCAAATGAGCTACAGGCGCAATGTTGGTCGGGGTAGAGAGATTCGAACTCCCGACATCCTGCTCCCAAAGCAGGCGCGCTACCAGACTGCGCTATACCCCGATACACCCGTCGCTAGGACAGAGACTGAATCATACAATCGGGAAGTCGATTGGTCAATAGGTTTTTTTAAAAATTTTTAATTTTTTTTATCTATTATATATTTTGCTAGTGACATCATAGACGTATTGGTATGTTCATGATAAAGCGCAAATCATGGATGTTTGGTTATTTTGTTATCTTTGCACTTTCATTGAAGAGTACTCTTTATAATCAGGTGGAGTTCATTTAATCGCAAGCATGTTTATTGAATAAAAAAGACCAAGTCAAACGCACGTTTTTTAGGTGCTATAACACTAGTTGAACTCATCTGTTTTCAGCCCAAATTAATAATGATGTTTTCAGTACCACCTAAGTTTTGTTATGATAATAATACACAATACTCTGAATCCTCATCATGAAACAACCCATTGCTATCTTTGACCAAGCTGCGTTTATGCATGCCCATCATGCCTCCGATCATTTAACCGATGCACAAAAGCAAGACTATGCCTTTAGTGTGGAATTTTTAAAAAGCTATGCGGGACGCCTTGGGACATTCAATAGCTACCGACGTGAGGTTGAGCGTTTTTTACAATGGTGTTGGTTGATTCAAAACAAAACCTTAAAAGATTTAAAACGCAATGACTTAGAGCACTATATTAAATTTTGTCAAAATCCCCCTCATGAATGGGTTGGTAATTTTAAAGTCCCTCGTTTTATTGTTAATGCAGAGGGAATCCGAGTTCCCAATGGAGCCTGGCGACCTTTTGTTTTTTCACAGGATAAAAATCGTGTACAACTTTCCCAAGGTGCTATCCAAGAAATTTTTGCCATTTTAAGTACATATTTTAATTATTTGATTGCAGATGAATATATTGACATGAACCCTGTGGCCTTAATGCGCCAAAAAAGTAAATTTATTCAGAAAAACCAACAGTCAGCACCTATCCGACGTCTAAGCCTCCTACAATGGGAAACCGTCCTCGGCGTAGTCGAAAAATTGGCAGAAAAACATCCAGAGAAACACGAACGTACACGTTTTATCTTACACGCCATGTATGGGATGTACTTAAGGATTTCAGAACTGTGCGCAAGTGAGCGCTTTATTCCTACCATGAATGATTTTAATAAAGATCATTACGGTAACTGGTGGTTTACGACCGTCGGGAAAGGCAATAAAAAACGTCAAATTGCTGTGAGTGAAATGGTTTTGGATGCACTCAAACGCTGGCGAATTTTTTTGGGTTTAACTCCCCTCCCCTCTCCCGGTGAAAATGAGTACCTCATCCCTAAAATCAAAGGCTTTGGTCCAATTTCTGACACCATCACCATCCGCCGTCTGATTCAAAAATGCTTTGATTTGGCTGCTCAAAAACTCCAACACGATGGAGAACTGGAAGAAGCCCAGCATTTAGAAGCCGCAACCGTTCACTGGCTTCGACACACAAGCATATCCGAAGATGTTAAAACTCGACCACGTGAACATGTACGTGATGACGCAGGACATGCATCTAGCGCCACGACTGATCGTTACATTGATGTAGAAATGACCGAACGACATGATTCCGCCAGGAAAAAGAAAATTTTGCCGACAATTTAAGAAAAAAAGATGAATTCAAAGCTATGCAATGGTATATTGGCGACATTCAAAATTCTAGCTTATTATCATGGATAAAAACTATTCTCCTGAAACAATTGAAAAAAAATGGGCTCAACTTTGGGAACATGTTTATAAATTTTCACCGCGTGGAGCAGGTCAAAATTTTTGCATTATGCTCCCTCCTCCCAATGTCACCGGCACCTTACACATGGGACACGGTTTCCAGCACACCTTAATTGATATCGCCACACGTTACCACCGCATGAATGGTGATAGAACCTTATGGCAACCAGGTACTGATCACGCTGGCATTGCGACTCAACTGATGGTTGAAGCACAATTAGAACGCCAAGGTGTCCATCGAAAAGATCTCACCCGTGATGCGTTTTTAGAACATGTTTGGGAATGGAAAGAAGCTTCAGGTGGACGTATCACTCAACAAATGCGCGAACTGGGTACATCTGTTGACTGGTCACGTGAACGCTTTACTTTAGATGAAGGGCTATCACTTGCGGTTCAACGCGTATTCATTCAACTCTATGAAGAAGGTCTCATCTATCGAGGCAACCGTTTGGTCAATTGGGATCCCAAATTAGGAACCGCAGTTTCAGATTTAGAAGTTATCTCTCAAGAAGAAAGCGGCTTTCTATGGCATATACGTTACCCAGTGGTAGATAGTGAAGAAAGTTTGGTTGTAGCGACTACTCGTCCTGAAACCTTATTGGGTGATGCGGCGGTTGCCGTGCATCCCGAAGATGAGCGTTATCGCCATCTCATTGGTCTATCGGTACGATTGCCTTTGTGTAACCGTACCATCCCCATCATAGCTGATGAATATGTGGATCAAAGTTTTGGTAGTGGTTGCGTGAAAATTACACCCGCTCATGATTTCAATGATTACGAAGTGGGAAAAAGACACCAATTACCAATGCTTAATATTTTCACTAAAAAAGCGACCATCAATAAAAATGCTCCCATCAACTATCAAGGAATGGAGCGCTTTAAAGCGCGTGAACAGATTTTAAAAGATCTAGAGGAAGCCGGTCTTTTAGTACAAACCGTTGCGCATCAACTTGCAGTACCTCGCGGCGAACGCTCTAATACCATCATTGAACCTTTACTCACCGATCAATGGTATGTAAAAACCAAACCCTTGGCCGAACCAGCAATTGAAGCAGTTCGCTCAGGCCAAATTGAATTCCTTCCAGAAAACTGGTCCAAAACCTATTTTCATTGGATGGACAATATTGAAGACTGGTGTATCAGTCGACAATTATGGTGGGGACACCGAATTCCGGCATGGTATGACAACCAAGGTCACATTTATGTAGGATTAAGTGAAAAAGATGTGCGTGTGAAATACCATTTAGATGCATCGGTGGCCTTAAAACAAGACGAAGATGTCCTCGATACTTGGTTCTCATCAGCTTTATGGCCATTTTCTACTTTGGGCTGGCCGGAACAAACCACTGAACTCAAACAGTTTTATCCTACATCGGTTTTATTTACCGGCTTTGATATCATTTTCTTTTGGGTTGCACGCATGATCATGTTTGGCATGAAATTTGTTGGCGATATCCCCTTTAAAAAAATTGTCATTACAGGCCTGGTCTGTGATCACGAAGGTAAGAAAATGTCGAAATCCAAGGGCAATGTCTTAGATCCTTTAGATATTATTCACGGAATTTCACTACCAGAATTAATTGAAAAACGCACGCAACATCTGATGATGAACTCCGTTAAACAAGGCATCATCAAAGCAACTGAAAAACAATTTCCGGAGGGAATTCCAGCCTATGGAACCGATGCGCTCCGATTTACTTTTTGTGCCCTAGCTTCACAATCACGGACCATTAAATTTGATATGGCTCGTGTTGAAGGTTATCATCATTTCTGTAATAAGTTATGGAACGCCACCCGTTTTGTCTTGCAGAATACAGAAGATTATATAAAAGATTTGGATGATGGCGCATTTCAATATGGCTTGTCAGAACAATGGATTTTATCCAAGTTACAACAAGTTATTGCAGAGTGTCGAGGCCACATTGAGAATTATCGTTTTGATTTACTGGCGCAGTGTTTGCATGATTTTATCTGGCATCACTATTGTGACTGGTATTTAGAGCTGGCCAAAACCACTTTATACGATCAGGATGCTTTAAGTGCCAGTAAACGCGGAACACGAAAAACACTCCTTCATGTACTCGATCAAATTCTCAAACTATTACATCCGATTATTCCATTCATTACGGAAGAAATTTGGGAAAAAATTTCCAAGCTTGTCGGCGATCCAAATGAATGCCTCATGTGGAGTGCATATCCCTGCGTCAATCCTGAAGAGATTCATGCCGAAGCAGAAGAACAAATGACGTGGTTACAAAATATTATCCAAGCCATTCGTACCATTCGAAGCGAAATGAATGTCAATCCTGGTAAGAAAATTCCGTTATTGATTAAACTTCCTCAAAACGGTGATTTTAATCGTCTGCAAGCACATCAGCCACTTCTCACGACACTGGCCAAGATTCAATCGATTCAAGTGCTAAATGCAGATCAAACTGCTCCGATTAGTGCTTCAGCCATCGTTGATGACTGGGAATTTCTTATTCCGATGAGTGGCTTGATCGAAAAAGACGCTGAATTGGCTCGTTTACAAAAAGAAATGGCTAAAATTGAAAAAGAAATTGAGGTCTGTGAGAAAAAACTAGGGCTTCCTACTTTCATCGACAAAGCGCCCAAAGAAGTTGTCATCAAAGAACGAGAAAAACTAGAGCAAGCCCAGCTTCTACTTAAAAAACGCCTGGAGCATCAGGCCATGATCTTATCTTTATAGAAAAAAAGACATCCCTTTAAAAAGGGATGTCTTTTATCTCACTCACTTTTTATTATTTTTTCTTTGATATTCAACCAATGTTTAACTTTTTGGGTAACACTGGGTTTTTTAACCAATAAACGTTCAAAAGTACCTTGACATACGGGTTTGGCATTTCTAGTTGCAAAATACTGTAAGGGCGTAATGGTTGCAATATCAATGTTCAATGCTGGACAGATAGTCACCCATTGTGCAAAACATTTTTCATCAATTTCTTGTTTACCATAACCCTGTTGTGCATTGCCCAATTTACAATATGCAATCGAACTCACGGCTTCTTTTAACTTGCTAAAATCACTCTTACCTTCCTCAAACATAAATCGCGTGCCACAATACATAATCGAGGCCTCAATTCCTTCTTGATAACGTTGCTCGTATGCTGACTGATGAATGTCTGATTGCGCGATTCGCTTATCCAGTTGATGGATTCGACCTTGTGCAAAATCCTGATAGAACCAAATCAACCGCCTCACAGCTATCGCTGTATTTAATGGCACTTGATGAGGCGTTTCAGCACCCTCAAGGCCTTCTAGGTAAGCAGTATCATATCGCTGATCACTTGCTAATTTAAAAGCCAAAAACACTCTATCTGCAGATGCTTGCGTCAAACCAAAATTGGTCTGAAAATCCAGTTTAATAGGAGTATTTGCCGTGAGCGATAATATTTTCTGCCATCGTTGTAAATTGGAAATCGGTTTATGAGTCGAGAATGAATGGCCTTGAAAATCAGTGATATTGGTAGAATCGCCACTACTTTCATCCAATGTCATCGCCATCACATGAGCCCATTGTTCAACATTTTTTTCATTTAAATAGATATTTTGAACATTCGCCATTTTTTGATAAACAGCAAAATGCGAAAAAAACAACATTTGTAATTGTGGATTGATAGCTCTACAACGTCCTTCAGTTTCCTCCGCCATTGCCGCTCTGACTTGCTCATCTAACAGTTTTACCTCTGCTTTAGTCGGTAGACCTGTTAAATTAGGAAGCCAACCGCCATCGATTGGATCTTTAGCGTGTTTTAAATGCAAGTGATCAGCTAGCGATTCCAAAGCCAATAACTCCGGATGTGCAATTGCAAGCGTTACCACAGGAATACTCATTAAAGCGATACATTTTTTTATAAAACCTTTCATCCGTGATCCTTATTTTTTGTCAACTACAACCTAAGTATAGACTACTTGAGCTATTTTTGATCAAATATTATGCAATAGTTGGAGGTTCCCAGTCCTCTATGCCTGCATCAATGAGCGCTTGCATATCTTCTGATTGCATGGCACCGGATTCTATAAGTGGCTGAAACATTAACTTCCAGGATTGAGTAATATTTTCTTTTACTTTTTGTTTATATGCTGGTGGATTTTGGCTGTATGACTTCCTCGTCAATTGAGTGGTGAAACTTGATGAGGATTTAAACGGTTCATCTAATTTATTTTTTAAGGCAAGAGACAGGTTTGATAGCGTGGGATCACCTGCCTTATATTCAGAATTAGGCATTAATTCATTTTCATCGCAAATGACTCGAACGAGTAAACCAATCGCTCCACCTGGGCATTCCGGCATATCTTCACCATCACCATTACTGATAATATTAAATCCTCTTTGAATTTGAAAGAGTGTCCAAATTAATTTTTCTTGAAGGGCGAGTTGTTCTTGATTTGTTGGACATTCACGTTGTATTGCAAGCCAAACAAGATTTAGTACAGTGCTGGCTGAGTAAGAAAATTTACTCCCAAGATCGGAGGCATAGTTGTTATTATTGATAAAATACTCGAAACAACGTTGTGCAGCCTTTATGGTTTGAAGCTCATCTAAAGCACTTTGTGATTTTCCTACAGAGCCTAAAGTTTTTGTTTCATCATATTTGATTTGTATTTCTTTTAATTTTCCCTGAAGAAAGTCCTGAATTTCTCTAGATACTAGCATAGAGTTTTTATTTTCGTATGAAAGATATTTTTGTAAAAGAATATCTAAATTCAACTGGGTGAAGTAAATATGGACAGCATTGTGTGGAGAATTTGTTTTTGCATTATGGGAACATGTCGTTACCCATAAGTTTTTTTAGCCAGCTCAATAGCGTTAATTGAAT
>CAZNFJ010000039.1:0-17220 GCA_964572685.1 uncultured Legionellaceae bacterium
ATGATTTTTGGGGAACTCTATTTTTTGAGGACAAAAAATGAGGGGATTCTAGAGACCTGAGATAAGACGAGATGTTGGCCAATTTTATCAAACATTTATGGATGAAAAATATAGTAAAGTTCTTTTTAATCAAAAGGAATATGATGGCTTGATATTGTCAATCATGGCAAATCAACCGGATTGTTTAGAAATATTTAAAGATAATATTTCTGCAGACACTTTATCTTGGGCAATTGTTTATGGTGCAGATTTGATTGTTGATCAACTTTTGTTAGATTGGCCATTTTATGAAACTGAAATGTTGAAAAAAAATTTTATTTTGGCTTTACAATGTGGTCAATTGAAAATATTCAAGGAACTTTTAAAAAACGATTATTTTCATCATCAATTTTTTCAAACCCTAGTCCCTTATTATAAAAAAGTTCTTATCGAAAATGCTATTCAAGGTGGGAATGTTGATTTGTTTCGTCAAATCATGAACTTTTGCCACGCAGACAAAACTTCGGGGGAACTCTTAGTAAATGATCTTAAATTTAGAGGAAATTTCAATTACTCGCGGGCAACTTTGTTGGTAAAAAAAGCAATTGAAAGTCCTCAAATTGAAATTTGAACGGATTTGTTAAAATATCTCAAAGAGCAACGCATTGACTTTAATCAATCTGAGATCAACTTAGTGGCGATTGAAAAGAATCATTTGCCTGCATTAATCAAAATCATAGAGATGAGTGAAAATACTCAGTTGTTACAACTGAGCATGAGTATAGAAATGATTTATTCTTGTTCGTATGTAATGATAGTGTTTTTAAAAGAAAAAGGAATGCATTTAAATCCTTGGCAGGAATATTGCTTGAAAGCCAAGGATTCTCATGTGTTAAGCGTTTTGTTTTCTATTTATATTTATAGTCTTATCATGATGAGATACTTCTTCGGTCTTAAAAAAACCAATGATTTGTATTTTGATGAGAATATTATCCATGCGCCTCATCCCAGTTAAGACCCGAACTCATATTCACAATTAATGGAACTTTAAGTTCTACAGCATGTTCCATTTGGTATTGTAAATGCGGCATGAATGCATCGACATCGTCTTCATGAATTTCAAAAATCAATTCGTCATGAACTTGCATGATCATGTCACCACGAATGCTAGATTGTGATTTTAACCATTGATGCAAATTATTCATGGCCTTTTTAATGATATCTGCTGCTGTTCCTTGCATCGGGGCATTAATAGCCATTCGCTCCGCTGCTTTCACACGTGCCATGCTTTTACTTTGAATTTCAGGTAAGTATAGGCGTCTACCAAAAATCGTTTCTACATAGCCCTGTTGTTTGGCAAGGGCTTTGATACGTTCCATATAGTTTAAAACACCGGCATACCTCTCAAAATAGCGGTTCATGTAGGCTTGAGCCTCTTGTCTTGAGATATTCAATTGTTTGGCGAGACCAAAGGCTGACATTCCATATATCAAGCCAAAATTAATGGCTTTGGCTTGGCGACGTTGTTCAGCAGTCACCACACTTATGGGTATACCAAAAATTTCACTAGCGGTTGCTTGATGAATGTCCTGGTGGTTTAAGAATGCATCAATTAGCTTTGGATCTTCGGATAAGTGTGCCATGATTCTTAATTCTACTTGAGAATAATCAGCACTCACTAAGCGAAAATGGGGTTTGGCAATAAATGCTCGTCTAATGATTTTACCTTCTTGGGTGCGTACTGGAATATTTTGTAAATTCGGATCACTTGATGATAAACGCCCGGTAGCAGTGACCGCTTGATTATAAGAGGTATGTACCCGATGGGTGAGCGGATTAACTTTTTTTGGTAATGATTCCAAATAGGTAGAAACCAGTTTTGAAAGTCGACGATGTTCTAAAATCAGTGCCGGTAACTCATATTGTTCGGCAAGTTGCAGGAGAACTTCTTCTGCAGTTGATGGTTGACCACTGGGGGTGCGTTCAATCACAGGTAACTGCATCTTCTCATAAAAAATTTCAGACAGTTGTTTTGGGGATTGAAGATTAAATGTTTGTCCGGCCAATTCCCAGGCATTTTTTTCCAAATCAGCCAGACGTTCTTTGAGAATGACACTTTGTTCTTGCAAAAGTGGCACGTCAATGGCAACCCCTGTATATTCCATGGCCGCCAATACCTTTACTAAGGGTATTTCAATATCTTGAAGTAGCAGCCGTTCTTGCGCGCTGAGTTTATCTTTGAAATATTGGTGCAATAAGTAGGTGAGTTGAACATCTTCACCGGAATAGGTAGCAGCTTTTTCTATGTCAACGGCGCTAAAAGGAATTTGTTTAGCTCCTTTACCGGTTAAATCCTCATAGCTAATCGAGTCTAAATGTAAATAGGTTTTAGCTAAAGTTCCTAGATCATGTCGATTACTTGCACTTCGATAAATATAAGATTCTAACATGGTGTCTGCAGCCACTTCTTGAACATGGATATTGTATTTTTTTAAGACGTTAATATCGTATTTGAGATTTTGTCCAATGATCCCTGGTTTGGGATTTTCAAGATAGGGTTTGAGGAGAATCAATACGTTATCTAATGAGGCATTTTGTCCCTCATCATGTAGCAAAGGAATATAAATACTATTGCGTTCATCCGTGCATAGAGAAATACCCACCAATTTTGCGTTGAGGGTGTCGAGGCTTGTGGTTTCTAAATCAACAACCAGTAAGCTTTCGTATTTGACATGAATCTGTAACCAGTTCCTTAAAGCGTCTACTGAATCGATGATGGTGGTTGTATATTTTTCTCTGACGGATATTTTTTCTGCTGAGCGTTTGATCCAGGTTTTGAATTCAAGCTCTTGAGCTTGTTGGAAAATGATTTCTTCTTGAGGCAGACAGGGCTGTAGATCTTTGAAATGAAAAGGAAGTTCTACATCACATTTGATGGTCACTAATTGTTTACTCAATGGCAAATTGGGAATACTGTTTCGCAGAGATTCCCCAATTTTACCAGTGATTTGATCGGCATGTTCAATTAAGTTATCCAAGGTTTGATAGGTTTGTAACCACTTGCAGGCCGTTTTAGGGCCACATTTTGGTACCCCTGGAATATTATCGACACTGTCACCAGTTAAGGTTAGATAATCAATAAATTGATTTGGTGTAATGCCATATTTTTCAATAATAGCCTTTTCATCTAACCATTGTTCAGTCATGGAATTATATAACTGGATATGTTGATTGACGATTTGTGAAAAGTCTTTGTCACCGGTGGCAATACAAACCGGAATATTTTCTTTCTCGGCTTGTTTGGCAAGTGTTGCAATCACGTCATCGGCTTCAACGCCTTGAATAGCATAAACGGGAATGCCCATAGACTGAAGTAAATGCACCAGTGGTTCATATTGGCATTTCAAATCTTCAGGCGTGGGTGGCCGATGGGATTTGTATTCTGGATAGAGTTCATCCCTAAAAGTTTTACCTGGAGCATCAAAAATCACTGCAATGTATTCTGGCTGGTGATTTTGCATGATCTTTTTGACCATATTGGCGACCCCATAGATGGCTCCGGTCGGTTGTCCTTTGGAGTTGACCAAAGGTGGCAGCGCATGAAAGGCTCGATAAAAAAAAGAGGAGCCATCAATTAAAATACAAGGGGTGACTCTCATGAGTTGGTTTCTTCTGTTAATTGTTGAACCTGCTCTTCCAGACGCGCAACCTTATCCTGTAAGTGTTGAATATGTTTACGCATAAAAGGAATTCGTGTGGTTGAAAATTCTTGCTCGAGGGCCTTGTCTTTAGGCCGGGCGGGATTACCAAGGTAAGTTTGTCCTTTTTTGAGATGTTTTTTGGGAGGTACGCCACTTCTGGCACCTAACACCACTTCATCATCAATTTTTACATGATCACTGACGCCAACATTAGCGGCAAAAACCACATGATTCCCACTTTGAGAGCTACCGGCTATTCCTGTAAAAGCGCAGAGGATGTTATGAGCACCTAACTTCACAGAATGCGCAATTTGAACCAGGTTATCAATTTTGGTGCCGGTGCCAATACGGGTGGTGCCTAAGGTTGCCCTATCAACCACGGTGTTGGCCCCAATTTCAACATTTGATTCAATGACGACGTGTCCAACATGTGGGATTTTATGATGAATACCATTAAACATTTTATAACCAAAGCCATCGGAGCCTATGACGGAACCTGCATGAATGATGACATGATTTTTTAGGATGGTATGTGGGTAAAGTGTGACATGAGGGTAAATTTCACAATTTTCACCAATTGCACATGATAAACCCACCGTCACATGCGGATGAATTACGCTGTTTTTGCCAATTTTTGCATGATCTTCTATGACTGCGAATGCACCAATGCTAACGTTCTCAGCAATCTCAACATCTTTGCCGATAGATGCACTGGGGTGAATGGTTTTAGAAGGCTCAATACAGGGGTAAAAAACAGCCATCAATTCGACAAAAGCCATTAAGGGGTTTTTAAAAATAATGATAGGCTTGGTGAATGTTTCAGGCGCTTCTGTCACAATGATGGCAGCAGCTTCAGACTTCATGGCTTGTTCTAGGTATTGAGCACCATCAGCAAAAACCAAATGATGAGGATAGATTTCATCTAGGGCAGATAAACCGTGAATCGGCGTCTCGCCATCACCTAAAAATGATGCATTTAAAAGTTGCGCAATTTGTGAAACGGTTAACATAATTTTCCCAAGCCATTATAATTAAACTTATTATACTGAAAGACGCTTAGACTAGCGATGGGAAAAATTAAAATATTTCAGAATAGGGAATTCGCCAATAATCGCAAATGTTGATTTCTTTCATGCCCATCCGTAAGTACCAGGCTAAAACAAAATGATTACGACTTTCCACATCAAGAATGATATCTTTATGCTTACTGGCTAACTGATGAATAATATGACTTAAAAGATAATTTGCATAACCTTGTTTTCGATGGGCCGGTAAAATAGAAACATCACTGATACGATAGATTTTATTTTCCTGGTTGATTTGAATTGCGCCGAGAATGTCATTTTGTTTTTTTAATAAATAAATTTGAACCAGCGGATTATCCATCAAATGTTCATAAATTTCAGAAACGATTTGAGTGCCATTGGGAAAGCAGGTATGAATAATCTCTTGAAAGTTTTCAAAATGTTGGGGCTGTGCTTTGATGATGTCGAGTTCTTCTATCACGGGCGGTTTTGAGGCTATCCCTTGCCATTGTAAGCGATGGGAACTAAACAGGAATTCCCAGTTTTTTTCAGAATGAAAATCGGGCCTTTGATTGTGAGGTGTTGTAATGATGACCGTTTTTTTATATTCAAGTGGAATATATTTGAGCAATGGAATGAGTAATTTTTTAGCCAAAAATGCCGATTTGAATTTAGGGTGCATGATCAATGATAACTCGACTTCTTGCTCATGAAATAAAAACCGACTAGAAAAACCAATCAGTTCTTTCCCGTGATAAGCTAAAATATTACAAGGATAAGGCCTTTGAGCGCGAATGATATGAATGTAAAGTGGCGCTGTGTATTTAACTTTACGTTTAACTTGCTGTTGTAGATCCAGTAAGTTTTGAAATTGTTCTTTATTCAAATGGGTGACTTCTAGCATGTCTTCATCATCATATAATATTTTAAATTTATTTTAGCATAGTTTTTATATGAATTTGAGTAATAAGCTACAACAGGCCAAGCCTGTGAGAATATGATGTATTTTGTCGAGATTTTTTTTGCGATAAATATCTAGGCCATATTGAATAACAATTCCTACTAGTAAGCCATTTAAAATGGATTTGGTGAGTAAGATGATAGTAATTAAGATAATGGATAATATATTTTCTTGCAAACTTTGATGTTTAAATTGATACAAGGGGGATAACAAGGAAAATCCAATAAAAAAGAATATACCACGAAATAGTTCTTGCGGGACCAGTTGCCCCAGTGGAAAACAAAAGGCAAAAATGATAAAACATAAACTGGCTACATAAAGAGTTAAAGGTTTTTGTCCGCCCAATTGCATGCCAAAGGCACTTTCAATAAAGATTGTATTGGGACCACATAAAAAGGTACCACTCAAAAGATTATTAAGGCCTGTGGCCAAATATGCTTTGGATAAAGCCTGTTTAGGACTCGATACTTGTAGAGCGTGGATGATTTGTTGAAGACAAAAGACACCGGTTGCCACATCAAAAAAAGAAAACAAACTCATTTCTAACACCTGGCGAACCAATATGGGCAGGTTGATCGAGAGATTGGATAGGCTCCAGACGTTTTTTATTTCAGCTGGTCGATGAAAGAATCCATGCCAATGTGTCGCATGGAGTAAGAAACCCAAGCTTATGATGATGATGACGGTTAGCAGAGAGCCCCAGCGATTTTGAGTTTTTTTGAATACAAATAATAAGACAATTGTACTCAAAAATAAAATATGTGGGATGATATGTTGCATATCATGCCCTTGTTGTTCCAGGGCAAAACGCATAAATAAACAGCCAACTCCAATACTCATCGTGGCTTGCAGATAATTGGGCAGTAATCTTTCCGCTTTTTTGATGAATTTCAGCTGGCTAATCATGATTAAAATCAAGCCGGATAGGATAATACAGATATAAAAATTGAGCAGATGGCTTTGTGGCAAGATTTGATTGGCAGCAAACCACCCAACGCCAAGCCCTGGTGCGACAACATAGGGTTTTTTTAGAATGAAGGAGCTAATTAAACAACCACTGCTGATTAAGAATGCGCAGGTGCTAAACCAGTAATGTTGAGAAAAACCAATCGGTTGCATGAGATTTGCGTAAAGAAAAGTCACAGTCCACACGGCAAAAAAAATGCCGATCCCACTCAATACTTCAGTTTGATTCGTGTGATTTTTCTTCATCATTTAAAAATGGAAATTCAATACACCAAAGATAATTTCTATGGCAATTAAAGCAATAATAATTAATTCAAGACTGGTTGAATGTCGATTTTCCAGATAAGAATTAAACATATCAAAAATTTCATTGAGCGTATCCAATCGATGATTAATCGCGTTGATCCGTCGTTGAATATGTAAATAACGTTCTAAGAGGGTGAAAAATTCTTCTAAACTGGGATGACGCCAGAAGAACTTGGGATGGTATAAAAAGTTACTGATGAGATTCATTTCACTTTTAGCCACTAAAATTTCACCAATGATTTGTCGAATACTATTTCGACTAATATACATTTCACCTTGATTAGACAAGTTGGTAATGAAGGGCGTGTATTTCTCTATGAGATTTTCTTGCAATGTTTCAAAGTATTGTAATTTCACGGATTGTGAAAAACCATATGAAAGGCTTAATCGAATATCTTCATCATCAATGTCTTTTTCGATGGTGAGACAGTCGACGTCATAATAGCCATGCGGTGTGATCTCTGTTTTGGAGCCGAGGCTATAACTAAATTCATCATGAGTTTGAATACCCAAAGGCTTGTTTGAGTACAACACAAATTGCTTGAGATAAGGTTTCATGCGGTAGCGTTGGATACCCCATGAAACAACCGTCCCGTTTTTAAAAACGAAAATCAAAATTGGCTTTTCACTGGCCATTTTTAATTTTAAGACATCCCTTGACCGTGTGATGATGAAGTCTGGATATTTTTTCTTCATATGTATATCCAAACGATTGAGATCGATTTGATCTGCAATACAAAAACTTAAACACTCCATTTATCATCTCAAAAAAAATTAGGATTCTGATAAAGCTACTTTAGAGTAGGCTTTACGTTTTTCAGTTTCTCCGCTTAGCCACAAAGGGCAAACCTCTAGAATTTCTGCGATTTTATCCAGTTGCTCATGATTAGGTAGACTGTAACCGAATAACATGGCATTGGCTAAGTGTCTGGAGACGCCAAAGACTTTAGCAACAGCTTTGGTTTTTTCAGTTAAATCATCTGGAAAACCATTTACAGATAACTCCCGATTAAATCGTTGTGAAAAAGTTTTGCTGTTCATTTCACTGTCCTTAGTTTGTTAATAATGAGTATCCTTCTCAATGATTTTTAAACTTTGCATAGCTATATTAACTGATTTTATCTCGCAAGGGAATATCTGTGAAAAAAAAGAGCATTTTGATTGTGTGGACTTGTGAAGTACTTGGAGAACCTCGAAGCACTTCACGATTTTTGTATTATTTTAGTTGATATTCAACAGTAGTCACAATGCGAACTTTCTTGAGAATGGCATTTCCGGAATCAAAAGATGAGTTGGCATCCGTAATGGTAAACAAACCTTGAGATGCATGATGAATGCCGCCCAGAGCTGTTTGTGAATCTTTAGCAAAGCTTTCTGCTGCCACTCGAGCACTTTGGGTTGCAGCTTCAAGCATTTTGGGTTTAATCTCATTTAATTGGGTAAATCGATAAGTCGCATTTGATGAGGTCACCACCACGCCTTGTTGTACCAAATCACCTGTTTTTTGAATGGCATTGGCAATTTGGTCGACTTGATGACTCGATACGGTTAGCCCTGTGTCTGCACTGTAACGAGGCATGTCTTGATTGGTATTATAAGAAACGCTTTGGTTATCGACAACAGATACTGGATTCATGCTCAACTCTTCTTCTTTAAAGCCCTGATGAATGAGAAATTCTCGTGTGGCTTGTTGAGCTTTGGAAATGTTCTCGTATAAAGCATTCAGGTCATTGTTGACCAGCTTGATATTTAATGTCCAGATGCCTTCATCCGATTTGACTGTTTCTTCTGCCAATCCTTTCACTTCGACATATTGTAAAGGATGTTTAGCATTAAGAAATCCAAGTCCAATAAATAAACCACTAAGGGCTATACCTGTACTCAAAATTAGTGTTGATGTCAAACGTAGCATATTTATACTCCAAAATAATTTAAGTTCAATTCACGTGCCGCTTTCACATCATCCAATCGACTCACCGGTGTGGTATGAGGAGCTTGCTTGACTATATCACGCTCATGAACAATTTCATATCGAATTGCTTTCATTGCTGACACAAATGCATCTAAAGTTTCAAGACTTTCGGTTTCGGTGGGTTCGATTAATAGACATTCCGGAATTAATAGAGGGAAATAGGTGGTGGGTGCATGAAAACCATAATCCAAAAGCCTTTTGGCTACCTCCATCGCAGATACACCATATTGTGTTTTTTCTGTTTGTAACGAGATGATGAATTCATGGCTCGCACGACGATGGGGATAGGCGGCTTCATAGCCAAGTGCTTGTAGTTTTTTGAGCAAGTAATTTGCATTTAATGAAGCGTATTGTCCAATGCGTTGAACGCCTTCTTTTCCAAGCATGCGTATATAAAAATAAGAGCGCAGTAACATGTTTACATTTCCCATGAACGCGGACAAGCGACCAATGGATTGTGGATGAGTATGTGTGTCGGTCCAAGAATATTGACTAGCTGTTTTAATGACTTGTCCCACCGGTAAAAACGGTGCTAATTTATCATTTACTGCCACAGGTCCTGAGCCAGGTCCTCCGCCTCCGTGGGGTGTAGCAAAAGTTTTATGTAAATTAAGATGGATGACATCAAAACCCATATCGCCGGGTCTGACCTCGCCAACAATGGCATTCAAATTAGCCCCATCGTAATATAAAAGACCACCTGCAGCATGAACCAATTCTGCAATTTGAATGATGTTTTTAGAAAAAAGACCCAAAGTGGATGGATTGGTGAGCATAATTCCAGCTGTTTTTGGACCAAGATGTTTTTTTAAAATCTCTAAATCAATTTCTCCATCTTCACTCGTTGGTATTTCAATGATGTCCATGCCACACATGGCTGCGGATGCTGGATTGGTCCCATGTGCTGCATTGGGGATAAGAATTTGATTGCGAGCAAAGTCTTTGCGACATTCATGATAGCGTTTAATCATCGCCACACCTGCAAATTCACCTTGAGAACCTGCCATGGGTGTTAATGCAATTTGTGACATGCCGGTGATATCACATAGGTAGGTTTGTAAATCATGTAAGATTTTTAACAAGGTTTGGCTTAAATGAGTAGGCGTGAGCGGATGCCGTTGTTGAAAATGCTCATCAAGTGCGGCTTTTTGTACTCCGCGTGGGTTGTATTTCATGGTACAAGAACCCAAGGGATAAAAATGCGTATCTATGGAAAAATTTTTCTTTGACAATAGGGTGTAATGTCGAATGACTTGTAGTTCAGAGCATTCCGGCAAACGAGGTGCTTTTCCCCTTAATAAGCGAGCGTCTAAAGTGACACCTTGGCAGGGAGGAAGACATTGCGAATGCGCCATTCTGCCAGGGCTTGATTGTTCAAATATCAACATATTTTAAGCTCCTACACTACAGTTTTGGGTTTCTGTCGCTTGATGAACCGCCATGAGGAAATCTTTTATATCTTCCGGGGTTCGTTTTTCAGTTGCACAAACCAGTAAACAGTTTTTGAGTTCGGGATGAGTCATTTCTAGGGGAAGGCCGCCTAAGATATTATCTTTCTCGAGGTGATGTAAAATTTTAGAAACGGCGACAGGGAAGCGAATCACGGTTTCATGAAAATAAGAGCTGTGATAGACTTTTTGAACGCCAGGAATTTGACATAATTTTTCAACCAACTCATGACAACGGTGAAAACTATGCTCAGCCATGCGTTTTAAGCCTTCTGGTCCCATCATGCTCATGAAAATTGTGGCAGCAGTGGCATTCAATCCAACATTGGTACAAATATTTGAGGTGGCTTTGCCACGTCGAATATGTTGCTCACGTGCTTGCAGCGTGAGCGTATAACCTGTTTTTTTCTGACTATCTTCTGTTTGACCGGCAAGACGCCCTGGCATTTGTCGAACATGTTCTTTTTTACAGGCCAGAAGTCCCAATAAGGGACCGCCAGATCCCATGGGAATCCCCAATGGTTGTCCTTCACCACAAGCCATATCGACACCAGTTTGCCCCCAAACACCTGGAGCTTTTAAAACGCTTTGTAATAAAGGATTTACACAAGCGATACGCATCAAACCCTGTTGTTCTGCCCAAGTGGCTAATTCATCAAAAGGTTCAATTTGACCCATAAAATTGGTTTGTAATATCACGATTGCAAAATAGTTATTGGTGTTGATGGAGGATAGGCTTTGGAGCTCTGTTATCCCAAGATGCTCATCAAAAGCCATCGTTTCTAATTCGATATTTTGTTGTTTGAGAATACTAATTAAAACTTCTTGATAATGAGGATGGAGGCAATGGGGAATCAGCACTTTAGTGCTTTTGTGTTGTTTTTGAATGCGTTTGGCCATAAGAATTGCCTCTGCTAATGCAGTCGCACCATCATATAATGAGGCATTGGCAACGTCGAGAGCAAAGAGTTCGGCAATCATCGATTGAAACTCATAAAGGACTTGCAAGGTTCCTTGGCTGACTTCTGCTTGGTAGGGGGTATAAGATGTTAGAAATTCACCACGGGTAGCGATATCCCAAACGGCAGCAGGAATATGATGATCATAGCAACCGGCACCTAAAAAACAGCGCATCAAAGGAACCTGCTGGCTTAATGTTTGAGCATGTTCTAACATTTGCATTTCATTTTGATGTTCAGGCAAGCTTATTAATTCAGGTTGTGGCAAATTTTTAGGAATTTCATCAAAAATAGCCGAAAGATCATTGATGCCAATGACTTCGAGCATCTTTTCAATATCTTCGGAAGTATGTGGGATAAAAGACATGGCATCAATCCTTTATAAGTTCATTTTGATAGGTTTGTTCATCGATGAGTGCGCTGATTTGTGCTGAGTCATCAGGGGTTATTTTACAAAGCCAGCCTTGTCCGTAAGGATCTTGATTAATCAATTCGGGTTGATTTTTAATTTGCAGATTGATATCTGAGATAGTTCCTGTAATGGGGGCATAATAATCGGCAGCCGCTTTGACGGATTCAAGTACACCAATTTCTTGCCCAGCAGTTACTTTTTGACCAATTTCAGGCAATTCAACAAATACGATGTCTCCCAATAAATTTTGAGCGTGGGCACTGATTCCCATGGTCATCGGTTGTGCTTGGGGATTGATCCATTCATGGGTGGACGTAAATTTAAATTGATTCGCAGTGTTCATGGTTGACATCCTTTTATTGATTTGATGATAAGGGATAAAATCGAGTTGAGCAGATTTCCACAGGATAAAGTTGTTCGCGGATATTGACTTCACAATGGGTCAGCGTTTCATTCGATTGAATTCGTGCAAAAGCAATTGATTTTTGTAAGCATGGAGAGTAGATGCCGCTTGTGATCTGCCCAATGATTTTGCCGTGATGAACCACTTGTTGACCATGCCGTAAAATCGCACGAGCATCGAGTTTTAAACCGACCAATCGGGGAAGGTTTCCCTTGTCTTTTTGTGCAAGAATCGCAGATTTCCCTATAAACTCTCGCTCTGGAGCTTTCCAGGAGATGGTCCACGCTAAATGCGCACTAAAGGGGCTGATATGTTCATCCATGTCTTGCCCATTGAGCATCAGACCTGCCTCTAAACGTAAGCTATCGCGTGATGCCAGTCCACAAGGCTTGATTCCGGCGGTAAGAATTTTTTCAAAAAATGCACAAGCTTCTGATTTAGGTAGGATAATTTCTAGTCCATCTTCGCCGGTATATCCCGTGCGACTAAAGAAAAAACCAGATTCTTCAACACTAGTAAATCGTTTAAGTGTACTGACTTTATCAAGTGCATAAGGATCGAGTAATGCCAGTGTTTTCTCAAAAGCATGGGGACCTTGAATCGCTAGCATACATAGGTCATCTCGAACTTGAAGACCGAGGAGAAAATGGGTTGCATGAAGATTAAGCCAGGCTACAACACGCTCTTTAGTGGCTGCGTTGAAAATCAGTCGATAACGGTCTGGGGCATGATAATAAATGAGTACATCATCAATTACGCCGCCATGCTCATTACACATGCAGGTATAACAAGCCCCTCCTATTTGTTGAATTTCATCGACATCGCGAGTCATCAAATGTCTCAAAAATTGGCGGCAACCTGCGCCTATGATATCAATGATAGTCATGTGTGAAACATCAAAAACACCGGCATCAGTCCGAACCGCCATGTGCTCTGCCAAAGGGGAACCATAATGAAGTGGCATCAGCCAATGATGAAATTCAACAAATTGTGCATGTTGTTTTTCATGAATAGGGTATAGTGCTGTTTTATGAGTTGTTGACATAAATAAACATTCCTTGTTGTCCACAGTCTCATGATTATGACGAACAAATCTCAGAAGAACAAGAATTTTTAAACGATGGTGACTTTGGGGTATTGGGCCTGGCAAGTACAAGGTTGATTCAAAATTTTGGCTTCATATTTGACGATGGCATAGCCACGGTTATCAGAAGAATCGCTTTTGATGATTTCTAAGTCAATTTCAAGATTTTGTATTTGTTTTTGAGCTTTATTTTTATAGCTGACCAAAATGGGCATCTGGGCTTGCCAACTATGCGTATTGGGGTTAACGGTGATGGTGGGGGGGAGTGTTGCTACAGCTGAAACTTGATAATGCTGTGTTTTCACTTGTGATAAAATATTGCTTTTATTAAGTACATCTAAATAAACTTTCCAGGCTTGAGGGCTAAAATATTGGGCCATGTCTTTTTGACGTTCTAGTAAATTCTCGTCATTAAAAGTATAGGTATTGACGATGGCTTCATTGACCCAAACTTGCAGAGGAATACTGGGTTCCAAACCAAATGAAAACGAGTTAAACAGCGTAAGCATCATGCAAGCGATTGTATTTTTTAACATATTCACTCCTTATGAACTTTTTTAGTTTATGCTGATCTTGTACACTTGTCGATAGATTGTCTAGCTTTTGTTCTGAGAGTTTAAAACGTCATTTTGTTGCTGTAGAAGTGGTCGTGTGATACATTTGAAAATGCTGGCGCGAGTTGTTTGACTGTTTGGGTGATGCAAGATGGATTATAATGTTTATTCTAGTGATTTAAAATTAGTAAGTCGACGTTTTAATCGATTTGATGTGCTGTTATTAGCGATCATTTGTATTGCCATGTGGGCTTGTGCGCAAACTGGCCATCAGATGGCAGTTCCTTATGCTTTGGGACAACCCATTGCCGTGTCTTTATCCCTCGATATGTTGCCTGCGTATGCATTAAGAACCGTCCTTCGAATGTTCATCGCTTTGTTTTTTTCAATTCTTGTTAGCTTGATTTTGGGTGCTTGGGCAGCTAAAAGTCGAAAAGCAGAACAAATTATCATTCCTGCTATTGATGTCTTGCAAGCCGTACCTGTGTTAAGTTTTTCAGCATTAACGGTGACAGGTTTTATTCAATTATTCCCGGGCAGTCTTTTGGGGCCAGAATGTGCGTGTATCTTTGCTATTTTTACCGCCCAGGTTTGGAATATTATTTTTAGTTTCTATCAATCCTTAAAAATGCTTCCTCATGATTTACGAGAAGTTTCGGTGATGTTTCAGTTATCTGCCTGGCAGCGTTTTTGGCGATTAGAAGTGCCTTATGCTATTCCCAATTTATTATGGAATATGATGGTGTCGATGTCTGCAAGCTGGTTTATTGTGGTTTTTTCTGAAGCTATTTCGGTTGCTCATCAAGAAATTCGATTGCCCGGTGTAGGATCTTATATTGCGATAGCGATTGATCAGCGTGATATGCATGCGGTCATCTATGCAATTTTAACCATGGTTGTGGTTATTTTTTTATATGATCAATTGTTATTCCGCCCCTTAATTGCCTGGTCTGAAAAATTTCGTATGGAGCCGTCTGAAGAGCAGGGTTATCAATCGCATTTGTTGGATTGGATTTATGAATCTTATTTGTATAAACCTTTGTATCATTGGTTTAGTATCTTTCGCTATGGGTTTATTGATTTATTTGGATTAAATCGTTATCTAAGGCAGTCTTATAAATCCAAAAATCCAGATACCTCAACCGAATCATCATATGTGTGGAATGCTCTTATTTGGATAAGTATCATCATGACAGTCTTTGTTTGTAGCTATTATATCTATGAACATCAAGCATTTGACGAGCTTCAACATGTATTTTTTCTAGGAAGCATCACAGCACTTCGTGTCATTGTCTTAATTATTTTAAGTTCCCTTATTTGGATACCCATTGGTGTTGCTATTGGTTTAAGAAGTCGTTTGGCTCAAACTATGCAACCGATTATTCAGTTTTTAGCGGCATTCCCAGCCAACTTGTTTTATCCTTTATTTGTGATTGCCATTGTGAAATATCAATTAAACCCTGAAATCTGGTTAACGCCTTTGATGATTTTAGGGACCCAGTGGTATATTTTATTTAATGTGATTGCTGGTGCGACGATGATTCCAACCGATTTAAAGCTATTGACGGCTAATTTTCATGTTAAAGGTTGGTTGTGGTGGAAAAGATTGGCTATCCCTGCTATTTTCCCTGAGTTTTTGACCGGTGCTGTAGCTGCTGCAGGGGGAGCCTGGAATGCCAGTATTTTAGCAGAATGGGCCAGTTGGGGAAATGATACCCTTCAAGCTACGGGGCTTGGCCAATATATTCGGGCACAAACGATTTCTGGAGATTTTACCAAGCTTATGCTCGGTACTTTGATGATGTGTTTTTATGTGCTGTTATTTAATTATTTGATATGGCGACCATTGTATCGATTCTCGCAAGATCGATTTGGTATGGCATAGGAGAGCGACCATATGTCAGAAACCATTATTAAAATTGAAAATTTATCTAAATCTTTTCAAAAAGAGGCCGGTCAAGATGTCTTGGTTTTGGATAAAATCAATTTAACGTTAAAAAAAAATGAAATTGTGGCTCTATTGGGTAAATCAGGGTCTGGAAAATCTACTTTATTGCGAATGATTTCGGGCCTCATGCCGACATCCCAAGGGACAGTGACTTATAGGGGAAATATTGTTAATCGTCCTGTGCAAGGGGTGAGTATGGTGTTTCAGTCATTTGCGCTTTTGCCATGGTTGACGGTGCTTGAAAATGTAGAGTTGGGCTTGGAGGCTCAAGGTCTTCCTTTTGCTGAGCGTCGCGAGCGAGCAATTGAGGCGATTGATACCATTGGTTTGGACGGTTTCGAATCGGCTCTTCCCAAAGAATTATCTGGTGGTATGCGACAGCGGGTCGGATTTGCCAGAGCCTTGGTAGTGAACCCGGATGTCTTATTAATGGATGAGCCTTTTTCTGCATTGGATGTCTTAACTGCCGAAAATTTAAGATCAGATTTATTGGCTCTTTGGCAAAGCCATAAAACCAATACCAATGCCATTCTATTGGTGACACATAATATTGATGAGGCAGTGATGTTGGCCGATAGAATTGTGATTCTTGGTATTAATCCAGGCACTATTCAAGCGGATATTCCGGTGAATTTGCCGCATCCAAGAGATCCGGAGTCACGTGAATGGCGTTTATTAGTTGAACATATTTATCGTTTGATGATTCAATCCACCAATCATCAAATGAGGCAAAATCTCAAGGAAAAACAAATTAGTCTTGGGTATCGCTTACCTGACGTTGAGCCATCTGAATTATCTGGTTTGATAGAAACGGTATCATCCTTTGAAAATCAGGTAGATTTACCAGAACTAGCTGATGAACTGATGATGGACGTTGATGATTTATTCCCGATTATTGAAACCTTAGAGATTTTAGGCTTTGCAGAAATTGTGGGCGGTAAAATTCGCTTAAAGCAATTGGGGAAAGCCTATTATGATGCCAATTTACAAGATAGAAAATCTTTATTTGCCAAAAGGCTTCTTGAGGTCGTGCCATTGGCGCGCTATATTCGTCGTGTTTTGGATGAAAAGCCAGGCCATCGGGTTTCCGAGGAACGATTTTTGACCAAGCTTGAAGATTATCTATCGGAAAAAGAAGCCGAGCGTGTATTGAGAACCATGATCGACTGGGGTCGTTATGCTGAGATTTTTGCTTATGATGTCAAGTCAGGAATTTTAAGCTTAGAAAATCCCGGGACCGGGGATGAAGAGTAAGGTTATGGTTTTTTGGATAAAATTTTGGCTTCGATTTCATCTAAAAATAGATGTGAGTGGGTTTTAAAAAAGAGATAATTTTTCTTTTGTTGATATTTCATCTTATACACTATAACAGGGATACCTATTCCTGTTAAGCATAGCAAGAGTGTGGCAAAAAAATCTTTGAAGCCGCGATGTTTTTCCAGTACAGTAGAAGTTACGCATTGACAAGCGCTCTAAAAATCTGATAATTGTCGGTAATAATT
>CAZNFJ010000040.1:0-17062 GCA_964572685.1 uncultured Legionellaceae bacterium
AAAGCTTGATATACCTGCTATCAATAGCGGCTTAAATGGCTAAAGTCGAGTAAATTTATAAGTTTTTAATCATAAAAAAAGCAACCGCCATAAACGCCTCCCCCTGGTTTTTACATGAAAACAACGTTATGCTAACAAATATTGTTTTTCATGGAGTCCGGGATGGAAATCAAAGCCGAATTTAAAATCCCTTTTTATCAATATCTCAATCACTTCGGTCAGTTAGATCCTAACTGCTCCATTGCTCTTTCACCTGAAGCTTTGCGCCAATACTTTCGTATCATGAATTTAATTCAAATCTTTGATAAAAAAGCCATTGCCTTACAACGTACCGGCCGAATGGGTACATATGCCCCTATTCATGGTCAAGAAGCCATTGGTACCGCCATTGGCATGACTTTGGCAGCAGATGATGTCTTTATACCCTATTACCGAGACTATGCGACATTGTATCAAAGAAAAGTCAAACTCTCTGATATTTTACGATTTTGGGGTGGCGATGAGTTCAGCATGGCTTACAGCCACCAATCACATGATTTTCCTTTGTGTGTGCCCATAGCCTCTCAGTGTCTGCATGCGGCAGGTGTAGCCCATGCCCTCAAATACAAAAATACCAAACATATTGCACTGGTCACCATTGGTGATGGTGGTACGTCAGAAGGTGATTTCTATGAAGCGATGAATGTCGCTGGTGCCTGGCAATTACCTGTGGTTTTTGTCATTCAAAATAATCAATGGGCTATTTCAGTACCACTAAGTCAACAAACCCACTGTCAAACACTTGCCCAAAAAGCTATTGCTGCAGGATTTGAAGGCATACAAGTCGATGGTAATGACGTCTTTGCCTTGCATGAAAGATTAACCGCTGCCATTGAAAAAGCACGTACCGGTGGTGGTCCGTCACTGATTGAAGCTTTAAGCTATCGCTTATCAGATCACACCACCGCCGATGATGCTACTCGCTATCAGCCCTCAGAAGAAGTCAAAGCGGCCCAAGCATTTAAACCTATAGAACGCTTAAAAAAATATATCCTATCACAAGAAATTTTAAGCGAAGCGGATATTAAAAAAATGATGCACGATTGTGAACAAGAAGTAGAAGCTCAAATAGAAGAGTATCTCAATCTCCCATCCCCTCTCATTCAAACAGCTTTTGATTATCATTACGCCGAATTACCTGACTATTTGATTGAACAACGTGCAGAGGCCATGGAGGAATATCATGCCAATGATTAATTTAATTGAAGCGATTAATCAAGCGCTCGCTTATGAGCTACAACATGATGAACAGGTCGTGGTGTTTGGTGAAGATGTGGGCCTAAATGGGGGCGTATTTCGTGCCACCGAACATCTACAAAAACGTTTTGGTGAAAGCCGTGTCTTTGATACCCCTTTGGCAGAATCTATGATTGCAGGCCTTGCAGTAGGCATGGCAACGCAAGGGTTAAAGCCTGTTGCTGAATTCCAATTCATGGGCTTTATTTACCCGGGTCTAAATCAAATCATCTCCCACGCAGCTCGAATGCGAAATCGAACTCGTGGACGTTTAAGCTGCCCTATTGTGTATCGCACCCCAATGGGCGGCGGTATTCGAGCGCCAGAACATCATAATGAAAGCACTGAAGCCATATTTGCACACATCCCAGGTTTACAGGTGGTTATACCATCATCACCAGCACGTGCCTATGGACTTTTACTCGCAGCCATTCGTCATCCGGATCCGGTGATATTTTTAGAGCCTAGTCGCATCTATCGTCTTTATCGAGAAGAGGTTGCAGATACTGGTGAAAGCTTGGAACTTGGACGTTGTTTTCAATTGAAAGAAGGCTCTGATATCACCTTAGTTAGCTATGGAGCTTCTATTCATGAAACCCTTCAAGCAGCACATGCGCTAGAACTTGAAGGTGTCTCTTGTGAAGTCATCGATGTCGCGAGCATCAAGCCACTGGATTTTGCCACCATTGCACAATCTATTGCCAAAACAAACCGTTGTGTCATTATTCATGAAGCAGCTAAAACCTGCGGGGTAGGCGCTGAAATCATGGCCTTGATCATGGAGCAGTGTTTCCATCAACTTAAAGCACCTGTTGCTCGTGTTACAGGTTTTGACACAGCCATGCCCTATTTTCAACTGGAAAAATACTATATTCCAAGCATTGAACGCATCAAATCAGCCATTTACTATACATTGGAGGCTAAATGACCATTTTTCACTTACCCGATTTGGGAGAAGGTTTGCCCGAAGCAGAAATTCACGAATGGTTTATCAAAGAAGGAGATGAAGTCAAAAAAGACCAAGCTATTGTTGCCATGGAAACGGCGAAAGCTGTGGTTGAAGTTCCTGCCCCGCAATCAGGCATCATTAAAAAACTTTATGGCCAACCTGGTACCATGATTAAAACTGGTCAACCGCTCATGGAGTTTCAAAGCCTTGAAAAGCCAACTTCATCAACTGTTGTAGGAGAATTGGAAGAACATGCAGAAGTTCGTCTTGGACATCTTCAAACCTCAGCCTGCGTTTCATCACTTCCCAAGGCAAGCTTTGCCGTCAAACGACTTGCCTTGCAATTAGGCGTCGCACTTGAAGAGGTGGTTGGTACTGGTGAATTTGGAGTGATTACTGCAAATGATGTGAAAGCTTTAGCCAAACCCTGTGCGAATAAATCCATCACCGGCGTACGCCGTCAAATGCTTAAAACCATGACATTATCTCATCAACAAGTAGTACCAGTATCTATTTATGATCAAGCAGATATTTCACACTGGTCTAAACCTTATGATATCACCGTTCGCATGATTCAAGCGATTTGTTATGCACAAAAAAAAGAACCGGGTCTTAATGCCTGGTTTAATGGAGAAACAACCGAAATTTTATCCGACGTCAATCTTGGATTAGCTGTTGATAGCTCTGAGGGTTTATTTGTGCCAATCATTCATCAAGCACAAAAGTTGAATGCCCAAGAACTACGAAGGGCCATTGAAAATTGTAAAATGGGTGTAGAAAAACGAAGTTTGCCGCCAGAAACTTTTCAAAAAGGCAGTATCATTTTATCTAATTTCGGTCGATTTTCTGGTCGTTATGCCAATCCCATCATTGTTCCGCCGATGGTTGCCATTATTGCTGTTGGACGTTTATTTGATGAAGTGGTGGCAACAAATGAAGGTTTTGCTGCACACAAACAACTTCCGATTTCATTAACATTTGATCATCGCCCTTTAACAGGAGGAGAAGCTACACGTTTTCTAGGTGCATTAATAGAACATTTACAACAGTAAAAAATTAACTTGAAAGAGAAGACCCAAAGATAAGGATATCGTATGAATATGATGCATTCCTCAGAAATATCTCTGAGATCGGCTGTATTCTCTGCTCAAAAAAGTCTTGAAAAGGGAGAAAATTTAGCGGATAAAATCAAACAACAAGCATTGAATCAACTTAGTGTTGTGCAACAAGCAGAAGGTTTATTTTCTGGTGTAAAAAATTCAAATAATCTACAGTCTGCCGCAATTCATCTTGCGGTACAAGGCATAGAACTGGCCTATCATGCTGTTTCTGCTGAACTTTCTGAAGCAAAGTTTAAAAGAAAACGTTTTGTCGAAGAATGCGAAACTCATCTTGCCAGTTTTTCAATTTCTTCCCATCGCGAAATGAATGAATATTCATTAGAAGAACTGTCTATTTATCATTTCATACAATTGATAGATTCAAAATTCTCAGACATCAAACCTTATTTAGGTATCATATCGCATGAATCGCAAGAATTTCCTGATGAGCGCTATTATGCGGTGATGCCCTTTTATCGAATGAGCATGTCCTTAGAACAAAATAGTGTCATCGCCTCAAAAATTGATACACATCGACAAGCTATCTTTTTGTTTCTCAAGACAGCCCTACCTCTGAAGTTCTATTATGAAAAATATCAAAACTATTCTCGTTTATGGTTACAAATCCAAGGACTTGCTCATCAAAAAAACTATCTCAACCATCTCAAAGCACCCCGTTTTATCATTTCTGCATTGGCAAATCTTATATGGAATCTACAGCATCCTGTTGATGCGAATAGCGGCGTTCCTTTGCCTATTGATGAGTGTTCAGCCATTTGTAATAAAGCCAGTATGTTTTTAAATGACTTGCTCAATCCCTCGCAATTTAAATATTTACCCCAACTTGATCAACGTTGTGAAAAAGTGATTCGAAATCTCTGTCAAATTGAATTATTAATTAAAAGTCTACAAAGTGCTTATGATTATGATCATTTGCATGAGATTAATTTGTCTGATATCAGCAAACACATGCATTCAGCACTAAGGATCATGTCCAATAAGATCATGGAACTTATCTATCGCGATGAAAATGCCTCTGAAAAACTGGTTGGACAAATCATGATTATGGGCGAGCTTTTAATGCAAAATCACGAGCTTTATGAAGCATTCCATGAGTTACAAAAAAAATGCAAGCCCAAATTTATCAATGAACGAGCCAGTACCCTGATTGACATCTTGAATCTTTTTGCCCACCAAACCCCATGGCAAAGAAAACAAGTCTGGCAATCCTTGATTCAAACCGGAGCTGAATACCATATTCAATTTGCCCATCAATTAAAATTATTTCATAAAACCTTTCTTGATCAATTCGAGACAGTGGTTAAAAAGAATCTAAAACGTCAATCATTCAATGAAAATACAGCCCCCCATTTCATACCTTTAATTCTCATGGTGATGGAGAGTTTCACAGTTTTTCGCGACACGCGTCCAAAAAAATCAACTGAAATAGAAAGTCTTAATGATAAAGATGAGTCTGTCGCTGATTTACAAAACTCCACTCATGATAGAAAACAGCGTCATAAAATTTTAAATGACGCAGCAAGCACGACCATGGAGAATCCAAATAAATACTATTATTGGTCTTTATCCAGTTTCATGGAAGTAAAAAGTGCGTTTCACGATAGCCTTGATATGCTTTTAAGTAAACAAAATCAAATGCGCATCAAAACCTTGGAAATGGATATTTTAGCATTTAGACTCTCAGAAAACCGCTCATTATTATTGAAAAAGGATTTTAAAAAGGAGTTGCTAAGAGCGCTTAAAGACATTTGTGTTTATTATAATCAGTTACTTAAAATGTTTAATCTACTGGAATCTCGAATGCAAGCTGATCTGACATTACAACGAGATCAGAAACGTATTCTTCAACCCATGCTTGATGATTTAGAAAGTTGTATGGAAGCAATACAAAAATCCATTGCCATGGTCAATACCATCATGACGGATGCTCGATTTGAAGAGTACGAACGTTCACGACAAAAAGAGAAAGTAGGCATTAGTCTACTTTCTACCAATATGCCGAATAGAATTCAAAGTACTCATGAAATATCCGATGAAACATCTTCTCGAATAAGCGAATGTAAATATATTCCCACACCAAAACCCAGAAGATTTTTTAATACCGCCCACGTGAAGCCCAATCCTATCAATCCTATGACATGGTGTCTGAGCATGACTGCCCTTATTTTTCTCTGTGATATTTTCTTCCCTGTGATGAAATTATCTCTATTGCTCAATACATTTTTAGCACTTTTGTGCCTGAGTTCGGCTTTTATATTATATTTCAATCAGAGTTCCACATTATCCATTCAAAATCTGTTTCATCAACACTCACTATAAGGAAATAACATGCAAAATCTTCATGAACAACATGATGTGCTTTTAAAAAAACTTGATGAGAAGAAATATGATACCCAACCGACATGGTTTATTGTTTGGGCCAAAGAATGGAATACGTCGAACTGGTTAATGAGTTCATTCATCAGTTCTATCATCATGTTCGAAATTTACGCCGTCATATTATCTGTTTATCCAAATTTGATGATTTCAATTTGGTTATCCTTAGGCATTCAGTCCTTGATGTTAACCAGTTTTATGACCTTTCTCTCGATTATAAGCCTTGGACTTATCACTGGCGCAGTCGTTTATAGTGCGCATCTGGCTTTAACCTCCATGGAAAATTTTGAAAAAATTTATATCCCCTTAGTGGAAACATGGTCAAATAATTCCAAACGTTATGGTCCGATTCTTGTTAATTTACTCAATGACGAAAACTTTTTAAAAATCACCAAAATGCTTAAAGATTACCCATCAGCTCAGCCTCTGGTCGAATTTTTAAAAAAAGATGAAAACACTGAATCAGTTCAAAAAATCCTCAAACTACTAAAAGAAATTTGGTCACAAGATACCATTGATATGCAAATCAAAACCTTGGTCCTTAACTTACTCACACAATATGTGCAAGAAGACAATGCTAAACAACATATCGATAACATCTGGGTTTT
Source organism: uncultured Legionellaceae bacterium (assembly GCA_964572685.1). GTDB lineage: Bacteria > Pseudomonadota > Gammaproteobacteria > Legionellales > Legionellaceae > UBA2653. The sequence continues at coordinate 6,330 of CAZNFJ010000040.1, forward strand.
ATGGGAATTTTTACAAAAAAATGAGGAATTAAATATCGACACCATCATCAAAGTCCTTGAAAATAGCTCACAGGTTCAAGAATTGGTTGGACAAATCAATACATTTTCTCATGAACCGGATATCATTAAAGATGCACTGAAGAAACCCGAATTAATCACTTATATTCATGCTTTCAACCAAAGCTTTCCCAATCGACCTGCTACTGAAAAAGCCAAAAGTCTTCGACAGTTTTTTCAAGACAGTACAAACCCCATATCAACTTGCGCTCTGTTTTTAAATCTTGATAAACTGGATGAAGAAGAACAAAATAAACGTATGAGACTACTCGATAGTATCATGAGTCATGCGCAGTCTAAAAAAATTAGTCAATTGATCTTAGAAATTCAAACCCTTAAACCCACGTTTTTCACGGATGTCCAGAAAACCACACCTATCGTCAATTTATTTCAAGAAACGATGGATGAAAAGCTCGAGCTCTCATTGATTGCCGATGTTGTGATCAAGCTTGACGAACATCAATGTTTGGATTTGATGCAAACTGAACATTTAGGCCAATTGAAATTAATTCATGATTTAATGGAAGCTTATTCAAAACGACCGACCGTTGACAAAGAGAAAGATATATCAAATATTAAAAAAATACTCCAAGTAAAAGCCACTACCTGGAGTGAACAAGAACAAAATATTTTCTTGAAATCACTTCAAACCGAGCCACCACAACCACAAGAAAATATTACGAAAAAGAAGAAAACCAGTTTCATTCCGAATGCTTCGAGTGTCTTTCAACCATTTATACCAAAAAAGAACTCGTCCACTTCACAAGAAATCAAAAAAAATGAAGAGACAAAACCAGCACTCCCAGGAAAAGCTGACCACAAACAGCAGTATCGACTTTTTAAAAAACAAAAAAAAGCGAACGATGTCGAAAACCAACTGACACTGGGATAAATCTTATCTAGATAGGCGGCCAAATAACAGGTCGCTTAGTCTTTAGTAAGAGCGCTGATAACCATCACATTACGTAAATTTCATCTAAATAAGCGGCCAAATGACAGGCTGCTTTTTGTATTTGTTGTTGCGACAGATATTTTACTTTCATTTGATACGTCTTCATTTTTTTTCTAGAATGGGGTGGAAAATAAACCTCGTGTACAGCTATCAAAAAGCTATCTTGAACCCATTGAATGGGTGATTTCAAATCATCATGGCACGTGAAATGCTGTTTAGATATATCCAAGCCACCCGCCGCATCCCATAATTGATGCAGATTTCGATAACCTGAATGACGAGGCAATAGATATAAATTTCCGCCCCTATCTCCTTCAGGATATCGTTTAGAATAAAAATTGGTCGTATGTAAGGGTTGATGAATATCTGCAATCACATGAAACAAAACGCGCATAGCCATGATTTTTTGCTCATCTGAACTTTTAAGATCGCCCATAATTCGAGTTGCATTTTCAATGGCAACCAATGCATTTTGTGATGCCAGATGTTTGGGTAAATAATAAGTTTGCCCAAAAGGTAAATTAATATAATGGGACTTTTTATCAGAACCGACTTCATCCATCCAAACCGATACCGCATCCACATGGGTGTGAGCTTGTTTGAAAACCTGAAGTATATGATAGCGTGTTTGAGGTTTGACCCTGGCCAAAGCCAATTCCCCAATGAGTTGGTGGACTTTTGCATTCCAAGCGAATAGTCCACTTGAAATGCATAGTAATACGATAAAACGCATCATCCTAAAAACGGTGACCACGCCGGTTCCTGAACATCACCATCTCTTGCTGGCAATTTAATTTGAATAGCACCATCAATGGATGCAATCGAAAGCATGCCTTGATGACCCTGGGTTGTGGCGTAAACAACCATTTTACCATTTGGGGCCACACTGGGAGATTCGTCCATGGAAGAATGAGTAATCGGGATGATTTGCGTTGACCCTACATGCTGAACACCGATATTAAAGCGCCTATCTTCTTGTCGATGAATCATCACCAAATCCTGGTTATTAGGTGTCATGGCAGGACGTGCATTGTAATTACCATCATAGGTTAAGCGTGTTACGCTGCCATCACCGAGCGATAATCGATATACTTGTGGACTGCCACCTCGACCAGAAGTAAAAACAATCGAACGACCATCAGCAGTAAAACGAGGCTCAGTATCAATCGATGCACCAAAAGTCACTTGCTTCATGGCGCCACTTGCAATATCAACTAAATAAATTTTTGGACTTCCGGACTTGGATAAAACCACAGCCATTTGTCGACCATCTGGTGACCAAGATGGTGCGCCATTTATACCAGTAAAGTCGGTAATCAAACGACGTTGTCCAGTTTCTACCATCACTTGGTAAATTTGTGGTTTACGACGTTCAAATGAAACATAAGCAATCGAGCGACCATCAGGTGACCAAGCTGGTGACATGATGGGTTCAGAAGATACCAATAATTGTCGTGGGTTATAACCATCTAAATCTGCAACTTCTAAACTATAACGTGACGATTGCGTTGAACGTTGCACTTTAATATAGGCCAATTTAGTCGAAAAGACACCTCGAAGTCCTGTCAGTTGTCGATAAACTTCATCTGCAATATGATGACTTAATGCACGCATTTGGCGAGAAGTAATATCAAAATTTTGCTGGATGCTCACTTGACCTCTTAAGGCCACGTCTTTGAGCTGATAAGCCACCGAATAACGATCCCCTCCTAAAGGGCGCACCTGAATATTGAGGACATGATCAGCGCCATAACGCTGCCAGACATCCCAGGGTTGTGCCACAAAACCACTACCTGCCTCCACCATACGAAATTGACCACTAAAACGAAAGTCATTTCGCACAACACTCGCCATATCACTGGCATTGGGATCTGGATTTTGAACTTCAATGGCCAATGGAATCGCCGCATTGATCCCTTGCGTTAGTTCTAAATCAATTGCGCCTACACTTTGCGCAACCCACAATAAAGCAATACACCATAATTTTCTCATTTTTTAACCTCTTGCATTACTCGGTCTTACCGTTAAAGTAATTTCTCTAAACATATTGAAAGTCGTGACATCGTGGGGGACTGGTAAAGGCGATGCCTTGTAAATTGCTGCCTGCGCGGAGCGATCGAGGATGGCATCACCACTACTATGCGATAAATGTACATCCAATACCGCACCTGTTGGTGCCAAACGTATCACAAATTGACTGGATAAGTTAGGATCAATATTTTCAGGTAAAATCCATTGATCTCGTATTGCATTCAAAATCAATGCTTTGTAACGATCCACTTCGCCCGCCATTTTTTGCTGTTGTGCGAGTGCAAGTGCCTTGGCTTGTGCCACGCGCGCTGCCTCGGCCTTAGCTAGTTCTGTCTCTTTAGCTTTTTTCAAATGTTCTTGTTCAGCGATTCTGTCCTTTTCCAGCTTTGCCAAACGCAGCACTTCAGCTTGTTGCTTTTGTTTCATTTGAGCCAATTGTTGTTCTTGCTGTTTTTTTTGTTCGGCAAGTTTTTGAGCCTCTTGCTTCATTTTGGCTTGTTGAACTTTTAAGGCTTGCGCCTCTTCTTTTAAAGCTTGAAGATGCTTCATTTCTGCTACTTTGGCATCTTTGGCCTTTTGCGCTTGCTGAGCAAGCATGCGCTGATGCTGCAACTCTTGTGCTTTGACCTGCTCTTTTTGCGCCTGCAATTTACGCATCGCCATTTCAACTTCCTTGGCATCCACGCTCACGGCTTGAATAGGTGCAGGAGCTGCGGTTTGTTGCGGTATTTTGGAATGTTCATTGGCCTCAAGTACCGCCTGAGTGCTTTGAGGGTGCCATAACATTACCGTAAGTAAGCCCAGATGCAATCCTGCTGAGGTCGCAAATGAACGTTTATAAGAAGAAGACATCATGATACTTGCTCCGGCACATTATCGGTCATTAAACCCACCTGTTCAGCGCCAGCCTGCTTTAATAATCCCATCGCAGTCACCACTTGACCATAAGGAACACCAGCATCTCCTTTCACCAGAACGTTGACCTTTTCATGGTTTTGTTGTGCCAAACCCAATTCAGCTGCCACCCTGACTTGCAATGCATTCGCCTCCATTGGCATATCGGGCGTATCACTGACATTTAAAAATAATTGACCTTGCTGATTAACTGATACAATGATGGGTTCTCTATCCGCAGTGGGAACCTGTTCAGAAGCCACTTTGGGTAACTCCACTTGAATACCTTGGCTTAAAATGGGCGCTGTGATCATAAAAATGACCAATAACACCAACATCACATCGATGTAAGGAACCACATTGATTTCAGCTATGGGACGTTTACCACGTCCACGATTCTGAGAAAGATTCATACCAAACTCCTAATGAGTCACTTGTTCAGAAATAAGTGCCAGTAGCTCTTCTTGGAAAAGCGCATAACGATTGAGTAAAGTCTCACAACTTTGACTAAAACGGTTATAGGCAATCACTGCAGGGATAGCCGTAAATAAACCCATGGCAGTTGCGACTAAGGCTTCAGCAATACCAGGCGCCACCATGGCAATCGTTGCTTGTTGAGCATGCCCTAAAGCCTGAAAGGATGTCATAATTCCCCACACAGTTCCAAATAATCCAATATATGGCGCAAGCGAACCAATAGAAGCAAATACACCCAAATGTTGTTCTAAAGCTTCTGCTTCTTTCGCATAACTAATTTGCATTACCCGTTGTAAACTATCCAGAGAACGGGTACTTTGCTGTCGAAGGCGCATTAACTCTTTGAAGCCCGCATGAAAGATAGCTGCAATCCCGAAACGGGTTTCAATGTTATTATCCACATCTGAAAATAGTCTGCTTAAATCGGTACTACCCCAAAATCGGCGATTAAAACTTTGATAATCAGCCATTTTTTGTTTAAAAAATAAAGTTCTTTGAATAATAAGCCCCCAAGAAATAATGGAAGCCACCAATAAAATCATCATCACCGATTTAACAACCCAGCCTGCTTGTAAAAAATAACCTATGATACTTGTCGGCGCACTCATTTTAAACACTCCTCTGCCAATCGACGTGGTAATCGCCGTGGACTCATTTTTTGATTAACACAAACAACATCCACTAAAGCATCCGCTAGAGGCTTTAGATCGTGTCTTTTCATCGTTTGTCTAAATTGTAACTGACAATAGCCTTTCAGCTCAACATCTGTTTCTAAAATTAACACATCATCGATGCGTGCAGGATGATGATAGCGAATATCGACATGGGTAACAGCAAAAGCAATCCCCTCTTGATTCAATTCGGACAATAAATAACCATGTTCACGCAACCACTCGGTTCTTGACCGCTCAAAAAACTTCAAATAATTAGCATAAAAAACGATACCCATCATATCGGTATCTTCCATATAAACACGATATTCTTGTTTCATCAGGCAGGACTCTTGATTCCAAAATGTTGATAAGATTTTTCAGTGGCCACTCGCCCGCGCGGAGTACGCATCAAAAAACCTTGCTGAATTAAAAACGGCTCCAACACATCTTCAATGGTATTTTTCTCCTCACCAATGGCAGCTGCCACACTTTCAAGCCCCACAGGCCCACCTCCAAAACGCTCCATCACCGCCAACAATAACTTTCTATCCATGATATCAAAGCCCTCTTCATCCACTTGTAAAAGTGACAATGCCAAACGAGCGATTTCTTGGGTAATGCTGCCCTGGGCTTCGACTTGCGCAAAATCACGCACACGTCTTAATAGCCGATTGGCAATACGTGGCGTGCCTCGGGCGCGTCGGGCAATTTCAAAAATGCCCAATTCATCGGCGGGTACTTGCAATAAGCGTGCTGAACGCGTCAAAATTTTAACTAAATTTTCTACACTATAAAATTCCAAGCGTTGCACAATCCCAAACCTATCCCGTAAAGGAGAAGTTAAGGAGCCTGCTCGAGTTGTCGCCCCCACTAAAGTAAAGGGAGGTAAATCAAGTTTAATACTTCTTGCACCCGGTCCCTCACCTATCATGATATCCAGCTTATAATCCTCCATTGCAGGATAAAGCACTTCTTCAATCACAGGACTTAATCGATGGATTTCATCAATAAACAAAACATCATTTTCCTGAAGATTGGTTAACAATGCAGCAATGTCACCTGGTTTTTCTAAAACAGGGCCTGAGGTCTGGCGAATACTCACCCCCATTTCATGGGCAATAATATTAGCCAATGTGGTTTTCCCCAAACCTGGGGGGCCAAACAACAAGACATGATCAAGCGGTTCTTGTCTTTGGATAGCTGCTTTGATAAAAATTTTCAACTGATGACATACAGATTCTTGCCCCATATACTCATCCAGCGACAAAGGACGAATCGCTCTATCGAGGACCTCTTCCTGTGTAGTCGCCTGTTGTGTGATGATTCTATCGTGTTCAATCATGTGATTTTAATTCCATTCTCAGAATATTCATGATTTTAACACAGCCGCTATGTAAAAAGAACGATAAACAGCTCTATCCATGCCCCAATTTATATTCATCACGATCTTCTGTTTTTTGTTTCGTTCGACTAAAAATACTCATAGAACTCAGTTGAGCGATCGGAAAGTTTGCTCGAATAGAATATCGATCGCATGGCGAAATATGTTCTATACAAGACAATCTATCGGAGCTACCCTCTTCTTTATAGATGACTCGATCTAACCATCTCTTTGTTGCAGGCAATGTCGTGACATCCTCATATTTATACCAATATTTATCATGCTCATTTTCACCCGATGAATATGAAAAACCTTGTGAACTGAGATCAGTTGATTGTTTATAGGTGGTACCGGTCACAAAAATAAGCGTTTTATCTTGATGAATACCAGCAATTAATTCATTCAAGGCCCCTCTGATTTGCTGTAATAAATTGATGGTTGCCCAGCAGTCATTTAAAGCGCGATGAGCAGGATAGCGAAATTTTAATCTTGAATTCAAATCCACAAGCTTTTGACTTAAAAATCCTCGATTTTTCCAATCAATGCCATTTAATGTGCAACCAAAAGGTAATTGCCTAATTTTTGCCTGAATAAAATTCGGCGTGGCCGCTTCAAGAAATTTACGATCAAAACCACTATTATGACAAGCAACATAATCGGACTGCATCAAAATATTCATCACATGATGCCAATCAATTGATTTTCCAGCGAGATCAACATCCGTTAATCCAGTAATTTCTTGAATTTTTCCAGATAAAGACTCTCCTGGATCTTGTACGGCTGTATATTGATGACGCAGACCTAAAATACCTTCATCTAAATTAAAAGCAACTGAAATCAAACCAATTTCAATAATTTTATCGGTCTTAAAATTCAACCCCGTTGTTTCCAAGTCAATAATGGTCAGTACTTTTGTGTCAGTTCGAACACTCGCAATTTCAGGCAGAGCAGTTGGGATATCTTGCCAGATTCTGGGGAAATACGGTTGCTCGATAGTGGTAACAGACTCAAATGAGATGGGTTCAATACCCAAAATTTGAAATTGAGTAATACCTGCCGTTTGTGCCATATCACTAGGTTTATGAAATAATGGATTTTCCTGAAAAGGATAAAGTTCTTGAATAAACCGTGTAAAGAATCCCCGACACTGTATGCTCACTTCATATTGAATCTTAATGGCGATCTCTGAGTCTGTTAACATTTCAAACAAAGATTTAATTTTTACCATACCATCTGCTTCAAACATCAAACTGATCCACTTTGCCAAACGCTCTAAAACCATCATATCCGTATTAGTCCACTTAGCACCTGCGCCTAAATTATCTCTTGTTTGAGGATCTATCGATATAGGCGCCAGGCTAAAACCATTTCGATGTAACCATTCCGGTCGAAATTGACTTTGAGCATGATTACGAATATTGGCAGTAAAAGCTTTCTGAAAGATTTCTTGTAGTGCAGGAGATAGCTTATCCTGATTTTTAATAAAAAAATCTTCATATTCATCTCGCGCAGACCAATCCTTCCCATCCTTACTCATCACCGCATTTTGTGATAGTCCTCTTGAACTTTCCCGTTCTCTTAAACGAATAGAAGCTGGGTCTAATTTAATTTCTTCCCCTCCTTTTAACCTTGCTCCTAGGGTTTTTAATTCCTGATAAAAATATTCTCCATCTTTTTCATCTGGTTCTAAAAAGTCTTCATGTTCAGAAAAATAAACCAATTCACTCTCTTCTCCGAGTCTATTCACTTGAAGCTGTCGACGTTGACCAATAAATCTTTTGGCTGGGGTATCAACGGAATAAGCTGAATAAAAGTTAAATGGGCCGCGTTGGACTTTATGAATATCTCTGAGCTGACAAACTACAGAATTTAATAAAGTATCATCTTCTACAGATGAAAAAGCATATTGTTTGGCAACCATCGCTCCTGATTTGGTTTGTGAAATCAATGCATGCCCAATTTTTTTGCTATTGGGTAATGCGTACCGACCAAATTCATTTTCGGACAATAAAGAGAAGTCTTCTGCACTAAAAGTTGTTCGACTAGCTGGCGTTTTCATTTGAATATATTGAGATAATGTTTCACTTTTGTCGATAAATGTGTTGGTTGAACTGACTGATTTTCTTTTTTTAAATCCTGCTTTCATGGTCACTCCTATAATTAAGAAGCCTAATCTACTAAAGACGCCTAATCTACTAAACATGTCATATATTGTCGATACCTATACCTTTCAATTATGTTAATAGTTGTTTCAGTTGCCTTAGGACTTTTAAATATAGTGGCTAACATAGACATCCACTTTTCAAAAAAGAGCTACAATAAATATACACCCTCTATCTAAGAGATCATCATGCGTCAATCCTTTCTCCGTGTAGTGATATTTTCAGGACTTTTGATACCAAGTGCTTTTGCAGAATCTATTGAACCATCAGTGGTTCATCATGTCTTTGAAAAAAGCCAATTTAATGAAAATTGGAAAGTACCTGTTGCCACAGGAGAAGAAGCTCAAGTGGTGATGATGTCGATTTCTCCCAAAACCAATTCCAATAATGAAGTCGGCATAGAAACCCACGCCTTTGATCAAGTCATTTTCATCATCAGTGGACATGCTAAAGCCATTCTTAATCAAAAGGACTATGAGCTTCATACCGGAGATATGGTCTTCATTCCCTTAGGTACACCACATAACCTTATCAATTTAAATCAAGATAAACCTCTTAAAATCATGAGTGTTTATTCACAAAAAGATATGCCGGATCTCATTTTCAAAACCAAGGAAGAAGAAAAACAATAACAAATTTTTAACAAGATACTTGAATATAATACAAAAAAACCATATAATAAAATTTTTAAGCAATTAATGGAAAAATTATATTATGAATCCTATTAGAGCCCTTGTTGTAAAAAAAGACGACGAACTTCGTGTCGATTGTTATCAATTTGAAATTCATTTTGAAAACAAAACTGAAACCAAAACTCTCCTCATCAATTTAACAACTGAGAAAGCTTATTTCATCGATCAAGTATCTGAACTTTCTAATAATTATTTTTCTACAACTTGGGTAAAAGAGTTATTGGATGCTTTCAAGAATAATCATAATTCACAAAACTTTGAGTATAATTTTGGTTCAAAATCCATTAAGACTCGCTCTCCTTCTTTTTTTCAAGGTATCATCCACCGCTCCCGCGAAAATAGTCCCGTTCCTACAAATTTACTAGAGTTTGAATCAATATCCAAAACCAACTCCCACTTCGGTATGTAGAAAATAAAGCCAATCAAGATATTAAAACAAAAAATTGTTTTAATTTTTGACATCTCCGGCATTCTGATTATAATTAAATTATAAGGATATGTTTAGTTTAATCAGAATAAGGAAAAATGATGCCAATAGACGACCTCTCAGATGATGATAGCATTGAAGAACTTCGAGCCTTGGAAAGCAAGTTTCCTCCAATTATCAGAAAAATCAAATCAGCTTGGACTGAAACATCACCCACTACAGAAAATCATGAACATATTCAACAAAGAAGAAACCAACGAGCTTCGATTCATGGTATGGATGAGTTTCAACGAAGAATAGATGGGAATTCCAAACTTAAAGAAACTTTTCTTCCAGAAATAACTCAAACACGAACACGAACACAAAAACTTCGTTCAGAAATTCGTGATGCGAGAAAAACACTTTATAATTTAGAAGACATTCAGACACGATTATCGGAAAAAACATCTTCTGAATCTTCTCTTTCTTCCGAGGAATCAACAGGTAGTTTTTTACCAAGCATAAAAAAACGCTAAGTCATAACAACATTTGAGGTTTTGTCGCAAAAAGTCCGCCCAACGCCTAGACTTAGATTGTTGAGGCCGGACTGTGGTGCTTTATGATTAGTTTCAAGCAACGACATTTCAAACAAGATATGATTTTGATGTTAGTTCGTTGGTATGTTGCTTACCCAATGAGCTATCGTGACATTGAAGAGTTGGCAGCAGAGCGCGGTTTAAAAGTCGATCACTCGACCATCAATCGGTGGGTAATTTATTATGCGCCACAGTTGGAGGAATCTTTTCGCAAACGTTGTAAGCGCCCGGTTGGTGCATCATGGCGCATGGACGAGACCTATATTAAGGTTAAAGGGGAATGGGTTTATTTGTACCTAGCCGTTGACAAGGAAGGCCAGACGCTTGATTTCATGTTATCAGAAAAACGTGATGAACCGACTGCACGGGCATTTTTCAATAGACCTCCTGCATAACCCTCTTAAAGTTCGAAATTATAAATACCCGCAATCA
>CAZNFJ010000041.1:0-16250 GCA_964572685.1 uncultured Legionellaceae bacterium
CTTTCTAATCTTAAATCCCACTTCAATTTATTCAAAAATGGCTAAAGTCGAGAAAAATTCATTGATGATTGAATGACCAAAGTCTTTATCCATCCATGGATTGATATTGTTATCTCATGCTCCGATGACTAAACCATATTGCTTATCAAAGACATGTTGTGCTTCTGGACAGGAATGACGATTGGCCCAAAAACTAAAATTGTCTAGTTTAAGAAGCAAGTTCTGTTTGCAAATTTTTAGGTGACATAATTCTGCCTCAAACTGGGTGTATTTTTGAGTTTTGTTTTTCAAATCATTTTTATAAACGTTTAAATCAAGATTTTTGGGTAATTGAACATGTTGAATAACTTCTATGGCTTCTGAGCGATAGAGAGGCATCTCTTCTACAAATTCAAGAATATAAGCAACGACATCTAGAGGTAAAGATTTTAATGTTTTATTTAAGAAAAAAGCAATGATACGATTCAAGTATTTTTCACGCTCGAGATGATGTTCCTTGGGTATGAGCATATGATGAATAGAGCTTGGCACAAAATCTTTACTGCTTAAATACGCTTCATTGGTCTCTAAAATGATAGCATTGGGTTTTACAATAAAACGAATATGCCTCTGAGTAAGCTGTAATAACGCTGAAGCCAAGTCTCTTGGATTGGCGTGAGCGACAACGATTGCTCGATTCTCTGGCGTTAAAATCCGGGTATGATTTAAGAAATAAAACGCAGTCGCCAAGTGAACTGGATTGGCGTGGGCGGTAACCATTGCTTGATTCTCTGGCGTTAAAATTCCATCTTGCTGTAAATTACAGAGCACCCAAGAAAAGCTCCATGGATAGGTGTGGGCGGTAACCATTGCTTGATTCTCTGGCGTTAAAATTCCAGCTTCCTGTAAATCACTTAGCGCCATCGCCAAGTTCCTTGGATTGGCGTGGTTGGCGATGAGATTAAAATTATTTGGCGTTAACATCCCGCGGTTGTTTAAAAGAATAAGTATAAAATCCCATTCCCTTGGATCGGTGGCCACAATCGCTTGATTCTTTGGCGTAAGAATATCGGCTTGATGCAAAGTAGAAAGCGCACTAGCCATGATATTAGGATGGGCTTGGTTGGCAAGGAGGGTGAAATTATCTTGCAATAAAATCCGAGTATCTTGCAACGCTAAAAGCGTAGCCGCCAAGTCGCTTAGATTAGCGTGGTTGAGGATGAGATTAAAATTATCTTCATTAAAAATACCTGCATTTTTTAAGATTTGAAGAGACTTAATGATTTGATCAAACTCAGTTAAATGTTTTTTGTTTCGTATAAAAGCTCTAAACCATAGACGAGTCCACCACCAAGAGGAAAGATAAGTATTGAAAAAATCCCAAGCGGAGGGTTTTTCCTCTTGAACAATTAACTTTGCAAGGGATGTGTTCCAAAATAAGAATTTAAACCAACTTAGCTGAAAAGCTTGCTGAAGATTTGAATAGATTTTGGTAAACATTGAAGACACCTAAATTTAACTAATGCGCATAGTTTTACCAAATTGCTGCTTATTTGTCAATGCATGTCAAGTACGAAGTGTAATTTAAAAATGAGCATTGGTTGAAATTTTTTTAAGGGGTAACGCCTGCGCATAATTATACTTGAGCTTCAGCCTCTAACCGATTAATATGAAAGTATTGTCGTTAAAGAAGGGAAGATTATGTTTCGAGGAAGCATGGTGGCATTGGTTACGCCAATGCGAAACAATCAAATCGATTTAGAATGTTTTGAAGAACTGATTTTAAGACATATCGAAGCAGGAACGCACGGTATTGTTGTTGCTGGAACAACTGGTGAGTCGGGTACTCTAACCCATTCAGAAAAACTAATCTTGGTTAAAAAAGCGGTAGAACTCGCGCGAGATCGTTTACCCATTATTGCAGGTATTGCTTGTAATGCTACTCAGGAAGCCATTACACAAGCCCGGGAAATGATGGAGTTGGGCGTGGATGGTGTTTTAATCCTGACACCTTTTTACATCAAACCCACTCAGGAAGGCTTGTACCGTCATTACAGTCAAATTGCTCATGCCGTTCCTTTGCCGATTATTTTATATAATGTACCCAGTCGTACAGCAGTTGATTTATTGCCTGAAACAGTTGCTCGTTTATCAGAAATTTCTAATATTGTGGCAATTAAAGAAGCCACTGGTCAAATCGCTCGCTTACAAGAATTGCAAAGACTTTGTGATCATCGCATTGATATTTTCAGTGGTGATGATACTACTTGTGCTGCTTGGCTTGTAGCGGGTGCAAAAGGCGTGATTTCAGTAACTGCTAATGTAGTACCCTCTGAAATGGCTAAAATGTGCGAGGCCGCGATGGATGGTGATGATGCCAGGTGTTTAAAAATACAACAAGGCTTGATGGGTTTGCATCATCTTTTGTTTGTTGAAACCAATCCGATTCCAGTCAAATGGGCACTTCATCGTTTGGGTTGGATGAGCGATGAAATCAGGATGCCACTAACGATTTTATCCTCAGCTCAGCAAGAGCCCCTGGAAAGTGTTTTAAAGAAAATGAATTTGTATTAGGAGTGATGGTGTTGAGATTTATTTGTGTATTAATGATGCTTGGATTGGCGGGTTGTCAGGTTCCTTATCCTTCAAATGATAAGCAAGCTTATTTGAAAAGTAAGAATGGTAAGCGTGTGGAGGTTCCTCCTCCTTTACAACAAGATGAGATTAGTTCATTTTATTATTTACCCGATGCTGAAGGCCAAAAAAAAGTAAGCATTAAACCATAAGGCTCATGATGAAAAAATCAGAAAAAACCAGGGAACGTTTATCTGAGTTATCAAAGCGACTGATTGAGGCACAGCGAAAAATTACTATATTGGATGCCATTAAATGGACAGATGACATTCAAGAAGATTTTTTTAAAAATCAATGTAAATCTTTACCCAAAGTCAATGCTGCTTATTATGATAGAATGCCTTTACCTTTTGATTTGAATAAAAAAAAATCAGAGTTTCGTCATATTATCTGTGACACTCAAAGGCATTTTGGTAATTTTTCACCCATGAGTCGTCTACTCATTTTTCGTTGCCAGGAATATATTCGCGCACTTGAAATGTTAGAGGCAAGAGGAAAGCCAGGTTTTTCAAAAATTTCTGTAGAGCTTTATGGTAGTCCCGTCGATGCTTTTTACCCAGGAGGCCCGAAACTTGCAGAAATGGGGGCTACTTTATTTGATCTTTTGACCGAGTTAGATGTTAAACTTCAAACTGAAGATGATGTTAAAAAATACAATGCTAAGGAAAGTCAGGATATTTTGCAAGAACGATTGAATCATTTTTTTCTAGATTCAAAAGTACCTGTGAAGGTAATGGTCAGTGATGGGGTAGTTGCTGATGCCTCCGCAGGCGGGGATAGTATTAAGCTTAAGGAAGGAGCGATGTTTAGTCATCGCGACCTCAGATGTTTGGAGGTTCATGAGGGCTGGGTTCATGTTGGAACAACCATCAATGGTGCTTTGCAACCTTATTGTGATTTTTTAAGTAAAGGATCACCTTCTTGTAGTATTTTACAAGAGGGATTAGCGGTACTGACCGAAGTCATCACGATGTCCTCTTATCCTAGTCGTTTAAGAAAAATTACCAATCGAGTGGTGGCCATGAATATGGTCATGCGCGGGGCCAACTTTTTAGATGTATTTGAACATTTTTTGAATTGCGATTTATCCAAAGAAGAAAGTTATGCACACACCGTGCGTATTTTTAGAGGTAGCACTCCAGAAGGTGGTCCATTCACCAAGGATTTATCCTATGCCAAGGGTTTTCTATTGGCTTATAATTTTATTTTATTTGCCATTTCTCAGCATGCCATTGATGTGATTGAACTATTGTTTGTGGGTAAAATCACCTTGGAAGATATGCCCTTACTCGTTGAATTGAGAGACTTAGGGCTTTTAGAAAAACCAGCATTTTTACCACCACAAATTCGTGATCAGGCAGGTTTAAGCTCGTGGATGAGTATTTTTCTTTATTTGGATAAATTTGATTTTAAAGAAATTCAGAAGAATTTTAGATTTCTTTTACCCAAATTGGTACAATAATTGTATCTGTTTTTGGAGGAGTGATCGTGTTATCACAAGGTTCAATTGGTGTTTTTGATTCTGGCATGGGTGGCTTAACAGTGTTAAGAGCACTGCGTTATCATTTGCCTCATGAAAAGTTCATTTATTTGGGTGATACAGCAAGACTCCCTTATGGCACGAAAAGTCCAGAGACGGTCAAACAATATGCCACGCAAATGTCTCGTATTTTAATTGAGCAAGGAATTAAAGCCTTGGTGATTGCTTGTAATACGGCAACAACAGCAGCATTAGAGCATTTACAAGCTCTTTATCCTGAACTTTTGATCCTCGGTGTTGTGGAGCCTGGGGCGAGTGCTGTGAGTGAGGTTTCACGTACAGGTCAGGTCTTGGTATTGGCAACAGAAACAACAATTGCTTCAAAAGCTTATCATCGCGCCATTATCAAGCGAATTCCCTACGCCAATATTGATGGGCAAGCCTGTAGTCTATTGGTTGCTTTAGCTGAAGAGGGTATCGTACAACATGATATTGCTCGTTTAACCTTAGAACATTATTTACCAACACCGATTCATCATGACACCATTCTATTAGGTTGTACGCATTTTCCCGTATTTAAGCCTCTATTAGAAGAAATGCTTCCCAATATTCATATTGTTGACTCGGCATCAGCCACCGCCATGATGCTCGAAGAGCACTTAAAATCGCGTCAATTACTCCATTCAGGCACAGGCCAAACCCAATATCTAGTCACAGATGCTATTGAGCGTTTTTGTCGAATTGGGGAAATCTTTTTAGGAGAGGCTATCTCTCCCGAACAAGTCACCCTTATCGATGTCACACCCTCAAAATAGTCTATAATTAAGTCAATCATATGATTTAAAGGTATAGCTATGTCTCGAACAGCGCAAGAAAAAATTTTTAATAAAAAATATAAAGAATCTATAAAAAAACGACTTGAAATTGATGACGCTGAATTTAAATTTTGGAGTCAAATCGAATCCATTCAGTCTAGAAAATCCATAACCTTAGAAGATAGAAAATATAGAAAAAAAGAACTTGATTCAGCAATTGAAAAGTTTGGTGAAACTTTATTGGATCAGAATAAGTATCCAATTGTAAAACCAATTATAGACACTAAAACTAAAGACACCAAAACCAAAAATAGAAAGTATAAAACAGCTCTAAAACATTATTACCAAAAAATTTATGATACGCTTGATGCCTATAAATCTAGCATAAAAGCATCATCTTCAACTGAGGAAAAAGTAGTGACAGTTGAATCACCTGCAGTGACAGTTGAATCACCCGTTATTTCTAAAGATTTACTAAAAATACTTACTGATTTTATTAAAGAGAATAAGAACTTTCGGTATAGTGACAGTCAAATGCAAAAAATTGAAAGTTTAAATAGCGAGATTAAAAAATTTTACAAGGATCCTACCCAATATATTATCGAAGCTCCAAAGATGAGATTTGAGCAATTGGAAGGAGAAATTGCTATATATCGTGCCAAAATTGAAGAATATCGACAATTTTTACAAAGTCATGATCCAATATATCAATCAGATAAAATAAAGACAAAATTAGAGGATTTGCATGAGCTTAGGGCGAAAGCAATATCAAAAGCAGAAGAAGATTTATTCGACGAAGAAATTCAAGTTTATAAGGGATTTCAACTATTATGTACTCTACAACAAGAACTTAAACCTGAAGAATTTTTAGCTAATGATGATTGGGGATATGAACGTGCTCATTTTAAATTAGAGCAGGATGAAAGAGTCATTTACGATATACATCAAAGTTTAAGTACCCAACTCAATAAAGTATTAACTCCAGAGGAAAAAACAGCTCTTCAAGAACAGGTGAAATTTTATAGAAACGTCCTTCAATATTTTGAGACGGAAAAAAATAAAGGAAAATGGCCTAGCTATGAAGGTTTTATTGCCTCACAAGCACCCATCACGCCTTTTTCCATAGAGACTTATCGTTCTGAACAATTAAAAATAATCAATAATACTTTAAAATCTTACAAAGATCCCCAGATACAAGTAGTTTTAAAAAGTCTTACTGAAGCCTGTCAAAACTATCAAAGTGAAGTATCTGTTCAAGCACAAGAGGACGCAAAAGCAGATGTGCAAATTGCTTCTATATTGAAGGCTTTGAAATCTAAATTAGAGCAAGATCAAGATAATCAAAATTTAAAAGATCAAACTTTATTATTCATGAAGATTCAATCTTATTTCGAGTTAGAAAAACAAAGAGGAAGACAACCTTCATTAGAGGGTTTTATGGCGCCAAGATTTTCGAAAATAATGAACAAGACATATCAAGAACAACTCAAAGAAAGACAAGAGACATTATCACAGGTTGAAGAATTATATGATAATGGCGTACTAAATGATCCTGAAGGTAAAAATCAGGCTTGTTTAAAGAAACTCATCAGCGCTTGTAAGAAGTATGCCACGCTTACAGTCGTTGATATACATAAAGATTCCTTTCAGATTCAATTGATTGTAACTGAATTAGAGTTAAAATTAAAAGATGAAACAGATAAAAATAGTAAAAGGGAACTTAATGAACAAATTGGATTTTACAAGTCTTTCCTCAAATATATCGATTCTGAAACTAACAGAGAACAAGTACCCACCTATGAGGGTTTTTTAGCATCTCAAGCTTCAACTTTATTTTTGTCAAAAGATGATAGAGACCAGTATCGGAAAGAATTTATAGCTAAAATTCCAGAATTTTCTGAAGATACAAGTACAGAGAGAAATGATGTATTAACTAAATTAACTCTTGCTTCAAACGGGTTTCCACATTCAACCTTAAGACCTAGGCACCCAAGTACCTATGATCGTCAAATTGTCCCTGTTTATACTCAATATCTGAAAAGCTTTGCAAAATCAGATGGAGCTGTTGATCTAATTGCATTTTCTGGCGATAAGGACTTTTCAAGCATTTCGACTTCTCCAGAATTTAGTGCATATATCAGTATGGAATATCCTGATAAAGAAGAGCGAAAATCCTATGAGAACATCGCGATATCATCTCGATTAATGGTAATAACAGGACAAGAGCAAGAATCATCATGGATGATTTGGATTATTCAACAAAAAAAGAAAATTAGTGAAAAAGATCAAATGACTACAGATTTATTTCAAAGTCTTAAAGATAAAGAAAAAGAATTTAATAAATTTAAAGAACTTTATCAAGAGTATGAGAAAGCACCAAACGATGAACAAATCATACAATCGCTTAAAACGCTGCTAATGACGAGTTTGAAGGGGGAGTGGGATGAAAACTCAGGTCAATCAGAACCGGAATTGAAGGCGTTATTCGAGGAAAAAATTGAAAGCATCAACAAAGAAATTCAAACAGCTAAAAAAGATAAGGGCGAATTGCAATCTCAACTGATTGAAGTTGAACATTTGATGAACGCACATAAAAAAATTTCTGAAACGAAAGCTCCTTTAGAGAGCACGATCTTTTATTCTTCTCCAAGAAATCCTATCAAGAGCGTGACTTATTTTAATGGGAATTTAGCTTCTATAAAATTAGAAGAACCAAAAGAGCTACAAGCCTATGGATTTCAAAGACCTCTATTGTCTGATTATGCAAGAATTGAGTATAAAGATGGCGCAATTTTAGATTTATGCCAAAATGGCGAAATTCGCGTGCCCAAGCTGGAAGGTAATGATAAATTAGATTCAGAAGATGAATTTGTATTTCAAACTTTGAAACAATTTGAGAAAATAACAGGGCAAAAGGAACTGAAAATCAATTTTAGCGATGATTATTCTGAAGGAGATAAAGTTCGAATTTTCAAGAAATTAGTCTATCAATATTCTGTCGATGAAAATGGCAAGATAAATAAAGATAAGTATAAAGAAATTAAGATGGCTCTTCTTCGTTCTGGGTCTGTAAAATATTTTGATATTGAGAATAAAACCGCCTATGATTTTTTAAAAGTCGTTGGATATTACCAAGAAACATTCAGTCATTTTTTACCTTCCTTAATAGCCGGAACGCATTTAAAAAAAGGAGAAATGTATCAAGAAGCGCTTAAAAGTAGGCAGCAGGAAAAGAAAATTGAAATATTGTCTCCTGATATGGTCAAAGAAGTCTCCGCAAGCACAGCTCTTCAACATTTGAGACAAAATCTTTTTAATCAACGTCAGGTTCAGAAACAATGGACGGTTGATCAATTTAAAAATATCCTCAATCGTAATTGGAATGCATTGCCTAAAATATTTTCTTCAAATCATGATACTAAAGAGATACAGCATCAACTCGATATTATTATCCATGTCGGTACAAAGGATGATTTTGAGAAAGCACAACAGGACTTAGGATCTCATACCAAAGATCAAAAAAAACTGAATGCGGCTATACAATTTTTTCGAGATAAATTACATCCGGCTTTAACACAAGAAAAAGTTGATCAAGAATTAGAAAGAATTCGAAATGAAAAAAGATTTGAACCTAAAATTTAGTTTTGGGCATGGGGCGATTTAACAATGACTTTGCTGCATCTTGAGCACTTTGTTGTTGAGTAAGAACAGCATATACCGCTTCACAAATGGGCATTTCAATTTGATAATGATGGGCTAGTGCCACGACTTGTTTGGCATTATGTAAACCTTCTACCACTTGTTGAACTTTGATTTCTGCATCCTCTTGAGACATACCTTGTCCAAGGTAAAGCCCAAAACGGCGATTTCGAGATTGATCATCTGTACAGGTGAGTATCAGATCACCAACGCCGGCTAATCCTGAAAATGTTGTTTGTTCAGCACCCATTTTTAGGCCTAAGGTACTCATTTCTGCAATACCTCTGGTGATCAAAGCAGCTCTGGCGTTAGCGCCATAGGAAAGGCCGTCGCTCATACCACAAGCAATCGCCAATACATTTTTGACCGCACCACAGAGTTGTACACCGAGTAAATCGTTTGAAAGATACACACGATTATATTCGGAGTGCAGAAGTGTTTGCCATGTTTGTTGAAAGTTCAAATCATTGCCAGCAACAATCAAGGCTGTTGGCTTTTGTGCAGCAACTTCTTTTGCAAATGATGGTCCACTAATCATGGCCATTGAAGTATTACCAAATCGTTCTTGCACGATATCGCTTAACAGTCGATTACTTTTAGGCTCAAGCCCTTTGGTAAGCCAAGCAAATCCTTTTTTGGGGGCTTGGGGAAAATGTTTGACCAAATCCAAAAATGCACTTGATGGTACAGCAATTAAAATATAATCGGCTTTTAGTGCGCTATCGAGGTCTTGGGTGATGTCTAGATTCTTGGGAAATGGTACGGAGGGGAGATACTTTTGATTGCATCCATTGGATAGGTAGCTGATATCTCGAGACCATAAATGTATGCGATGACCCTGATTTGCTAAGGCCATCGCCACTGCCGTTCCCCAGGAACCGGCACCCAAAACCGCGATATTTTTCATGATTGTTGTGTTTCTTGTTGTTGTTTTTGATGCCAGTAAATTGCATCGAAGTTTACTGGTGATAATACCAATTGTGGAAAGCTACCACGGGTGACTTCGGAGCTGATGATTTCTCTGGCATAAGGAAATAGTAAACTGGGGCAAAAACTTCCGAGTGCATGCTCAAGTTGTTCGCCAGTGGGGCCTTGTATGGTGAAAATACCAGCTTGTTCCACTTCAACTAAAAAAGCCACTTTAGATTTATTTTTCACATTGGCTGTTACCGTTAAGACCACTTCAAAAGTATCTTTGTCTAAGCTCATGTGTTTAACATTTAAATCCAAATTGAGTTCAGGTTCCCATTCTTCTTGAAATACCTGAGGGCTATTAGGGGCCTCAAAAGAAATGTTTTTGGTAAAAACACGTTGAATGAAAAATTGATGTTGTTCATTGTTGGTTTGTTCTGTCATGTTATTTTCCTTTAACCAATGGTAAATTCTCATTTTGCCAACCGTTTACACCACCATCTAAAACCATTACTTGAGCAAAACTCTGGTTTTTTAGTTCTTCGGCAAGACGTGCGGCTTGTTGACCCTGTTGACAAACGATGATGAGCACTTCGTTTTGAAATGCTTTAAAAGCAACTTCATCTTGACCAAGCCAAGGTATATTTTTACTATGTAGAATATGTCCTTGTTTAAAATTTTGGCTAGTGCGTATATCCACCACTTTCACTTCTTGAGTATTCATCATCTCAATTAGAGATTGTGGCGAAACTTGTTGCGGACGTTTTTTTCGATTCCACATTTCCATGCCTACTAAAGTAAGCAAAAGAATAATCCAAACCGATAGCATTAAAATATGGTTTTGGGCAAATTGAATAATGTCGTTCATGGTTTTTTCTCAATAACTTCAAGCTGCAATATTATCGCGATAATCAGCACGTTTGGCAAGGTAAACCTTTTTCTAACCAATGGCTCATACCATCTTCCAATTCAATGACATGTATAAAGCCTAAACTTAAAAGTATCAAGGCTGCTTGATGAGAGCGACGGCCTCGTTGGCAATATAAATATACTGGCTGAGTTCTGTCTTGACAGACTTTGTCGATTTGAGTAGCAATCGTTGATAAAGGTACTAAGGTTGCACCTTGGATATGGTTTTCATTCCATTCTTCTTGCTCACGAACATCAATCAAAAGTATTGGTGTTGTTTGTAGCACTTGATTTAAATCTTCAGGGGTAATGTGTTCATGCTTCATTTTGAATATCCTTTAAGGTATGTGATGTTAATCTTGTGAGTGTAGAGTGATGTAAAAGCCAATAAAGTCCTCCGACCCATACACCACCAATAAGGGCTGTAAATGCCCAGGTGGCAGGACTGACTAAAATTGGTTTAATACCTCTTTTGGTTAGTTCTCCACAATCTCTTGCAACAGCACCCGCAAATAATAAATGAATGAAACCATTGATGAGCCAAAGCATACCTTCAAAAGTTTGCCAGATGTGTTGGTAGTTTTTGAGCCAATATATCCAAGTCATATTGATTGTCCTTTAAATTCCAATTGGCGCCATGCTTCATAAGCCACAATAGCAACCGCGTTGGATAAGTTTAAACTTCGGCTTTGTGCTTTCATAGGGATGCGAATCGGATGATGGGCATCGACAATATCAAGCGGTAATCCACGTGTCTCAGGTCCAAATAATAATATATCGAAAGGTTGATACTCGACTTCATGGTAACCTTGAGTGGCATGTGTTTCACAAGTAAATATTCTACTGCTTTGATGGGTATTTAAAAAGATCTCCCAAGAGGAATAATGTTCAATGCTAGCAAATTCATGATAATCCAAACCTGCACGCCTTAATTTTTTATCTTCCCAGGTAAAACCTAAAGGATGAATCAAATGTAATTTTGCGCCAGTATTGGCGCAAAGTCTAATGATGTTGCCGGTATTTTGCGGTATTTCAGGTTGATACAGTGCGATTTGAATCATATGAAGCAGTTGTTATGGGAAATGGTGAGGATTTTCCGGATTCTTTGGGTTCTGTCAAGGGGCTGGCGTCTTCTGGGACGTAAAGTTCAGCACTACTGTCTTCAGGCGCAGTATGGTTGTGCTGGCTTATTAGATTATTACGATATTGCAAATAGGCATCGCGCAGAAAAATATATGGGTCAAGTGAATCATGTAGCAAGTGCTCTCCATCCATCATTTGTGAACGCAAATCAATGTATCTTGTGGTTAAAATACCATAAAGAATTTGATCGGCGATCAATGGGTAGGGGGTTAAGAAGGCATAGTCAAATACCATACCAAAACCATCACGAATCGTTGAAGGGCCTAAAAATGGGAGCATAATATAAGGAGAGGTCGTGTTGCCCCAAGAAGCAAGTGTTAAACCAAAATCATTACGGTGAGCAGGAATTCCCAACTTGGTCGCTACATCACCAATACCGGCAAGACCTAAAGTCGAGTTGAGATAGAATCGAGCAAAATCTTGGATTGCTTGATGACCTTGTAATTGTAAAATATCATTTCCAATGGTCGGTAGCATTGCAATATTATTGAAGACATTATTTATTCCACCACGAACCGGTGCGGGTACATAATTAAAATAGAGTTTTGCGGGCGGTTTGAGAACGGTCGCATCAAAAGCCATATTAAACTTATAAAGCTCTCGATTGATGTTTTCAAACGGATCATCAGGGTGGGCACAGTAGTGGTGACAACCACTAAAAAATATCATCATGAATAATACTAATACTAAACGTCTTTGCATATGGATTCATCCCTTTATCTTCCTTTTTATGCTATCCTAAAATTTAACGCGTCGCTACTATTTATTGAAACATGGTTGGAGTTTATGTTTAAAGTTGATGAACGAATCGAATCTTCTTGTGTTTTATTGCATCATGATGTTTTGTCCGATGTCTATTTAAAAAATGCTCGTGAATATCCATGGTTGATTTTGGTTCCCCGTGTGGTCGGTGTGCGAGAGCTAGATGAGCTTAATGACGAGGCCCAACTTCAATTGTGGAATGAATTGAATTTTTGGTCTTTATCCCTGAAAAAAATATATCAACCCGATAAAATCAATGTGGGCGCTTTGGGTAATGTGGTCTCGATGTTACATGTTCATATCATTGCACGATTTCATCAAGATCCTTTGTGGCCACAAGGTCTATGGCAAGCAGCTCTTGAAACCTATCCTTATGAAGAACGTGAACTATTAACTGTTTTAGAGGCTTTCGCTTCATACAAAAATCAGCGATAATTCACTAAATTTTTTTTAAATGGGTTTTTTATGCAAGCTTTGAGCTGGTTAGAGCGTCTTAACAAAGAACAGTTACAGGCTGTAACAGCGCCAATGGGGCATCGCTTAATTTTGGCAGGTGCTGGAAGTGGTAAAACACGGGTCTTGGTCAATCGTATTGCCTGGCTTGTTGAAGAAAATATTCTCAACTGTGCTCAAGTTATAGCCGTTACTTTTACCAATAAAGCGGCTAGTGAAATGAAACACCGTTTGAAAAGTTTGATTCCTCATGTGCCACATGACTGGTGGGTAGGTACATTTCACGGTTTGGCGCATCGGTTTTTAAGAAAACACCATGCTCTAGTAGGCTTGTCTGCGCATTTTCAAATATTAGATACCGACGATCAGACACGAATGATTAAGCGTATTTTATCGGATCTTCATTTAGATCCAGAGCAGTGGCCCGTAAAAAAAGCAATTTCATTTATCAATCAACAAAAAGACGAGGGATTAAGACCTTCTCAAATTCAAGTACCATCTTATGGTCCCATGCGAGTTTGGTTACAAGTTTATCAAGCTTATCATGAAGCTTGTGTTCGTAGTGATGTGGTCGATTTTGCTGAGCTTTTATTGCGGTGTGTCGAACTTTTTCAACAGCATCCAGATGTTTTGGCACAGTACCATGCTCAATTTCGTTTACTCTTGGTTGATGAGTTTCAAGATACCAATGCTATTCAATATCGTTGGTTGAAATTATTAGCTGGTCCCCATTGTTCAGTGATGGCTGTTGGTGACGATGATCAATCCATTTATGGCTGGCGAGGTGCGCGTGTTGAAAATATTACGCGTTTTATAGAAGATTTTAAAGAAGTTGATGTTATCCGCCTCGAGCAAAATTATCGTTCGAGCAATACCATCTTGCAAGCAGCCAATAGCCTTATTTCCCATAATCGTGAGCGCATGGGGAAATCTCTTTGGACACAAGGCGAATATGGTGAAAAAATTTGTCTTTACAGTGCTTTTAATGAATTGGAAGAAGCCATTTTTGTACGTGAACAGATTCAAAAAGAATTACAAGCAGGACGGGATGCCAATAATATGGCGATCCTTTATCGTTCCAATGCCCAATCAAGGGTCATGGAAGAGGCCTTGCTTCGCGCAGGGATTGCATACCGTATTCATGGTGGGATGCGTTTTTTCGAACGAGCTGAAATTAAAGATGCTTTGGCTTACTTGCGATTATTGGTTAATTCAAATGACGATGCTGCTTTTGAACGAGCGATACATGTGCCTAGTCGAGGGGTTGGGGAAAAAACCTTAAGCCATTTACGAGACTTAAGTAAGACTCATGATTGCTCCTTATGGCGAGCTGTTGAAATCGGATTACAAGAAGAGCATTTTACTGCTCGAACCTCAAATGCTTTAAAAACTTTTTGTCAACTTTTTAGTCCTTGGCAGGAAACAATGAAAGAGCTTAGTTTGTCTTCGGTGGTGATGACGATACTCGAGGATAGTGGTTTGTTAAGGCATTATAGTGAAAAAGGTAAAGAGCGTTCTGAGTCTAAACGTGAAAATCTTTTAGAATTGGTCAACGCCGTGGATGAATTTGCACGACAATCGGATGAATCTGAAAATATTTTGACATTTTTAACACAAGCTGCTTTAGAGGCTGGTGAATGGCAAGCTGCAACACATGAGGAACATGTGCATTTGATGACTTTGCACGCTGCTAAAGGACTTGAGTTTCCAGTGGTGTTTATGATTGGTATGGAAGAGGGATTATTCCCTAGCCAAATGTCCATGGATGAGCCTGGTCGTTTGGAGGAGGAGCGGCGTTTATGTTATGTTGGCATGACGCGAGCCATGGAAAAACTATATCTGACTTATGCTGAATTAAGAAGACAATATGGTCGTGAGCAATATCATCGCCCATCACGTTTTTTATCGGAGTTACCCGCAGATTTGGTGCATGCAGTCCGGCCTAAAGCCAGCAAAAATTTTCAAACATCCTCATCAAATGTGATTCAAAAAATCGTGTCTTCAGAGAATCCTTTTAAAATTGGTCAAACAGTTCATCATTCGCACTTTGGATCGGGTGTTGTATTAGCGTTTGAAGGTGATGGAAAAAATGCTCGAATCCAGGTACGTTTTCATCAACATGGCGCAAAATGGTTGGTATTGGCTTATGCCAAATTACAAGCTGTTTAAAAGGAGTAAGGGGTGAATGATATTCAATGGACAGTGGTCGATACTTTTACGGATAAAATATTTCACGGAGAGCCTATTGCCGTTTGTTCTTTGCAAGAAACCTTGAATGATGAATTATTGCATGCGATTGCTTTGGAGCATCATTATTCAGAAACGGTTTTTTTGCAATCTTTAGATTCTGCTTGGTGGTTTCGATCATTTAATGCTCAGGGTGAGGTTTTTAGTCAGGGAAACGGTTTGTTGGCTGCCGCGCATGTATGTCGGCAAATGCAAAAAATACCCAGTCAAAATATAGAGATCAAAACAGTCTTAGGGGGGATGAAAATCCTTTTTCATAATGATCGTATCTATTTAGAGTATCCACATATTCAAGTTCAACCTGAGAAAATCCCTGAAAATTTTTATGATTTTTTTTCAATCCGGCCTTTAGAGGTTCTGCAAAATGGTCCTGACGTCGTGGCTGTTTTTGATAGTCCGGAGAAGGTTGTCCAATGTCAGGTGCAAGTAGCTGCTTTTAGAAATTTGATTTCAGGAACATTGGTGATGACCGCCAAAGGAGGGGACTGGGATATATATTGCCGATGTTTTACCCCTAGAGTCACTTTACAAGAAGAAACAGCAACACCAGCTATCTTTTCAAGACTATTTTATTGGTGGAGTCAGCGCTTAAAGGATAAAACACAGCTCGGTTTTCAACAAGGGTTGATGCGAAGAAGCGAAATTCATGTTTGGACGCAAGGTGCCAAATGCTATGTGGGCGGTTATGCGAGAAGTTATTTTCAAGGGCAATTACTGCTTTAGATTAGAGTTTGATATTTGGAACCCGCCAATATTAATATTTAAAACTTGAGGAGGACACTAATTGAGATTTTTTTAACTATTGGTGAGCATAATAATTTTAAATTTGTTAAAAAAAGATCATATACGTCATTTTTTAATATATAATATATGTTCGTATAATAGCATTTTAGGTATTATTTGATGCATTACTGAGGAAAGATTTTGATCAAATGGTCGAGGAGAAAAAGGTTGCTTCTGAAGAGTCCATTCGGTTTTTAGTTGATTATTTCAAAAGAAATGCGCAATTGCAAAATATTGAAATCATTCATGCTGACGAGGTTGTTAAATATTTGGAATGTCTCAATTCATCAAAAGAATATGGACATTATCAATTAATTGTTGAGTTTGGTAAAAGAGATCCCCTTGTTCAGGCTCAGCCTAATACTATTCACTATAGTGCCATAGATATTTATTATGAAAACGCTCAGATAATTGCATTTGTTGTTGATCATTAT
>CAZNFJ010000042.1:0-15629 GCA_964572685.1 uncultured Legionellaceae bacterium
TTGAAAGCTTGATATACCTGCTATCAATAGCGGCTTAAATGGCTAAAGTCGAGATAATAATGACTAAAAAAATAGGTTAAGTATTTACCATGAAAATCCATTCCTTAACCCGTATTTTGAATAAAAGTAATCCATTGACCTATTGCTTTTGTTACAGCAGGCCATTATTAAACCTTTATCAAACTAACCCTTTATATCAGGTATTTTGTGCTTCGAATACTTTCTTATCATTCGAATCCATCTAGGGGCATTCTTTTTAACCACTAGTTCTTCATAACAGATCTCTGGATCTTGGTATACTTCTCCTGTTTTTTATCGACTAAAAATTACCCTAATTAATGGCTTTAAATTGAGGAAAAGCCCTAATCTTATCACTTAATATTTTATATTCGCCTAAAATACCAATAGTAACTCTGGCCAAACGTGATTGAATGCGATTTCTGATCGTCATATCAAGTGATTCTAACCAAGAGACAATTGGACATTCACCATTGTCTTTTTGGTAGATTTTAATTATTGATACTTTATCTAAAAAATACTTGTAAGCAAAATAAGTATTTTTAAAAAAATTATGAGGAATATTAAATATGCGGTATAATTGGACAAAAAAATTTGGATTTTTTTCTTTAAATATTTTAGTGAATGCTTCATTAATGAATGAGGCCGTAAAAGCGAATAATAATTACCAAAATGCGACGAAAAGCCCCTGGATCCATCCATACCGTTGGAATATAAAAAGATATTGATAAAAAATGAATTTAATTGCTTTTGACTCAATACCTTTTTTATCTTGATGGAACTAACAATATCAGATAAGTACAAAGTTAGCTATTCTTGGATAATATGACGAGGAGATTTGAAATTAATAACTTAAATAGAAATCAATGGTATCAATCTATCTATCCATGGCTTGTCTGGCTTTTAGGGGCATGTTTTTTCTTTTACAAATATCTTGTACAAGTTTCTCCTAGTGTTATGACACATGATTTAATGAAAGTTTTTCATGTGAACGGTGCAGGGCTTGGTAATTTATCTGCATTCTATTTTTATGCATACTTAATGATGCAAATCCCCGTTGGCATTTTACTCGACCGCTTCAGCCCAAGATTCTTAACAGCTCTAGCAATATTTTTGTGTAGTGCAAGCACCTTTATTTTTTCTCAAACAAATTCATTACAGTTAGCATGTATATCCAGAGCAATGATTGGTGCTGGAGCTGCATTTGCTGCCGTATCCTGTTTTAAATTAGCAACATTATGGTTTTCACCAAATCGATTTGCCATGGTATCAGGATTGTGTATGACTGCTGCCATGTTAGGCGGTGTTTTTGGTCAAGTTCCATTATCTTTTCTTATTGAAGGAGTCGGTTGGCGTTCTGCGTTAGGCATTATTAGCTTTTTGGGAATTTTACTAGGATTCTTATATATCATCATTGTTCGTGATAAACAAAATAACGCATTATCTTCTTCTAAAATCGAGCACTCATCTAAACTTTATATGCGGCCTGTTATATGTAATAAACAAACCTGGTTATTGTCTTTATATAGTGGATTGGCGTTTGCGCCAGTCTCTGTTTTTGGCGGACTATGGGGTGTTCCTTTTTTACAAACAGCTTATGAGCTTTCCAGAAATAGTGCGGCATTTGCAGTATCATGGATTTTTATTGGTTTTGCTGTCGGGGCTCCATTTTTTGGATGGCTGTCTGATTTTGTCGGACGTCGAAAACCCATTTTATTTTCTGGCTCTCTTATGGCCTTAATTTGTATTCTATTTGCTTTATACAGTCCAAGCAGAAATATTATCTTGTTAAGTACAACTTTATTTTTCTTTGGATTTGGCGCCAGTGGTTTTTTCACAAGTTTTGCAATGATTAGAGAATTATTTCCTGTTGCATTAGCTGGAACTGTTTTAGGCGTAATGAATACCTTTGACTCGATCTGTGAAGCAATATTTGAACCGATAATTGGAGCGATTCTTGATTGGGCCTGGGATGGGAAAATTATAGATGGCGTACATTATTTTTCTGTTTCAAACTTTCATTCCGCGTTATTATTATTACCCCTCTCATTAGGCATAGCACTTTTCTTGTTGCTTTATATTAAAGAAACATGGTGTATTCCAGTTGATGCAGCCACAGATGATAAGCATTCAGCAAGGGAAAGTCCTTATTATTTCGACAATAATTAAGAAGATTTTTCGATTTACAATCTTGCTCCTATTCTTAGTTATCATAAATAAAATAATAAGCCCAGTGTAATAGAAGCTTCGCACAGGTGCGCCATGGCGTGATATTCTAAAGGAATTTTGTTCATGGAAAACAGCTTATAAACACTTTAATTGTTTTATTTGCAAGTGCAATGTGGGTTATTAACAAAAGCAAACACATGGTATTAGACCAACTTGAAGATCGCGAATCAACTTCATCTTTAAAACCTGGCTTGAGATAATAATACAATTATCATAAACGGATACATGCAATTAGAGCTGTTAAATCATCAGGCATATTGGCGACAAATGCCAAAAGTTGATGTGTGATAGGATGCGTGAATTTTAAAGAAAAAGCATGCAGGGCTTGCCTTGGAAATGAATTGATAACCAAAGCGAGTTCTTTACTGGTTTTGGCGCAATTTTTCCCATAGAGTTTATCGCCAATAATGGGATAGCCGATATGCTGTAAATGGACACGAATTTGATGCGTACGACCTGTTTCCAGACGGACTCGTAGCAAAGTAAAGTCTTTAAAAGCTTCTTCGATTTGGTAATGGGTGATGGCTTCGCGTCCTTGTTTGAGAACCGCCATTTTAAGTCGTTGTTTGGGATGACGTCCAAAATGTGTATGAATATGACCACCGCTAATCAATTGACCATGCACCAAGGCAAGATACTCACGTTGAATTTCACGATTTTGCATCATTTGTATCAAGGCTAGATAACAAGTATTGGTTTTAGCAATCACCATCAAGCCAGTCGTATCTTTATCTAAGCGATGAACGATTCCTGCACGAGGGAGAATGCTCAAACTTTCTTGATGATGTAAAAGCGCGTTCATTAAGGTCATGTCTTTTTGGCCAGCACCCGGATGGACGGTTAAGCCCGTGGGTTTATTGATAACCAAAAGATGTTCATCTTCATAGATAATGTCCAGTGGAATTTCTTGAGCAATCGCTTCGGTTTGAGGCGTATCGATGGGTACTCGTCCTTCAATCAATTGTTCTGTAAAACACTTGTTTTTGGGGCAAAGTGCTTTGCCTTGATGATAAATTAAGCCGGCTTTGAGCCATTCTATCCATTGATTTCTAGAATACTGTGGATAACATTTAGCCAAAAGACTATCTACCCGAAGCCCATGATAGGCCTCAGGGACTATTAAAGAAATTTCAAAAAAATTATGCATGGTCGACTAAACGGCCTCGTAATGAATTGGGAAGGGATTCGGTGATGAGAATATTGACCATTTGACCTTTTAAGTTTTCAGGCCCATCAAAATTCACGACACGATTACACTCGGTGCGTGCAGCCCATTGATTGGGATTTTTCTTGGCAGGTCCTGTTACCAACACGTTTTGAGTGGTTTCCACTAAAGATTGACTATGTTTTTGTGCTTGCAAATTTAAACGATTTTGTAGAATTTGCAGACGTTGTTTTTTAACTTCCATGGGGGTGTTGTCGACTAAATTAGCAGCTGGTGTACCCGGTCTTGGACTGTAAATAAAACTAAAAGAAGTGTCATAATCCATTTCTTGCACCATGTTCATGGTCGCCTCAAAGTCAGCATCAGTTTCACCAGGAAATCCGACAATGATATCTGTGGATAAATGAATATCTGGACGAACCTTGCGTAATTTACGCATTTTAGACTTATATTCCAATGCCGTGTAGCCGCGTTTCATGGCCATTAAAATTCGATCGGATCCACTTTGGACGGGCAAATGCAGGTGATTCGCTAATTTTGGAACTTCAGCATACGCTTGTATCAACTGATCAGAAAAGGCAATCGGATGAGAGGTTGTGAAACGAATGCGAGTTATACCTTCTAATTCTGCAACATAATGAATCAGTAACGCCAAATCAGCAGTTCCACCTTGATGCATTTTACCACGATAGTCATTGACATTTTGACCTAATAAATTGATTTCTCGCACGCCTTGCTCGGCCAATTGAAAACACTCCGCCAATACATCATCAAACGGACGACTGATTTCTTCACCTCGAGTATAAGGGACCACGCAGTAACTACAGTATTTACTGCATCCTTCCATAATGGAAACAAAAGCGATGGGACCTTCAGCGCGAGGCGCAGGTAAATGATCAAACTTTTCGATTTCTGGAAATCGAATATCAATGACAGGCTTTTGACATTTTAAGCGCTCATCCAACATCTCGGGTAAACGATGTAAGGTTTGTGGGCCAAAGACCATATCCACATAGGGCGCACGTTTTAAAATGTCGCCACCTTCTTGACTGGCCACACAGCCACCGACACCAATAATGACCTCCGGTTTTTTCTTTTTGATTTCTCGCCATTGTCCCAGTTGTGAAAAGACTTTTTCTTGGGCTTTTTCACGAATGGCACAGGTGTTTAACAAAATCACATCTGCTTCCTCGGGATTATCGGTGATACTCAAATCATGAGACGCTTTTAAGACATCAGCCATTTTACTGGAGTCGTACTCATTCATTTGACAGCCATTGGTTTTAATAAACAGTTTTTTTGACATAAAAAGTACACCTTACAATCGATAGATTTTCAATTGGACAGATTTTAATACAAATCAAGTATTTTGTGTATATCTATTCGTATCAACTTCACGAATCCATGGAATTAAACACAAGGCAATCAATGCCCCCAGCGGTAAAAGACTTAAAGCTTGCTGATAGGCTAAAAGTGAGTAAATACGAACGCCATTTTGCATTTCGCCAGTCCAAAGTTTGTCTAAAATCATTCCGACAATTGGTTGTGCCAAAGCGATTCCAATCATGTTCATCATATTCATAAAACTTAAGCCAGTGGCCACATATCTGGCTTGACACATGTCTTTGGCAAGAGAAAAGGCCGGGAGAAAACCTGCTGAAAATAATCCAAAGAAAAATAATAAAATTTGTGATTGTGTGAGGCTAATTGGCAAATAAATCACGGATGATAAGGTGATAAGTGTTCCTAAAGCACTCCAGAACAAAGAAGGTTTACGTCGGCCAATGTAGTTGGTATAGATGCCCCATAAAGGACTTGCAATAGCCCAACCGATTAAAACGAGAGAAATGGCATTGGCAGCAACGGCTTTGGTGATGGCTAATTTATTCATTAAAAATGGAACTCCCCATAATCCACAAAAAACAGGGGTACACATATAAATTAAACCACCATAGCTTGCTACAACCCATAATTGTTTATTTTTGATGATTTCGAGTAATCCCTTTTTAAGCCCCACATCAGCGCTATGATGCTGTGGCTTTTGATAGCTTGAAGGTTTCTCTTTGACCATCAAATAAATAATGAATGCTAAAATTAAGCCGATACTGCCTACGATGGTCATGGTATTGCGCCAACCCAAATGGTCAACCATGAGTGCTTGAGGCGTTTCTCCGCAAATTCCACCTAACATCCCGATGGTCACCATCATGCCAGTGAGCAAAGCAAATTTTTCTGATTTAAACCAGTTGGAGGCTAATTTCATGGTACCTACTGCGGCAAATGCAGAACCAAATCCAATCATTAAACGAGCAATGCAGGCGGTTGGAAAGTGGGTGGTCGTTCCAAAGGCAATGGTGCTGGCTGCACAAATGGCTGTTGCGATAAATAAAATACGTTTAGGACCAAAAAAGTCCATTAAAATACCGCAGGGCAATTGTAAAGCGGCATAGGAATAAAAATAAATGCCTGAAAGTAATCCCAATGTTTGACTGGTGACATTAAAATCACGCATGAGTTCATTGCTCATGACACTTGGGGAGACTTGAAGAAAGTTTTCATAAAAATAGAATAAACATCCCAACGTCCAAATAATCCAACCGATGGCAAGAGAGGATTGTGCTGATTGTTTCGAAGTCATAATTTACCTTAAATAAAACGCATATCAAATTTTAACTTTTTTTCAAAAAAAGTCCATTTAAAAAACAAATCAACGATGGAAATAATATTTTCATCATATTGAACTCATCTTTTTCAAGTTGGAGTTAAGTCCGTAACTTGCAATAATGGGCTTTGGTTTTAAAAAATAAATCAATTTTAATTAAATTACAACTAAATACTTGATAAGCCAGCATCCACGCTAAAATTTGACCAAAAATATGGGGTATGGTATAATCATTACACAATTCAGAGAGTAAAATGTATGTTAAATTTTCAATTATTTCGATATGGTTGGTTGTGGTCATCTTTAGGATGGCCCAATGTTAGAAGAGCTGCTCAGATTTCACCTGAGAATCGGGTGCGAGCTGTTCAGCCATCTCCTGAAATATCCACCCCAAGAAATCTCTCAGTTGCAATGCCTGAAAAAATTTCTTTGGATGTCCAAGATGATATTAGAGCGCAATTAATATGTGAGAAAATTGAGGGACAATGGGAGTTGTATCTCACGGCATTTGAGGGACCAAAGTGTTTAGAACTATTCGGACAAAATTTTGATATTCATGCAAAAGTTGCATTATCAAAACTTATGGATTTGCCAAAATTTAGCATGCATCAAAGATTGGTTGCTGAAGTTTTAGATGAGGGTCCAACTGCTCACAATTGGACCATGTTATTTCAACGAATGTATGAACGTCCTATTAAAATTTTAACGCCATTAGAACAAACTGAATTGATTGTTGATATTCGAATGGAATTATCTGAGCAGCGCTTTTATGAAATAGGTCATTTTTATCAATTTCACGTTTTTTTCAATCATAAAACCTACGAACAAGCTTGTTTTTCAAAATTTCAAGAAATTTTATATTTTACTGAACAATTAACTTTACAGTTAGGAGAATGTTTTTCTAAATTAGAAGCGAGCTCACGACAGCGTATTATTCTTGATATGAATCAAGAAATTAAAAATGCATGTGTGGTAAAAAATTTGGATTCATCATTTTTGGAACCAACATTTCAACGCATTCGATTTTGCTCTAATCAAATTCGACTACAGTTGAATATGTCCCAAATTCCACAAGAATCCTTGAGCATAATCGTCGGTATAAACGATAAAATTAATCATTTGAGTTCTTTAGAGTCTTTCGATATCTTTTCTTATTTGGGTGATAAAATCACCCATGAACAAAAAATCCAGCAAGTGCAGCAAAGAAATCTTGTTTTAACCTATGTGGCTTCAGAATATATAAATAAATATCCCTTATTTGGTTATGCATTGGATTTACTTGATGCTTTATTATCATCATTAATTGAGTTATATGTTTTAAATGCAACAGAGCCTCATGAACTTCGTTTAGAGGCAAGCGTTGACTCCAAAACACAATTTCATGCTAATGTTTATTTATTAGATCAACAACAAAAATTTTTTCAGTTGTATCAAGAAACGCAACAGACAAATGTCATCAACAATGATGATAGTCATTTTCATCATGATAGTGTGATCTGGAAAAGCCAGGGTGGTGAATTGAATGTTTCAAGATGTAATGATGAACATACCTTATTTCAATTTTCAATATTTGCTGAAGATTTCAAACCCAAGGAGTTTATATTAAAATCCGATGAAATTCATGGTTTTGAAAATATCTTAGAAACCATTCAGTATAAGAATAAAAAATCCATACTCTTGGCAGATGAT
The DNA here is from genome assembly GCA_964572685.1 of uncultured Legionellaceae bacterium. Classification (GTDB taxonomy): domain Bacteria; phylum Pseudomonadota; class Gammaproteobacteria; order Legionellales; family Legionellaceae; genus UBA2653. The sequence continues at coordinate 7,764 of CAZNFJ010000042.1, forward strand.
GGGGTTTTGAATATCAAGTTTCTTTTAAAGCAGACTTTGGAGTTTTTAGGTTTAGGAAGTATGGCATCATGTACCCCAACGTCTAGACTGAATTTTTCTAAAAATTGGAAAGACTTGGCTTGTTATATTTTAGCTGTTGGTGATTGGTATTTTATTTGCGTGCCTGATGGAAGAATGGCTCAGCAATTACTCACGTTGTGGCAACCTGATGGGATGATTACCGATCATGAAATGCCTCATCTAAATGGAACATTATTAATTCAATGGGTGAGAGAAAAGTTCACAGGAAGCAGTCATTTCAAAATTGCTTTGCATTCTGCAAGTGCTGAAGCGAATCGTCCGGATATATTGGACCCATTAGATGCGATTTTTTTAAATAAAGCCGATAAGCCACTTTTTAAATCATTCGTAGAGTCGCTGAAGGTTTCAGAGGTAACTACCAAGCTAGTAAATTACTAGCCATTAAAATAGAGCGCTTTCAATACTAAACACTTGACTGCGTTCTCTTTTGCTGCATTCCTATCAACATTATCAGTATGACCACAACGCTCACATAAACTGAATAATAAGCATGTTAAATTTATAGTCTATGTGGAACATAGACTATAAATGGATATTTATTTTGTTTTATTTTGCTTTTGAGCCGTTTTTAAAGCTCGAAGCTCAACTTTTATTTCCCTTGGGTTCATCATAGTATTCTCCTTGAAAGTTAAATAAAATCTTCTCTTAAGTTATTGTTTTAACATAATTTATAATATAATGATAGTTCAGTATGTCAAATATTCAAGCGATTTGAAATTCTATGCTTAAATTTCTTTTTCTCATTGAGCTGAATAGTAATAAGCCAATCGTTAAACACACCAATATCAGTACGATGAGACTGGGAGCGGTTTGTGAATGTGTTTTTTGTATCAAAACTAGAGATAATAATGGCGTTAGTCCTGCTGAAAGGCTTGCGGCTATCGAGTAAATGACAGATAAAGCCGTGCAACGCAAATTCACCGGAAACATGTTGGTGAGCATGACAGGAACTGTTGCATAGTAAATGCCTGAGGGTATAGAGATGAGCGCTTGAATACCTAAAAAATACAAGTAATTGCCTGATGATTGCGTAGAAAAAAACAAATAGGAAAGCAAGGAAAATCCAAATAGGGCGGCTATAAGCATTTTGTTTTGGCTGATTCTATCCGTGAGACGTCCTGCAAAAGGATAAATGCCTAATAAGATGAGAAGTGAAATGCTATTAGAGAGAATGATTTGATTATGGGTAAAATGGCCATCAATATGCGCCTGTGTTGGTCCATAAATATAAAATAAAAAGGTGGTTGTAACACCTAAGCAACTTAGGATAAAAACATAGATGGTTTTGAATTGATTTTCCATGCAATAAAGCAAAGATTCATTGAGAATTTTTTTAATGCTTGGTTTGGGTTGTTCTGAATAATAAATCACAAATTCTAAGCTTTCAGGCAAATACATGCGGATATATAAACCAATACTCGAGCCCAATAATGCAAGCATAAAAGGGACTCTCCATATGAGCCATTCCAGATCAGGGTGATTCTTTATGGCCCAGCTCATGACAAGGGTGACAATTGTCGCGAACAGCAAACCCGCGGTTGACCCAAAAGAAGACCAAATGCCAGCAAATCCTTTTTCTTTTTTATCAAAGTTTTCAATCAGATAAGCTGTTGAATTTAAATATTCTACCCCGCATGAAAAGCTTTGTAAAATTCGTAAAATGAATAAACCCATCACGGCATATATGCCTATGGACTGATAAGAAGGAATGAAGCCGATACAGGCAGTGGCAAATCCCATGGTGATGATCGATGCCGATAAAGTAATTTTTCTGCCATACACATCTGAAAATAAGCCAAGAAATAGAGCACCCAATGGTCTTGCCATATAACCCACAAAAAAGGTAATGAAGATTATCATTAAGCCTTCGTTGATGCTGCCAATGAGATATTTGGCTAAATAGGCAGATAAAAATCCACAAATAGCCATATCAAAAGCTTCGATGAGATTGCCAAGAACAGCGCCCAATATCATTTTATTTTTATGTTTAAGAGTCATTTTATTCTTCCTTGTCAACAAAATTAGTTTTGAACCACCATTTTTAAATATGGGGGGTATTTCTTTAGTAAATCTTTTTCCACGATGTCTAAAATTTTTATGAGACAAAATTTTCCTATGGATTTTAAAACTTTAGTATTTTCATATAAATGCCGATGTGCAGTCGGATCATGCGTTTCTAGTCCAAATGAATAACAGATTTGATAGTTTTCAAAATAGTCAGGAACGCTCAGTGCATAGGCAAACTGGGGAATCACCTGTTTAAACTTATTTAAATGAATATCCCATTTAAAGTCATTCCAAATGAGTGTATCTAGATGCTTAAACTGGCAACATGGATCATGTGGCCATAAGTCATGCTCAATGATATTTTGCTCAATAGAAGGGCGTGATGAAAAAAAACACAATTGATTATTTTCATTCAAAAGAGCAATAGAAATATAATCGATTTCCAAATGTCCCAATACATCATTAAATATTAATCGCAAAGCTCGATAATACTTAAATAGCAAATCCTGAGCTTTTGGATGCAGAGTTATCTTATCCACGAGTAGTCCATGTCTTGTATTGTTTTATGTATTGCTTACTTTTTTAATTTGCTTTTTTTGATAGGAAGCAATAGAGCCCACCGCTAGATCAATGAGTTTATAGATATTTTCATCAGAGGTATGAATATCTTTAATATCTTTCAATAATCCAATGACAAATTCAGAAAAATCTTCACTTTGGTTTGGAAATAAGGGGTGGGTTGATTTCAAAATATAAGCCAAAAGTTCTTCATCAATGATACGATTCTTGGTTTTATCTTTCTCATCACCAAAAAGGAGCCACCCTGGCGATACATTCAATTCCTTTGCAATATTGATAATTTTTTCATAGGTGGGTAAAGCTTCGCCTCGAACATAACGTCTACAGATTTGTTCTGATGCCTGTGTAAATATTGACAAAGATTTCATACATATACCATGGGGAGAGCGCGATGCTGAAAAGCCTCTGAGTTTCATGGTTTGAATAAGTCTGTCTGAAAAATCTTTGTAAATGGCAGTCATAAAATCAACCTGGTTTCAATTCGAAATAGAAATTTAACATTCAAATAAATAAAAATCAATATGGTTTCAAATAAATATATTTTTTTATTAAATACTTGTTGACGTTAATTTTAGTTTCGTGGTAATAATATTTATTTCGCAAATGGAGCGACCAATGGAAAGTAATTTAAATGCAAAGGTAAATATTTACAAAGGAATGATTGAATATGTTTTGGAAACCACTGATTATAATCTTAAAAGAATTGCACATTTGTCCAATTCTTCAATTGGTAATATTAAAATGATCTATAGTTATGGAGAAATACCAGAAGATTTCAAAGAAGAAATGGATTTGGTGCGTCTTTATATGATGATTTTAGATATGCAAAGAAAACGAAATGAGTTTCGTCCTTATAAATTGTATGCTTGGTAAACAACAAAAAATAACTTGAGGAAAAGAAGATATGGGACCACATCGTGCATTATATAAGAAAAATTCGGAAGCATTGATGAATTGCTATTGTTTTCAATTGGAATATTCTTCAGAAATCAAGCAATTGATTATTAATATGAATACTCAGAAGGCCTATTTTCTGGATGAACGTTTTGAATTATTTTCTTGAAGAGTGGGTGCAAGAGTTGATTCATTCTTTTATTAAAAAGCCTGGTTGTCAATATTTTGAATATTCCTTTGAAAAAAAATCTTCAAAGTTCAATCATTCAGAGTATTTGGCTTTTAATTTATTTTCGAATGTCGGCTTAGATTTGACCTGCGAAGGAATTATTCCAAGGACCATTTAATCTAGAAATATTTTCAAATTAGCACCAAAATATTCTTGTGAGTATGGACCGACAAGGTTATTGAATACGTTTTGAACGTAACTATAACTGAGAGTCAGTTGAGCATATTTTGTAATTTTTTGAGCGAGATTAATTTGCGTTGTGTAAACTGTTTGCTTGGATAAATCCTCAGTTGGATTGACTTGGAGTTGTTGAAGTCCAACACTGCCTTCGGCATAAAGAAAAGTTGTCATGGTTAATCTTTTTTTGAAAATTAAAAAAAGATCACCTTCCTGCATGGATTGAGGACTAAAATAATTAGGGTTGTCATAATATGAGTTTTGAAATCGTCGATATCTTATTTTAGAAAAGATCCCATAACGAGATGATAGTTGATATAAAAAGCTGGCGGCTCCTCCTAATCGTTGATTGGTGTCGCTAAAATAACTGCCGGCGAAAGTAAAATTGAAATAGGCAAAATTGAGTGGGTGAAGATTAATCGTTCCTTCAGAGTTATTCATTAAAATATTATTTTGCAGTGCCGGAATGGTTTCAACCAGAACAGTATTATTGAAAGCATATAGATTAAAATAATCATTTTGTTTAAGATTTGCTGATACTTGCCAGAGTAATGGATTCCAAGGATTAAATCCATTTGAATTTAAATAACGAACTTGTGTTGGAATCACGGCGGCCGATAAATCCAATTTATCATGAATATTTAAAAAATCTTGTTTGATAAATAAAATATCAGAATTGACATAATGAATGGGGTTATAATACTGACTTTTAGATAACATCACTGATGTATTGGAATTGGTGCCAAAGGTGCGATAATTTCCTTCACCTGTTTCTCGATTGATGATGAATTGTGTAGAATCCTGAATTCTTGCAAAATCAAAATTTAACATGGCTTTTGATGTATTTTGCATGATTTGATAATCGATGTCTTTTTTTCGATTGTGTAAGTAACTGTTTGTTGGAATAGTTTGAATAATGCGTTGCGATTGTGGTTGCTCGATTAGCTTTTTAGTTTGATAGGGCAGACCTGCAGATAGGTAGCAGCTGGCAAGGGTTAGAACGCTATCAGGTGTTGTTAAGGGCGTTGTTTTTGAAAGTGAAAAAATAGCATGTCTTGGATAATCCAAATTAAGTAGAGTTTTTGCATGCTCAGTGAGTAAGATATTTTTTTCTTCGGCATTTAAATCCTTTTTTTCCAAAAGGTGATAAGTATGAAATGCTTGTTTAAAATCCTGAATCCAATTGGCAGTTTTTAGAATGTAGAGCAAACTGGCGTTTTTTTCAGAATCATTTTGCGATGCGACATAAGCTTTTTTGAAATCATCCATTGCTTCAATGGGTTGATCATGATTATAAAGTTGTTTGCCATGAATAAAATATTGTTCCCATGGGCTTATTCTTTTAATCGGGTTTGATAAAGCAGGAAGAGTCTTGGGTTTTTGATTAAACTTTATCCATTCTTGCATCTTGAGAATCTGCTTTGAAGCTTCATTTTTTTCTACATTATTTTGACTATAACTTTGGGATTTCTTAAAAAAAACAATGGCTTCATTTGGCTGATTTTTCATCGCATAAGCTTTTCCCAAAAGCATATGAACTATAAATGAGGGTTGATTTCGATATGGGTAAAGTATTTGTATGGTTTTTTGAGGATGTGCTTTTTCAAGAAAACTTATAGCTTTTGATAAATCCTCACCATATGAGATTGCTTGGAGTTGTTGAATTTTTTTAGAGGTATTCAATGAGAGATCTTGTGATACCGGATGAAGAATCGACATCTGGAAATAGGGGAGGGCTTTTTCATAATCCTCAATAATTAAATGGTTTTTTCCAAGTTTATAGATAAGCAGATTTTGTTTTTTTGTACTAAGATTTTTTTCAGACAAGAGCTGTTTTTGATATTCAATTAATAGCGGAGCAGGTAGGATATTTTCATACCAAGGTAATAAAGAATAATTGATATCATACGATAACACCATTCCTGAAAATAACGTCACGACTAGTATTAGATATTGATGAGGTCTATTCATTTTGTACCCCAAAATTTTTTTCTTTTGAAAAACTCCAGATAATAACCAAAAATTACAGGAAGGTTCATTAAGTATTGATAGAATATGCTATAAGTAATAAAAGTCAATGGATTCAATTTGAGATAATAGCCAAAGGATTTAAATAATTTTTTTTGCCCCATATAAAAAATATAATTATTGATCATGGATGTGAAAACTAAAAATAGTAAATATGGACCAAAAATTAATTCGTATCCATAAAACATTAAAATTAAACCAGGAATAATGACAAAAAATCTGATGAAATCAATTAGAATGAAAAATAAATTCCAATATATAAAAAAGACAAATGCTTTTTTTCTAAATAATATTTTTTTATGATGTCGAAATGCTTCAATTAATCCTCTTGCCCAACGAGCCCTCTGATGAAAAAATATTTTATAGTTTGGCGGGGCGGAGGTAAATGCGATGGCATTTTCGGCATAAGTGATTTCATAATCATTGTCTAATAAGGTCCAAGTTAAAACGATATCTTCTCCAACAAGATTTGGCCAGCCATGGATGTCCATTAAAACCGATTTTTTATAAGCGGAAAATGCACCTTGTGCAACGAGTGTTCCTTGTAAAAAACTTTGAGCTCTTTTGATAATTGAAATGGCCAATAAATAGTCCCAAAATTGAAGTTGTGTCATCATGGATTGATCTTCATTCTTAACATAGACAGAACCTGCGCAGGCTACAGTATTTTTGGGTGAAGACAATAATTTTTTCATTAATTCGTAAATGGCGTGATGATCGAGTGTCGTATCAGCGTCAATCGTGATGATATACTCATGACTTGCGTGTACCAGCCCTATATTTAATGCATGCGATTTCCCTTTATGGCTTCCTTTGAGAATTCGTAAATTATCAATCAATGCGTTTTTTGCGATAGCCATGGTTTCATCGGTGGAGCCATCATCTATTAAAATAATTTCGATATTAGCAGGATAGATTTGTTTTTGAATAGAAAGTAAGGTCTTTTTGATGAACTTCTCTTCATTATATGCAGCAATTAAAACGGAAACGCTTGGATAATAAAATGGTTCAAATTGAGTTTTACGTTTATCTAATAAAAAGCTAACAAGTAGATACATATTCATAAAACCAGGAATCAAGGCGATGGACATAACAATTAATAAAGCAATGGGGGTGGTGACTAAATCAGCTAAGTCAACCATCCATCGGTAAGACAAATGTGTACAGATGATTAACCAGATGATGGAAAAGACCAGGCAAATTAAAAAAATGGGCTTTATCGATGGATTGATGAAAATATTGGGTCTGTTATCAAGCAAGTTATAGACATCGATATTTTTTCTTAAATAAGTTTGAAAAAAATTCTCAATATAGTTTTGGGGCTTCTTTCTTGATCTAAGGGATTTTGTTCGATAGATAATTCTATTTTTATGATGAAGTCCCTTGTTTTTTGTTTTCATAATTTTATCCAAAACAAAACCATCATCTCAATTATAAAAGCTGAGAAGTGCATCCATTGCTAATTCATTCAAAAAAAACAACTTTTCAATACTTTACAGAAGTTATAAATGAATGTCGATAGAATTTGAAAATCTTACGTGTTGGTTAACAAGGAGTAGTGAGTTATTATGGTTTTGTCGCAAAAGATTTCGTGAGCGATGGTCGGATTTATTTTGGGCAAACTTATGCTGCAAGACCGTAGAATTGTTCAAAAATAGTCATATTGCTTGATTTAGTATGCTGATTTTTCCGCAACATATGATGCAACTTAATTCCTGACAAGGTTGCTTCAGCGGAGTGAAATGCCTTAAACCCTCTCATCCCGTTGGTGATTTTTTTCACAAATCTGTGATCCTGCTCAATGATATTATTAAGCTATTTAATTTGTCGTATCGTGATTTGCAAAGGCAATCCATTTGAATTGATCGCCT
>CAZNFJ010000043.1:0-15255 GCA_964572685.1 uncultured Legionellaceae bacterium
ACAAATCAATAGCTTACATTAATTTTTTATCTTTAAAAATGAGGGGATCTTTGAGGCGAAGATACTATTGAAAGCTTGATATACCTGCTATCAATAGCGGCTTAAATGGCTAAAGTCGAGTAAATATTTTGCGGGAATATCGGAGCCATGCTCCAAAAACAGCTGTTTTTAGAACTTATCAAGATCAAAAAATATCATTAATAAAAAAAACCGTTTACCCTCGTTTTCCAAAAAGAAGAAAAATAAAACCTGTTGAAATCGCAGTTACTCATTACTGCCAGATGCAATAAAAATAATCAAACTTGCAAAAACATAATATATATATAAAGTGTGATATAATTAGAACATCTATGATTATTAATTTTTAGGATTACTCAATGAAGAAATTAGCTTATACTTTATTATTTGTTCTTTGTAGCCAAGCAAGCGATTTATTTGCAGATTGTTATACAACACACGTCAAGATTCAGAATGATAGTTCATTTGATTGCATATTGACGGATTCTATCAAAGGAGAAAAACAAGAAACCATTCCTGTTGTTTTTAAAAACCAATCTGTAAATTTTGATTTGTCTATTAAAAATCTGATTTTGAGATACCAATGTGGCAATGATGCCAGTTTTTTATTATATTTCTTTCAAAAGTATGAATCCACCGCATCAGGATATTACATTTATGATAAAGAGAAAACCAGTCAAAATAATTTGGATATCAGCGTTACCAAAAAAGATAGAAAATGCAAACCTTTTAGCAAAGGAACACCTGGCTCTGTGCTAGTGATCGTGAAAGATAAAATGAATTAGGTTATTTGGAGACACCGCTTGTAAAATATATTGACTAATGGAGCATAACTGCTCCTAATTCATTTGGTGCTCAAAAATTTCGCGGGAACATAGGCTAAACAAACACTTCAATGAGCTCAATGGGATAATGACCTTGATAATACCAATAAGTTTGTCGTATCCAAAATACCCGCTGATGTTGTTCATATTCAGTCAACCAATCCGGTGGTCTTAAAGAAAGGCTTAAGTTGACCTCACCTCTTTTGACGTCTTGACAATGAAATAAAAAATCACCTATAGGCCATTTTTTTTTAAAAGAATAAATCCCTCTAAGTGTTGCTTGTGTTTCTTGGGGAGCATTGGTGCGAGCATACATCAATAAATTCTCACCATTAAAAATACGCACATCCCGATAGGGTTCTTGGCGTAAAACCTGCAAATGAAAACCAGTCATTTTCCGAATTTTAGCGGTGGTTGAATGGCGATAAAAAACAAAACTCAATACCTCCCGAATATAAAAAGGAAGCACTTGTCGACGTTCAATATCACAAGCATTTAAAACATCATATTCCATAAGTGACTCGCATATGCCCTAATCGATTGATCCACAACTGTTGATGGCCGATTTGAAAGTATCCATTGAGGTGATTAGAAACCATTTGGGGATAGAATGTCAAATACCCAATGGAACTGAATCCATGCCATTGAATAGATATATCTCCTGCTTTTACCCCCTTCACCTCTTTGATTAACTGATCATTGGCAAAAATTTGCCAACCTCGCTGCCATTGTCCCCGGGGTTTGAGTATGAGTTTTTCATGACGAATAACCGCCATCCAGCGCGCCCAGTCAATGGTTGTTTCTAATTGATGTAAAAGCCTTGTGGATTGTTTCTGTTGAATCAAAGACATCAGAGAGGGGTAACTGGCCCAAATCAAAACCTGCAATAATGCTAGGGCAATGAGACACTCTAAAAAACTTAAACCCGACTGTTTAAAATCTTTTGCCATAACTGCCAAACTTGTTTTTTAAGTAAGGGATGAGTTAACCATGCTTGTGGAGATGGAGAATAGTTAAGATGAGAAAGCCTTTTAGGTAACGGCTCATCGATACACAACCAAATCCTTTGCGGTTTACAATGCAGTAAAAGTCCGTCTAAACTATCAATGCTCCATTGAAAATCATGCAAAGACTGTTTTTGAATCACAGGCATACAAGCGATAAAAGCATCCCAGAGTTGTTGGGCAATTTGAGACAGACATTCTCTTTTGGGTAAAACACAAAATAATTTTAATTGTGAATCATAAAACCATGCGTATTTCTTATTGGTTTTAGGAAAAACCAAACATGGATCGGAAAATAAATTCATCAAGCACCCTCAAGACCATTAATCGGCTTAATTCGCCCCCACTGCTTACAGCTTGGACAATTCCAATGCAAAAGTTTGCCGGAAAATCCACAGTGCTCACAACGATAAATGGGTTTTTTTTCTAAAAATTTACTAGTAATAGCATAAAGCATTTGTAATTGTTGACGTACTTTACCATGGGCTGATTCCAAATGCCATGCAATTAATTTATTCAAACCACGAATTGAAGGATAGCGAGAAAGCTGAGAAGATACAAAATCAATGGCATCATCCATGCTTCTTTGGTCTTTGAGTTCTTCAGCAATCACAAAAATCGCTGAAGTTCGAGGATGATCGATAATGAGATCATGTAAATAATCAATACATTCATCCAAATCACCCATTTTTTCATAAGCCAAAACTAATGGTTCAATTATTTCTTGGATAAAGTCCGCATCAAATTTCGAGACTTGACGTAAAGCTCGAATCGCAGACCGATATCGTTGATGCTGAATCTCTAATTGAGCAAATAATAAGTTAGCACGTACAGATTTACTATCCATTTGTAATGCATGCCGAATGGCTTGATATGCTTTTTCAAATTGTTGCTGTTTAATGAATAGTTCAGCCATTTCACAGAAAAAATGTCCCGCGACCACTTCATAGGGTTGACCGAGAACCGCATCGAGTTTTTTTACCACCTCTAAGGCTTTTTCCCAAGCTTTTTCTTGTTGATAGATGGTCAGCAAGCCATGTAGACTTTGCTTTTCTTGTTGCCCTCCTAATTCCACAACTTCTAAAAAGACTTTTTCCGCCCGGTCAAATAAACCTGCACTCAAATAATCTTGCCCCAAAGCGTATAAAGCCTCTTTTCGTTGAGAAATATTTAATTGCGGGCGCGCAATCACATTTTGGTGAATACGAATAGCTCTATCAACTTCACCTCGACGACGAAACAGACTACCCAAGGCCAAATGTGTTTCAACCGTGTCATTGTCGACTTCTAATAATTTAATAAAGATATCTACCGCTTTATCAGGCTGCTCATTGAGTAAATAATTGAGGCCTAAAACATATTCTCGGGTGATATGCTGACCTTGAAGATTTTCTTGTTTACTACGTTGTTTTTGAGAAATCCACCAGCCGGAGCCTGCTGCAATGGGTAATAAGAAAGGCCAAAGTACCATCATATTAAAACCTCAAAAGCCTTAATGGGAATCTTGAATGGGAATGGAACGCAAGTTTTTAATTTCTTTTTCCAATAAACCCACTTGATGTTTTGCTCGAAAATATTGCAGCCTCAATTGCCAGTAACGACCTAAGAACACCATGGCTCCTAATAAAAGACCTAAGCCTATACAAACCACCATAATAAAAGCCAAAGGCAATTGAAAATGCTGCCAATATAAATTGAGGTCGACCATGCTTGAATTTAAAGCAGCAAAGGCCAATAAAATCATCAAGATTAACAAATAAAAAAATAGCAAAAATATGCGCATATGAAATTCTTCAGCTTGGATTGATTTTTAATATTGTGAAGTGTGTGAGGATAAGTTGCAAGCATTTATCAAAATTAACCACTATTTATTTATCTTAGTATCTCAACTCCATCTAAATGTACAACTACCAGCCCATTGCATAATATAGGTTGGCCTGATTTCCATTTACAATTTTTATTCTCATTACACTTTTCTTTCGATTTGAGTTGGAAGGATAGTGCGATTTCACGCACATCTTTTGGTCTGGCCAACCATCTTTTTTGGATTGTTAATCAGCGAGCATGAGGGTCTCATAAAAAAACCCGCCGAAGCGGGTTTCTTAAACAAGAAAAGATTACTCACTATCTTTAGAAGACATTTTATCTTTAAATAAATCGCCTAAAGTGGTGGTCGCTTCATTGGTTCGACCATATTTCTTAATCACTTCTGCTTGTTCTTGTGCATCTTTAGCTTTCACAGATAAAGTTACAGAACGAGATTTTCTGTCAACATTGGTAATTTTAGCAGTCACTTCATCACCAATTTTAACAACATTGTTTGCATCTTCAACTTTTTCATCAGCTAATTCTGTTGAACGAATGGTGCCTAATACATCTTGCGCCAATTCAACAGTCACTAATTTAGGTTCAACAGCAATCACTTTACCTGTTATAATAGTACCTTTAGCATGTTGATCAACAAAGTTAGTGAATACATCACCTTCTAATTGTTTAATGCCTAAAGAAATACGTTCACGATCAGCGTCAATGGCTAAAATCACAGCTTCAACTTCTTGACCTTTCTTGAATTGTTTCACGGCTTCTTCACCAGGAGCAGACCAAGAAATATCAGACAAATGCACTAAACCATCGATTTCACCAGCTAAGCCAATGAATATACCAAAATCAGTGATAGAACGGATTTTACCGCTAACTTTTTCACCTTTTTGATGTTCTTGTGCAAAATGTTGCCATGGATTCACGACACATTGCTTCATGCCTAAAGAAATTCGACGACGATCAGCATCAATTTCTAAAATCATGACATCAACGACATCACCAAGACTGACGACTTTGCTTGGATGAATGTTTTTGTTGGTCCAGTCCATTTCAGACATGTGTACCAAACCTTCAACACCTTCTTCAATTTCAACAAAGCAACCGTAATCAGTGATATTGGTCACTTTACCGCTTAAGCGATGACTAACTGGATAACGATCAACTAAATCAACCCAAGGATCATTGCCCAATTGTTTCATGCCTAAAGAAACACGGTTTCTTTCGCTGTCAAAGCTTAATACTTTAACTTTGATTTCTTGACCGACATTCAATAATTCACTTGGATGCTTCACACGTTTCCAAGAAATATCAGTAATGTGTAATAAACCATCGATGCCGCCTAAATCAATGAACGCACCGTAGTCAGTTAAGTTCTTCACAACACCAACTAACTCTTGACCTTCATGTAAAGACTCTAATAAAGCAACGCGGTCAGCACTGTTTTCTTCTTCAACAACAGCCCGTCGAGATACCACGATATTATTACGTTTGGCATCCATCTTGATCACTTTAAATTCTAATTCTTTACCTTCAAGGTAAGATGGATCGCGAACAGGACGCACATCCACTAAAGAACCAGGCAAAAATGCTCGGATTGTTCCAATTTCGACAGTAAAGCCACCTTTAACTTTGCCAGAAATAAGACCCACAACGGTTTCATTGTTTTCATGGGATTTTAGTAGTTTACGCCATGATTCTTGACGTTTAGCCTTTTCACGAGATAATAAGGTTTCACCTGTACCATCTTCCAAGGCATCTAAGGCGACTTCGACGATATCACCAACGCTGATTTCCAGTTCACCATTTTTATCTTTAAATTCATCGATGGAAACGATACCTTCAGATTTCAATCCAGCATTTAGGGTGACGTAATCTTCATCAATTTGGATGACTTTTGCAGGAATGATAGCGCCAGGATAAAATTGGACTCCAGAGAAACTTTGCTCAAATAGATCTTTAAAGCTTATAGACATGTTGTTAAACTCAAAATAAATAAACACGAAAACACACCATGTGTGTGCCTTCCCCCATTACATTAGAATCACTTGACGAGATTCTTGGATAATTGTAGAACAAAATCCAGCACTTGGCCAATACTTTTTGCGGTTGTATCGACTAAAATGGCATCTTTTGCAGGAAGCAAAGGCGCAACTGCGCGATTTTTATCACGCTCATCACGTTTAGACAATTCCTCAACAACTTGTTCAAGGCTAACATGATTACCCTGAGCATGCAACTGTAGCCATCTTCTTTGCGCACGCTCTTCGACAGAAGCGGTTAAAAAGATTTTAAGCACCGCATCTGGGAAAACCACGGTCCCCATATCACGACCATCCGTCACCAACCCCGGCGCTTTGGCGAATCGCCGCTGTCTTTCGAGTAAAGCAGTCCTAACTTCGGGAATTTGCGCGTATTCTGAAGCCCACTGACCACAAGTTTCGGAACGAATATCTTCAGAAACCTTTTTACCTTCTAGATAGGCAATATGTCCATGCTCCGAGCTGGTATCAAATCTTAAATCCAAATCATAGGCTAAATCAACAAGCTCATGGATTTGCTGAACACTGATATGATGCCATTTGGCTGCAAGCGCAAATACTCGATAAATGGCACCACTATCCAAACAATGCCATCCCAAGGCACGCGCCAGGGCATGGCACAAAGTACCTTTGCCTGTACCACCAGGGCCATCAATGGTAATCACAGGAATTTGAACACCATCACTCATTAAATAATCCAAACATTTAAAAAAAAGATTATAGCATGAGTTTATTAAGCGTTACATGTCGGTGTGCTTAAAGAAGAGTTGAGTTTTTCCCATATCCAGAGAAAAAATTCACAAATCTTTTGCCAAATGCCTAAGCAAAAAGAACAAGGAGCTTCAGAGGACTCTATTTTATCAGCATTTAAACATTCTTGGATAACTTGTTTAAAAGTTTTTAAATTATTCTCTTGAATTTCTGCGTCACTGATATTAAAAAATTTTGTATTATAACTTTTATCAAAGTCTTGAACCTCATTTTCCCCAAACCCAAACTCTTCTTGGGTTGGCGTTGAAGGAAGTTGTAGGATGACATCATTTGATAACAATTTTTTGATCAAAAAATCACGAAGATTATTCTCATAGGCCTTCGAGTTTTCATTTAGTTTTATATGAATGTCATCATCGAAACGCCTCATCACAGTACCAATGTCTTTAATGACAAGACTTAATACATAATCCAAAATGCTTTCAAGAATGATTTTTTGAAATAATGTTAAATGGGCTTTTTCACAAAAACACTCGCCACCTATTGGTCGTCCTGTGGTTTGATAATCAAGTGAATTTTGTATAATTAGAGTTGAAATATTTTCCAACAAAGAATTCGGATTATCACCCGATATTTGTTGTTTTTGCTGAATAGCATAAAGTATTACTGCAGGTTTTTTTAAAAGTTCATCTAAATTTTTTTCAATCAAATATTCATAAACATTCTTCATGATTTTTATCAAAAGTTGTCTTTGTCTTATTATATCATTTTTCTAGCAAAGAGTTCAAAAAACAAATTATTGGTTTTTTAAAAATGATATTAAAGTCTCTACCCCCGCTAATGGCATGGCATTATAAAGGCTGGCACGAAGACCACCTAAAACTTTATGCCCTTTGAGTCCATAAAGTCCATTTTTATCGGCTTTTTCCAATAGCTTTGCGTCTTTGTGTTCATCTCCGGTGGTAAAACAAACATTCATGATAGAACGCGCTTGATGAGCTACCATTGCTTTATAATGATTAGAGTTATCCAAGAAATCATAAAGTATTTTGGCTTTTTGTTGGTTAATGGTATTTAAGGCCTGTAAGCCACCTTGCTTTTCAATCCATTTCATCATCAAATTAGCAAGATAACAATTAAATGTTGGCGGTGTTGCGTAAAGCGACTCATGCGCTAAATGAACTCTCAAATCCATCATGGTTGGTAATACATGCGCCGGAGGATTTTCTAACCAATCTTTTCGAACAATCACCAAGGTCATGCCTGCATTAGCGATATTTTTTTGAGCACCAGCAAAAATCAAGCCATAACGCTTGATATCAATAGGTTCACTAAAAAGACAAGAAGTCATATCCGCAACCCAAGGAATATCTTCTAGCTCTTTAGGTGCTTGCAAACGTACGCCATGAATGGTTTCATTTGGACAAAAATAAACAAAGCGTGTTAATGGCTGAATAGGTTCAAAACTATCGGGAATATCTGTAAACTGCAAGGACTCGCTGCTTCCTAAAATATAGGCTGAATCTTTGAGTAATTTCCGACCTTCGGAAAAAGCCATTTTTGACCAGGTTCCTGTGACAATATAAGCGACTTTTTCATTTTCTTGTAAGATATTTAGGGGAATGGTACCAAATAGCGATCTTGCCGAACCACCTAAAAATAAGACCGCATAATCATCTGGAATATCAAGAATATTTCTAGCTCGCTCTTCTGTATCTTTCATCAAACCCATAAAAGCTTCTGTTCGATGTCCTATTTCAAGAATAGATACTCCTTGACCATCCCAATTGAGTAAATCTTGTTGCGCTTCGCGCAAAATCTCTTCGGGCAGCATCGCAGGACCTGCCCCAAAATAATAACCTCTAGGCTTCATCTTGAACTTCATCCAGGGCTTCATCTTCTTCCTGAATTTCTTCAATTTTCTGCATACCCACCACTTTTTCACCGGCAGCCAATGAAATCAGGCGAACACCTTGGGTATTACGTCCAATAATTGAAAGCTCTTTGACTTTAAAGCGCACCAAAGTTCCTTTATTCGTGATAAGCATCACCTCATCTTGTTCAGACACTTGTAAGGCTCGAACGACATGTCCATTTCGTTCATTAACTTGAATGGATATCACACCCTGTCCACCACGACCGGTAATGCGATATTCATCAATCGCCGTGCGTTTTCCAAATCCGAACTCTGTAGCAGTCAATATTGTATCTTCAGAAGAGACCACTACCAATGAAATCATGGTTTGTTCTTCAGCCAAGCGCATCGCTCTTACACCGCGCGCTGAACGCCCCATAGGTCTAACCAATTGCTCAGCAAAACGAATCACTTTACCCGCATCGGAGAAAAGCATCAGATCCTTTTGACCGTCTGTTAAACCGACACCAATTAATAAGTCGCTTTCGTCCAAATCAATGGCAATGATTCCGCTTTGTCGTGGGCGACTGAAAGCATCTAGGGTTACTTTCTTAATCACCCCAGCCTTGGTTGCCATCACCACAAATTGACCACTATCATAGTTTTTTATAGGTAACATCGCATTAATACTTTCACCTTCCTTCAAAGGTAAAATATTAATAATAGGACGACCTCTTGCTGTGCGTTGTGCTTCAGGTAATTGATAAACCTTCAACCAGTAAACACGGCCATGATTTGAGAAGCACAATAAAGTATCATGTGTATTGGCAATCACCAAACGACTAACAAAGTCTTCCTCTTTTACTGCTGCTGCAATTTTACCCTTACCACCACGACGTTGTGATTGATAAACATCTAAAGGTTGATATTTAACATAACCCTGGTGAGAAAGCGTCACAACCACATCTTCTTGAGAAATTAAATCTTCTATACTCAAATCTTCCTGACTATCCATGATTTCCGTACGACGCACATCTCCAAACTGAGCAACTGCTTCTTTAAGCTCTTGAGCAATGACTTCTCGTAATCGTGCTGGAGAATTTAGGATTTCTAATAGACGCTGCATTTCTTGCGCAAGAAGCTCTAATTCCCCAAAGATTTTTTCTTGCTCAAGAGCTGTTAATCGGTGTAATCTCAAATCCAATATAGCCTGTGCTTGTTCGACTGATAGATGATAACCACCTTGGCTTAAATCAATATTCATTTCATTGGCCATGTGCGCCGGTAAATTAGCTCGAACCTTATCAAGAATAGGACCAATTTGTTTCAGTTCCCAATATTTTTCCATCATTTGCTGTTTGGCTTCTTGAGGATTTTTTGCTTTCTTGATGAGTTCAATCATTTCATCAATATTTGCCAATGCAACTGCTAAACCTTCTAAAATATGTGCTCTGGCTCGCGCTTTTTCCAATTCAAAAATCGAACGACGTGTCACTACTTCCCGACGATGTTTTAAAAAGCAATCCAACATTTCCTTGAGATTTAATATCCCTGGTTGTCCATCAATCAAAGCCACCATATTCATGCCAAATACAGTTTGCATTTGTGTATGGGCATAGAGATTATTCAAAATCACATCCGGTAATTCACCTCGTTTGATTTCAATCACAACTCGCATACCTTGCTTGTCGGATTCATCACGCAGGCCCACAATTCCTTCCACACGTTTCTCACGAACCAATTCCGCTATTTTTTCAATCAAGCGTGCTTTATTCACTTGATACGGTAATTCATGAACAATAATCGACACACGACCATTGTCTTCATCGGTTTCAAAACCTGTACGAGCACGCACAACCACACGACCTCGCCCGGTTCGATAAGCTTCATAAATACCTGCACGACCATTGATGATAGCGGCTGTTGGAAAATCGGGACCTGGTATATATTGAATCAATTCATCAATGGTTAAACTCGGATTTTCCAATAAAGCCAGACAAGCAGAAATGACTTCATTTAAATTATGGGGAGGAATATTGGTGGCCATGCCCACGGCAATACCAGAAGATCCATTAACCAAAAGATTAGGGATTCGTGTTGGCAATACAGACGGGGCAAGTTCAGTACCATCATAATTGGGTACAAAATCAACGGTATTTTTTTCCAAATCAGCCATTAAAGCATGGGCCAATCGCGTCATTCGAACTTCAGTATAACGCATAGCAGCAGGCGCATCTCCATCCACAGAACCAAAGTTACCCTGCCCATCGACCAGCAAATAGCGCATTGAAAAAGGCTGCGCCATTCGCACCATGGTATCATACACAGCCGTATCACCATGCGGGTGATATTTACCAATCACGTCACCGACGACGCGCGCAGATTTTTTATAAGGCTTGTTGTAATCATTTCCTAGTTCCTGCATCGCAAAAAGTACGCGGCGATGTACGGGCTTTAAACCATCACGCGCATCAGGCAACGCACGGCCGACAATCACACTCATCGCATAATCGAGATAAGATTGTTTAAGTTCTTGTTCAATATTTATGGGAATAATCTCGTGATCTTGAATGGTCATTGAATATCCTTTATTCGGCTCATCGATGTAAATTAATAGCCTTAGTCTAACATACCTCAAGAATTTAAAAAACAGGGTTCGAGTACCCTCAAATAAACAAAAAAAACATTTTTTGAAGGTATTAATACGATTTATTCCCGGCCTATATCATGACTAATGAACAAGATACATATCCCAGGATTTTAGAATACACACATGGCTCATCGCTTCAAATTAAATGTGCATAAAAAACTCACAAAAAATTGACGTTCAGCTTTGAATTCTATATAGTGCAATGACTATGAAACGATGATTAAGATTAGGTAATATTATGGTCGACAAAACTGCACATATTGGCTGGGATAATCAACCCGCTTTTGAACTTCCCATTTATAACCCAACACTGGGTAAACAGGTGATTGATATCAGCACCCTAGGGAATCTTGGGGCGTTTACTTTTGATCCAGGTTTTATGTCCACTGCGTCGTGCGAATCTAAAATAACCTATATTAATGGTGAAAAAGGTGTTTTATTACACCGAGGTTATCCAATTGATCAACTCGCACAAAAAAAAGATTTTGTTGATGTTGCTTATGCACTTATTTACGGCGATTTACCTTCGGCAGATGAAAAATCATCTTTTGAAAAACAATTGAAAGAATATCAATCCGTCGATGCATCATTGGTGACCATACTTCAAGCATTTAATAAAAACGCTCATCCCATGGGAATGCTCATGAGCTTGGTCAGCGCGTTATCTGCATCGCATAACCTGCGGTATGAAGCCAATAATCCTAAACATCGCGAACAAGCTTGTCTTCAATTGATCGCAAAAATTCCAACACTCTCTGCGATGTGTCATCGACACAGCTTAGGTCTTTCACCTATTGCGCCGCATGAAAGTTTATCATATGCCGCTAATTTTCTTTACATGCTATCCGGTGAAGTACCTCATGATACTTTGGCCAACGCTATGGATATCATCTTTACCTTGCATGCGGACCATGAGCAAAATGCATCCACTTCTACAGTACGCCTTGCTGGCTCTACTGGTACCGATCCTTACGCTGCATTAGCAGCAGGAATTGCAGCCCTTTGGGGTCCTGCGCATGGTGGTGCCAATGAAGCATGTCTCAATATGCTTAAACAAATTGCTGACATTGAACAAATACCTCATTATCTTACTCGAGCTAAAGACAAAAATGATCCCTTCCGTCTCATGGGCTTTGGACATCGTGTATATAAAAATTATGATCCACGAGCAACTGTAATGCGTCAGGTTTGTCACGATGTACTCGATGCAGTCGGTGCGCATGGCAATCCCCTATTCAAACTAGCCATGGAGTTAGAACGTATTGCCTTGGAAGATCACTATTTTGTTGATAGAAAATTATATCCCAATATTGATTTTTATTCTGGTATTACTTTAAGTGCAATGGGTATTCCAAGCACAATGTTTACGGTAATTTTTGCCTTAGCAAGAACATCCGGTTGGATGGCTCAATGGTTTGAGATGACCGACACAACATTAAAAATCGGACGACCCCGACAATTGTACACAGGTGAAACAGAACGCCAGGTACCTTAAAAAAAGCGCCATGAGCGCTTTTTTTAGATTTCTAAATGTCGTGATTGCTGCACCAAATCTTTTAAGACAGTATAGGGCATCGTTCCTGCTTCTGAAAAAACAGCAGCACCTTTTTTAAAGATCATCAAATGAGGAATAGATTGAATACCAAGTGTCTCTATCACCTCAGGTGGTGATTCTGAAACATTCATTTTCACAAATTGAATATCCTGCTCTTCGGTGGCTACTCTTGCAAACACATCTGAAAATGATAAACATGGGGCACACCAGGGAGCCCAAAAATCAACAATAATAATCGCTTGGGAATTAACCAAGTCCTCCAAGCGAAAAATATCTACATTTTCTATTTGTCCATGACTTGACATGTTTGACTTCCATTTGCAATAAAATCAATAATCTTTTTTTGAATCCCATCAACAGCGCCAATACCATCAACCACATGAAATTTCGGTGCTTGGAATTGGGGAAATGCTTTAGCGTATTCATGTTGATAAAACGCAATAAGAGGCGCTGTTTGTGCATGATAAACAGCTAAACGTTTTCGCACGACATCTTCTCGATCATCATCTCGCTGGATCAATGGCTCACCAGTGAGATCATCACGCCCTTCTTTTTGGGGGGCTTGAAAATCGACATGATAAACACGACCAGATGACGGATGCACGCGACGACCACAAACCCGTTTAACAATTTCTTCGTCATCGACACGAATCTCAATCACATGATCTAATTCAATATGGGCTTTAACCATGGCTTCTGCTTGTACCAACGTTCTTGGAAATCCATCAAGCAAATAACCATTTCGGCAATCATCTTGTTTTAGACGCTCTTTCACCATCGCAATGATCACATCGTCTGGAACCAACTGACCATTATTCATATAGCTTTGGGCTTCTTTACCCAGCTGAGAACCTTGAGCAACAGCAGCTCGCAACATGTCCCCTGTTGAAATCTGAGGGATCCCAAATTGCGCAACCAGACCCTGGGCCTGCGTCCCCTTCCCAGCTCCAGGTCCTCCCAATAACATCAATCTTACTTTAGACACCCAACATCCCCCTTTTAAAACCGCATGGCACAATACTGTAATTGCACACGATATCTTGATGACTGCGCAGATACTTTATGCGCGACTTGAATTAACCAAGGTTTCTTTAAATAGGTTCTATTTAAATAACCCGTCACACCTTCATGATATGCCAAATAAAGATGATATGCATCATATTTTGGTATATGTGCTCGATAGTATGCATTATTAGCATACCAACCAATAAAATCGACACCATCTTTGAAATTTTGACGCGAGGAAAAATAACGTCCTTGATCTTTCTTGTACAATTCCCATGTTCCATCAAGTGCCTGGGCGTAACCCAAAGCAGTCGAGGGCCGTCCCACCGGTATAAATCCTAAAGCAAATTGGTAAGGAGGACGCGCGTCAGCTTGAAATTTAGATTCTTGATACACAATAGCCATCTGCACAGATACGGGCACCCCCCAACGACGCTCAGCTTTTTTAGCAGCAGCATACCAATCCGGATATTGTCTAAAAATATGACAAACATTATCGATACGTTGTGGTGGTGGTAAAGTCGCACAACCAACCAAGTTCAAAATCAAAAGAATGGTTAACAAACGAAACAAAGCAAATACCCTCATTTTGAGAAAGCAAAAAGAATATCAAAAATACTCATAGAATTCATCTATTTATGCGCACAGTCAAGGAATGAATTCTAAAAAATCTGCCATTTAGATATTTAATGATTATTTTAAAAATAGAACTTAAGTTACATCAGGCCACCTAAGCCACTTCTTAACTCACCTTACGGTGCGCCACGAAAGTGCACCGTAAAATGAGTAAATTAAAAATATAGGCGATACTTTAGGTAGGTTACAAATTCATGATTTCTCTAAATACTGCTTCTGTATTTAGTCGTAACTATGAATCTGATGCTCATCCTTGCAATAATAATACTGCCTGCTGCTCAAACTCACTTGATGAACTTCAAGCATGTAGGTAATCCTCCCAAAAAAAACTGATGTTAATTGAATTAATTAGAGACAAAAATGGCAAATATTACTCCAATAAGCCAGATGTCTAAATATTTTGCGGGAACATCGGATTTAAAGCACACTAGAAATTATTTGTGGTTAATTTGTACACCGTACAATTCCGCCACATAAGTATCCAAAATAACTTGCTGTGTTCGAACTTTGATAATTTTATTATATACATCTTCAAAACCTGAAACCATATTGAGGTCCAACCGAGATTCTGATGAAAAGGACCATTCAATGATCTTTTTTTAAGACAAATGTCTGCTAATACCTTTACAGATAAATTTAAGTTCTTCTTTAGGGTTGTAATTGTAACTTAAGTTTCATATACAAGGCCCCAGCAATTCTAACTAATGTTTCAATCGACGGAATAAAATGACTATTCCCACTTTCTATGCGAGAAATAACAGATAGTTTTGTGCCAACTTTATTTGCAAGCCCGGCTTGTGTTAAATGCGCCTTTCTTCGAGCGGCCACAATCATTTCAGCTATATTGTTAATCGTTTGCTCTCGAATGTAATGCTCAGAAAAATCTACATCTGTAGCTTGTTTATTCTCAATATAATCAATCAGTGTAAGTGTTTTCATTATCAAATACCTCCATCATCCGTTTTTCAGCCGTTTTAATTTCTTTTCTCGGCGCATTTGTGATGGCTTCTTATAAGCATGCAGCAATACAATGTTGTCCCCTATAATACATACATAAAATAGCCCCTCCTAAAATAGCCCCTCCGCGTTGACTCATTTAAAAAGGTAACCGAAGGTACCAATCGTTGACTCATAATT
>CAZNFJ010000044.1:0-14587 GCA_964572685.1 uncultured Legionellaceae bacterium
AAATTTTAATGGATTTTAGCTACGAGGCAAGAGTTGGTGCGTAAGGTGAGTTATTAATCCATACAAACAACCTTCGAAAATCAAGAACACTTCCTATTCTAGCCATGCTCATTTTACAGACCTTGTGTATCATTCCAATTTTGATATGGAACCAAAATAGTACTGTTGCACTGACTTTTATTTGCCTAGCCATAGGTTT
This sequence comes from uncultured Legionellaceae bacterium, assembly GCA_964572685.1. Classification (GTDB taxonomy): domain Bacteria; phylum Pseudomonadota; class Gammaproteobacteria; order Legionellales; family Legionellaceae; genus UBA2653. The sequence continues at coordinate 200 of CAZNFJ010000044.1, forward strand.
TACCATGGCGCCCAATGGCATCTATTATTCGGTCAATAGTGATATCACCAAAGAGCGCTGTGCAAGCTCATCTGGCATCATGGATTTGTTTTTTGCAATATCAGGCTTTATTGCACCGACACTAACTGGCTTTATTCTAGACTATATGAATAATTACAATATGGTTTTCTATGGACTTATCTCCATCAACATCATGACCATAATCATCGTGTACTTATTTCACAATACATATAAAAATGTTCAAATATAAAGTTATTAAATTAACAGCGCTATGTTATACTTTATTTGTTAAACATTTCTAAGGAAAGAACATGAAAAAAATATTAGTTTTGATGTGTGTCGGATTTGTGGCCTGCAATGCTTGGTCTAATCAATATACCAGTATAGAAAAATGTCTCGCTGCCTCCCATGAATATTGCAATAATAAAAAGAATCGGTGTCCAGTAAAAGCTGCCACTTGGTGCAAAAAGCATACAATCGATATTAAAGAAGCGAAATCAGCAAAACCAGCGGCTAAAACAAGATAAAATTTCTGTTTTAAGAGAGCATTTCGATGCTCTCTACAATATCCTTGGGGTAATAAATAAAACCAACTCCTCCTGAAGATGTCTTTGTTGTAAACGTGAAAAAAGATATCCCAATATGGGAATATCCTTGATGATGGGAAGTCCCATCTTTTCCTGATGAACATCATGCGTAGCAATGCCTCCCAAAACTAGTGTCTGTGCATTTTTCAAAAGAACTTTGGTATGCATCGATTTGGTTGAAATAATCGGCACTCCCTGAACTCGTCGACCCGAATCGGCATCTTGATTGATCTCAATATCCAAATGAAGACGCCCATGACTTAAAATATAAGGTTTGACTTTTAGTTTTAACAAAGCTTTTTTAAAAGAAACCGACGTCGCTCCATTTAATGAAGTCTCTTGATAAGGAATATCCTCCCCTGACGCGATGGACGCTTCTTGTTGATTGGACGTCACCAGTCGGGGACTTGCAATGACTTTTGCTCTCCCCCGCCCCTCTAATGCAGATAATTGCGCATCAATAAATCGGTCTCCCAATTTCGCCAATACCATGGCATAAGAAACCGGATTGGCATCTATGGGAATGGCCGCCAAATCAATGTTAGGCGTCTCTTCCTTATTCGGGGTATGAATCGCCAATCGAACACCCAAATCGGTAGCATCATGTTTATTCATATTCACAATGCGAGCCCTAATTTCAATTTGCTGACTTGGTTTATCAATGCGAGCAATAAAATTTTTTAGTGATTCGATATTTTCTTTCATGTCCATGGCCCATAAACTGTTGGTTTTTTCATCGATCATCATTTTTCCAAAAGGTGATAGGAACGTATTATTCTTATCTTGAAATTGTTTGACTTCTATATATTTTAAAATCACCCAATATTCGGACAATGGCGGTGGGGTTACATGATTTTTATCGGATGGATATGCTTGATAGGCTTTATCAACCCAAAGAATCGAACCACTTCTCTGAAAACTCAAATGCTGAGTTTTTTGTAAAAAATCTACAATTTGAACCCAGTGTACATTATCTAAATGCACATCCATCTTTCCTTGTATATTTTGGGATATTACAACATTTTCACCACGAATATCGGCCATAGATTGTATTAGATAACGCACAGGAATTTGTTGTAAATGGATATGCCAGGCTTGACCAAATGCTTGAAATGCTAGAAAAAATATCAACCACCTCATCGCCAAATTCCTGCTTGAGAAGATTTATATAAACAATATGTATGATGATTTTTTTCTATACAGACTTTATTGTCAACGATGGTTTTTACCAGACCAAGGCCTGCTACTCTGCCCAATCCTATGTGCTCTATATCTCTTGAAACAGGCTTGATATATGCCCATATTTTTTTTTCATGCTTTAAATATCCTAAATATTGAAAACGCTGGTTAAATAATATTTTCTTGGCGGGTTTAATAAAAGGATCTGGATTGACTGACCATGCCATAAAAGACCCCATAAACAAAACCCATATCCATTGTCTCATATGCTCAACTCCCAGTGCATCCATAGTAAATGGTCTTTTTGTTCAATCAAAATTCTCGACCATCGCCAATCCGGATGCTTTTGAATTTGCGTTCGTAAACACAAGATAAAATCTTGATACTTCCCTTGCAATCCAATTTGGATACGCTCTTGGGCTATGGGTCGAAATCGAATCATGTGCAAATGAAATTCTTGAGACATTTGCATCCAGTCATCGATTGAAAGAGACGGGCTTTTCACTGGTAATTTTACACGATTTATTTCATGCTTTTGCTGATGAAGCACATGAAAACTGATATAACAGCAAAACAAAGAAAACATCAATACCATTAATAATCCAATGCGATAATAAACCGCCAATGACCGGACTTGATAAAATCCCATTGTATAACCTCCACTTTTAAAACTTCACGAATTTGATTGAAATAGCGTATCAATACGCCCAAGTCCTCTTCTTTTGAGGCCCGCCCATAAAGAAACATTTCATGCGAATGAATATCCATTTTTTGAATGACACAACCACCGGCAGGTAATTGCGTCAACGCTGAACACAAAGGTATAATAGAAGAAGGCTTTTCTAATCTGGATTTCATGGCTGTCGATTGACGGTGTTCCAACTCATGAATTAATAAAAAATTTCTAAAAATAAGCATCCAAATGAATACAAAAAAGAGAAAAACTTCTCTCCAATACCTTTTAACTGGGCGAACATGAAAATTAAAGGCCATGATAATAAGCACCAAATGCCAATGACTCGGCTATATGCCAGGCTGAGTCATCCAAAACATCGAAGACATCCACATCCAGTCCTCTTAATCCCTCTAACCATAAACATTCATCACGTCCATAAAGACGATGGTGTTGATATTCAAGACAACGAATTAAACCCGGTTTGGGGTGCTGTTGGGAACGATAAAACCATAAAGCAAATACATCGATATCAACTCGCGTCAACATCGTCCTAACAGGCCCTAGAAAGCTCAGTTGTTCATCATAATATCTAGCACTGACATAGGCCACTTGATATTGATGTCGTTTGGCATGCAACCCCAGATAATCAACAGCATGTTTCAGTTGATACACCTGAGTTCTTTGATAAACATCTTGAATTGATAGAAATTGCTCAAAACCATAGGTTTTAAACTGACAATTAAAAACGGGTAAGCGGTAGATAAGATCTCTATATTTTTTATTGAAGGAATTTAAGAATGCATACATCGCCAAACTATCATCCATGTGATAATAACGATGAAACAACCATTCAAATGAGCTTGACAAACCGGTGAGGTAATAATGAGGAGACCTATAATCAAGGCCAACAAATATCCTTTTGTTTTTCATGGTGGACTTTTAAAAACGAATTCCTTTAATATGAGTATTTTACCTTATTTTCAAAAGCATGACCATTTGAAAAAATAGAACCATTTGAATTTCTATTAAACAAATGAATCATTTTGTTTGTGGGTAACTTTTTGATCATCAAGCGAACAAATCGAATAAAATCATGGTTCTATAGCTAAGTATTTGATTTTAATTAAATTTTAAATCACTCAAAAAATCGTTTATTTGGATTTACTCACATTTTCTGTGGATAAGTCTGTAGAAAACCCTTGGGCAACTTCCGGCATTAAAATCGCATAAGCAATTTCTATCGGCTGCTGCCTGGATGTATAAAAAATGTGAGATTTCAGTTCTTTGATAAATGGATACATACCTTTTAAATTTTCAGGTGGTTGGCTATATTTTAATGTTTCCTGATCCCAAGCATAGTTAGAATGAATATCCCAAACCATTACGGCACCTTTTTCTCGTAATTGCGTATCTTGAATCCAAGGATTGGTTTTCACATCCAAACTAAAAAATGGTTTAGGGGATGGATGAATGTAGGGCGTTATTGCTGCAACCAAATACCGACTACCACCGACATAGAACAAAGGTTGATGAACTTCTTTTTTCCATGTATTTTCAATAAACTGCGCAATTTCTTTGTTTGGATAAAAAGCATCACAATGGGGATTGTAAACTGGTTTGAAAATATTAATACTGACCAAAAGTGCCGTCCCCGTAACAAAAACACCTGCGAATCGATATAAATGTTTGACCTCTAGCTGCAAAGGGACAACACTTAATAAAAAAGTACCTAGGAAAGAAAAATAAGGAGACATCCAACGAGAATACATATTCCCTTTGAAAAGCATAAGCCAAAGAAAGGTCATTAACCACGGCCCCCATGCAAGACAAATAATTAAATATTGATTTTGAGAACTCATGGTTTTCTTTTTGGTTTTGGCGGCCAGAAATGTTAAAACAAACATCACCAAAACAGGTAAACAAAACGCCAAAGTATCGCCCAAAAATTCTAGTAATAAAGCTTCACGATTTTGTTTGGGTGCATTCACCACAACTTTATAAAGATAATCAAAATTTGCGAAATGCGTTTTAATCATCCAATATATATGAGGAGAAAACGTGATTAAAAATACCAAAACACCCCATAAAAAAGCGCTAGAAAAAAGTTGCTTTCTTAAATGAGGGATAGAATAAAAAAATAAAAAGCCTGGAACAAACAAAACAATAATTTGATACTTAATCAAAGCACCCAAGCCATATAAAAAACCCAAACGCATAAAATTTTTACGTGTAGGAGACCAAGAAAGCTTATATAAATAGTATCCTATTGCAGTCCAACAAGGGATTTGAAAAGTATCAGGCGTTAAAATATTGGCGTTGATATTAAAAACCAACAAACCATCAGCAAACAATGTAGCAATCAGCGCCTTCCAAGGCGAAAGCAAGGCATGATTTAATTTCCAAATATAAAGAAACGCAATGACCATCACACATTGCGATAATAAATACATTATCCAATCATGCTCACCAATATATTTCCAAACAGATGCCACAATCCACATAGATAAAAATGGATGTTTACTATATCCAAGTTGGAAAGACATACCCTGAGAAATCCCTTCCAAAACGTCATGGTGTAAAGAAACACGAGTGTATAAAGGAACCAAGGTCCAAATGAGGATATGTAGCGCTAAAAAAAAAGAAAATAGATTTTTAGGCGTTAAATGCTTTTTTAAATTCAAAGTTACATACAATAAATCATGAATCTAAAAATCATCTCATAAATCAATCAAAAATCAAGAAAAAATTAAAATAGTTTCTTTATCTCTTCCTACACAATGTACGTTATTTATATTGATTTATTTTTTTTCTCCCAATAAGATCATTCAAGCCTTTTTTTTATAAAAACATATTGATTTTCTTAAAAGACAACATATGTATGAGCGTGTGTGGATAACTTTGTGGCCAAAGGGAAGTCAAATCGCTCAAAACCCACATCCAATTTATATAAGCAATTGAAATAATGATACAATATCTAAAAGAACCAAAAAAACAGATCTTCAATTATTCACATTTTCTGTGGATAAGTCTGTAGAGAACATTTTAAACCACTGATTTTTCATTAAAATTTTAATTGGCTTGTTCTTAGCCAATGCATAATTTCTAAAATAACTTGCAGAAATCAAAGAGTAACGTAATATAAGCGTTATTTTTTGATGAAATAGATCATGGAAAAACTGCAAACTATTAAAAATTTTTTAGACAATCAAGATTTAAAGAACGTTGATATTCAAAGTCTAAATGATCATCTTATTCAATTAAAAGCCACTTATCCGATTGGATTTTTAGAACCATTATTAACATCACATTTTCCTGAGTATATATTTCAGATCTCAAGTCAAATAGAAAAGATGCCTACTCAACTACCAGGTTTACAACTCAAAAATGTCAAAAATAACATTGCCGTGGTTTCTGGAAAAGGTGGCGTTGGTAAATCAACAGTCGCTTGCAATTTGGCCATTGCCACTCAGCAACTTGGTTGCAATGTTGGACTTTTAGATGCTGATATCTATGGACCAAGCTTACCCACCATGATGGGGATTCAACAAAGACCACAAATTAGCGAAGATTCTCGTTATATACCACCTGTTGCACATCATATTGAATGTATGTCAATGGGGCTCTTACAATCAGAGGGACCTTTAATATGGCGAGGTCCGATGCTTGCCAAAGCCTTAATTCAAATGCTTGATCAAACCGCGTGGTCTGAATTAGATTATTTATTTCTCGATTTACCTCCTGGCACTGGAGATATTCCCTTAAGCCTTATTCAAAAAATTCCTTTAAGTGGCGCTATTATTGTTACAACACCCCAAACAGTCGCTACGCTTGATGCCGAAAAAGCCATCGAGATGTTTTTAAAAACCAATGTGCCTATTATTGGAATTATCAGCAATATGGCTTGGCACGAATGCGAAAAATGTCATCATCATGATCGGATTTTTGGTGAATATGGCGCCCAACGTCTTGCTGAAAAATATCAACTGCCTCTTTTAGGCGAAATTCCTTTGATCACCAAGATCTGTGAAAGCGGTGATGAAGGTCTACCCTTGGCAAAGGACTTACAACATCCCATCGGTCAAATTTGGAAAAAAACGGCAGTGAAAACCACCCAAGTGTTGTCAAGTAAGCGTTCAAAAATTCCGCCTATACGACAAATTTAATTATTTTTGAAAAAATTCAATAAATAATTCAAGAAAAAAGAGTCGAATTAGTTTATGATATTGCAATCTATAAGTTTTTTTGACTCATTATGAAAAAAAAATTGGGTTTTTTTTGGCGCACAGGCCTATGGTCTTTGATGAGTTTAGGTTTTGTTCTTGGTTTTTTTGCCATAGTCGGCTTTCTTTATCTTTCTAGTCAATTGCCCGATGTAGAATCACTCAAAAATGTTGAACTTCAAGTACCGCTTCAAGTTTTTACCAAAGATGGTCAATTGATACAAGAATATGGTGAAAAACGAAGAATCCCGCTTACCTATCAGCAAATTCCACCCACATTAATTCATGCTCTTCTGGTAACCGAAGATCAACGCTTTTTCGAACACTCGGGTGTGGATGTTTTTGGCCTAGGACGAGCTGCGATTAAAATGTTACAAACTGGCACAAAATCGCAAGGTGGTAGCACCATCACAATGCAAGTTGCTCGGAACTTTTTTCTCGATCGCAAAAAAACTTTTTTAAGAAAATTCAATGAAATTCTTTTGGCTATTAAAATTGATCAAGAATTACCAAAGGAAAAAATACTTGAACTGTACCTCAATAAAATCTATTTAGGTAACCGCGCCTATGGTGTTGGTGCCGCGGCACAAATTTACTATGGTAAAGACATCCAAGAGCTCACGATCGCAGAACTAGCAATGATTGCAGGTCTCCCTCAAGCTCCATCGGCTCATAACCCCATCGCTAATCCCAAGGCAGCCAGAAAACGTCGGGATCATGTTTTATCACGCTTACTTGAAGAGCAATTTATTACTCAAAAACAATATGATGAAGCGATTGCAGAGCCTATTCTTGCCAGTTATCATGGACCGCAAATAGAAGTTCATGCACCCTACGTCGCCGAGATGATTAGACAATCACTTTATACGCATTTTGGTGAAGAGGCCTATACACAGGGTCTAAAAGTTTTTACTACTATCGATAGTCATTTACAAAATACTGCAACCGATTTAGTAGAAACCCATCTATTAAACTACGAAAAACGCCATGGATATCGAGGCGCCTCTCAGCATTTTTCACTCAATGAAAAACCTAGTATTATAGAGCTTAAAAAAGACTTGCAAAATTATCAATCCATCAATGATTTGTTCCCTGGTATTGTGACAGAAGTTCATGCTAAAGCACTTACAGTTTTTTTAAAAAACAATGAATACGTCGAAGTTCCCTGGTCTGGACTAGCATGGGCACGCCCTGCTCTTCGAAATGGCTGGACGGGACATCCTCCTCTAACCGCAGGTGAAATTGCAAAGCGCGGCGATTTGATTTATGTAAAAAAAGAAAATCAGCATTGGTCCCTAACTCAAATTCCTAAACTCGAATCAGCATTGGTTTCCATGCATCCTCAAGATGGTGCAATTAAAGCATTGGTTGGTGGTTTTAATTTCTACACCAGTAAATTCAATCATGTCACCCAATCCATCCGCCAACCTGGCTCAAGTTTTAAACCATTCATCTATGCAGCAGCACTAAATAAAGGGTATACGCTTGCCAGCATTGTTAACGACGCACCGATTGTCATCAATGACACAGGCAAATCCTTGTGGCGTCCACATAATGACAACCATACTTTCAATGGACCTACTCGTATTCGAGAAGCATTGGCCTATTCTAGGAATCTGGTTTCCATTCGTCTTCTTGATGATGTCGGTATTGATTATGCCATTGAATTTGTCTCTCGTTTTGGTTTCAACAAAACACAAATGCCTCATGCACTGTCCTTGGCATTGGGAACGCTTTCAGTAACGCCGATGGAACTGACCACTGCCTATTCAATGATAGCCAACGGTGGATACCGCATCGAACCTTATTTGATCGATCATGTCACCAACCGCCATGGTGATACATTACTCTTGGCAAATCCAACACAGGTATGTGAAGACGAAAATAAAACGCCTACTCCTCACTGTGCACCAGAAATTATCCCTAAAGATTTAAGCTTTTTAGTTCACTCAGCCCTTCAAAGTGTAATTGATCACGGAACAGCGATTTCTGCCAAATCTTTAGGACGAAAAGACCTTGCAGGCAAAACAGGAACAACCAATGATCAAGTGGATGCCTGGTTTGCCGGCTATCACCCTCAATTGGTTACCGTCACTTGGTTTGGCTATGATACGCCTCAACCTTTGCATGAGTATGGTTCAAAATTAGCACTTCCTCTTTGGATTGATTACATGAAAGTAGCGCTCAAAAAACTCCCTGAAGAGATCATTACTCCTCCAGAAACCATTAAAACCTTTAAAATCAATCCAGAAACCGGGCTTCGTATCAATCCTGAAGAATCGGGCATTGAAGAATTTTTTAAAACTAATCAAGCTCCTGGTCATGAAGATGAGCAACCCGCTGAAGAATTAGATGAACAAATTGCACCTAATCCTTATCCCAGTGAAAGCGAAGAAAGTCTTTTTTAATATTCACCAGCAGCAGATTTTCCAAAAGTATCTATACTCAATTTAGATGCTTTTGGAGACAACCATGAAAAGAATATTGATACTGTTTACCATGATGTGTTTAATATTTGATGTACAAGCACGGTGTCGAATTCCTAAAGAACATGTGGTCTGTTTAAGACAGTGTAGTTACAACCCCTATGGACCAGGCGCACATTGTCATGAAACGTGCACCAAAACCAAGGTCTCTATGCATCTCGTGAGTGATAAACCCCTATATTAAAGGAGAAGAATATGTGTCTCCAATAATTGGGGTACTTCTTGCACGTGTGACAGATGCAATGGAATATCTTTTATATACTAACAATAGTTATATTGGGATAATGAATACTTTATTCATAGATTTTCATCTGATGCATTTTAAAAAAAATTAGGGTATGATATCTGCTTTTCAAATTCGAGTTTTTACCATGAAAATTGGACGCGATAGCCTAAATACCAGAAGTTCTATTCAAGTGGGCGGCAAAGAATATTTTTTCTTTAGCCTTCAAAAAGCACAACAAAAATATCCGGCCCTTCAACAACTGCCCTTTTCTTTAAAAATTCTTGTGGAAAACCTTTTGCGTTTTGAAGATGGTGAAACCGTCAGTGAAAATGATATTCAAGCTTTAAATGACTGGATTAAGACTCAAAAATCAGATCATGAAATTGCTTATCGCCCAACACGCGTTCTTATGCAAGATTTTACCGGTGTGCCTGCTGTCTGTGATCTAGCCGCCATGCGTGACGCCATGCAAGAAAACCATGGCGATGCAAAAAAAATAGCGCCCTTAAATAATGTGGATTTGGTTATCGACCATTCAGTCATGGTTGACGCCTATGGACAAGCTAAAGCCATGGCGATTAACACTGATTTGGAATATCAACGAAACCAGGAGCGCTATGAGTTTTTACGTTGGGGACAAAACGCTTTCCAAAACTTTAGAGTTGTACCTCCAGGCACGGGTATTTGTCATCAGGTCAACTTGGAACATTTAGCCAAAACCATTTGGGCACAAAATATAGATGGTAAGACTTATTTATTTCCCGATACCTTAGTGGGTACTGATTCGCATACCACCATGATCAATGGACTAGGTGTATTAGGTTGGGGTGTTGGCGGTATTGAAGCAGAAGCTGCCATGCTTGGCCAGCCTATTTCTATGCTTATTCCAGAGGTTATTGGTGTTGAACTCACCGGTAAAATGCCAGAAGGCACAACAGCAACCGATTTAGTATTGTCATTAACTCAGATGCTTCGTCAATTTGGCGTGGTTGGTAAATTTGTTGAATTCTTTGGCCCTGGTATGAAACATTTACCTTTGGCAGACCGAGCAACCATTGCCAACATGGCTCCAGAATATGGCGCAACTTGCGGTATATTCGCCATTGATGATGAAACCATCAAATACATGCGTTTAACAGGACGCGATGAAGAAAACTGTGCTTATGTAGAGGCTTATGCCAAAGCACAAGGCATGTGGTACGATGAAAATCAACCCACACCTGTTTATACGCATATCTTAAAATTCGATTTATCCAGTGTGAAACCCTCTCTTGCGGGTCCTAAGCGTCCTCAAGATAAAGTCGAACTCCAACAAATGCCCGAAGCCATGCAAACTGTCTTGGCGGATAAAAATCTTGATGGCTACAAAGTCAATCATCAATCATATGAATTACATCACGGAGATGTGGTCATTGCAGCCATTACCAGTTGCACCAATACCTCCAATCCTAGCGTGCTCATGGCTGCCGGTCTTTTAGCAAAAAAAGCCTGCGAAAAAGGTTTGAAAACCAAGCCTTGGGTCAAAACTTCACTAGCACCCGGATCAAAAGTAGTCACTGATTATTTAGAAAAAGCTGGATTACAAACTTATCTAGACCAGTTGGGTTTTGAACTCGTTGGCTATGGCTGTACAACTTGTATCGGAAACTCTGGTCCTTTAGCTGAAGATATTAGCGAATGTATCAACCAATACGACTTGACGGTTAGTGCCGTATTATCAGGCAACCGAAACTTTGAAGGTCGTGTACATCCATTGGTAAAAGCCAACTGGCTTGCTTCACCACCATTGGTTGTAGCCTTCGCACTCGCTGGCAATACTAACATCGACTTAAGTACTCAAGCCATTGGTGAAGATGCTCAAGGAAAATCTGTCTATCTCAAAGATATTTGGCCCAGCCAACAAGAAATTGCTGAAGCAATGAATGCTGTGAATGCAGACATGTACAAAAAACGCTATGCCAGCGTTTTTGATGGTGATGCGCATTGGCAATCACTCCCGATTAGTCAAGGATTGAGCTATGCATGGAATCCTAAGTCGACCTATATTCAAAAACCACCTTTTTTTGAAAAACTACAAGAACAGTCTTTGAAAATTGAATCCATTGAAAACGCACGTATTTTGGCTATTTTTGGTGATTCAATCACAACTGATCATATTTCCCCTGCAGGATCGATTAAAGCCAATTCACCCGCTGGTTTATACCTAAAATCCAAAGGAGTCGATGAGAAAGATTTCAACTCTTATGGATCTCGACGCGGCAATCATGAGGTCATGATGCGAGGCACTTTTGCCAATATTCGTATTCGCAATGAAATGGTACCTGGCGTTGAAGGTGGATACACTCAATACACACCAAGTCATGAAATCATGTCCATTTATGATGCGGCCATGATGTATCAACAAGATCATTGTCCATTGGTGATTTTTGCTGGTAAGGAATATGGCACTGGCTCTTCTCGTGATTGGGCGGCTAAAGGCACTAAACTTTTAGGCGTTAAGGCTGTGATTGCTGAAAGCTTTGAACGTATTCACCGTTCTAATCTAGTTGGCATGGGTATTTTACCCTTGCAATTCATGTCAGGCCAAAATCGACAAAGTTTGCAATTAAATGGCACTGAAATTATCAGCTTACATATTCCTGAAAATATGCAAGCAAGAGATACGATCATGGGTCAAGTTCAACGACCAGATGGCAGTATTGAACAAGTTGAATTACAAAGCCGTATTGATACCGCGAATGAACTAAGTTACTACAAAAATGGCGGCATCTTACAATTCGTCCTTCGACAAATGATGTAGGATAAAAGTGAATAAAAAGCCTAAGATACTAAGCGTGTTCACGTTGGTCATGATCAACGTGATTGCAGTTGATAGTCTCAGAACTGTTCCCATTACGGCAAAATTAGGTATGCCTTTGATTAGTTATTACCTTTTTGCCGCCTTGGCATTTTTTATTCCAGTGGCATTGGTAGCTGCAGAATTAGCGACCGCCTATCCCCGCAATGGTGGACTTTATATCTGGATCAAAGAAGCGTTTGGTCAACGTACTGGATTTGCAAGCATTTGGTTGCAGTGTATCTATAATTTGATTTGGTTTCCAACCATATTATTATTCATTGCTTCGACTTGTGCGTATTTTATCAATCCAGCACTCACCAATAATAAACCCTTTTTAACGGGCACCATTATCTCCTTATTCTGGATTTTTACCGGTCTAAACTGCCTGGGCTTACGAGTGGCTAGCATCATCAGTACATTGGGGGCTATTTTCGGTACTTTATTACCCATGCTGGGCATTATCTTCCTAGCAGGTCTGTGGCTTATTCAAGGCCATAGCCCTGTGAATGATTTTCATCAGTCGATTATTCCCAATACTGACAGTTACCACTCATTCTCTATGTTTGTCGTGGTATTATTTGGCTTAATTGGTATTGAAATGTCAGCAGTACATGCAGGTGATGTAGAAAAACCACAAAAGGACTATCCAAAAGCGATTGCATATTCTGCTTTTTTAATTTTAGCCACACTCATCTGCTCAGCACTTGCTATCTTAGTGGTCGTGCCCTTACCCAAACTAAATTTAGTAACAGGTCTTGTGCATGCTTATGATTTATTCTTCCAAGCTTATCACTTAGAATGGATGACTTCTGTCATGGCTTGTCTGATTGTCGTCGGTGGTTTAAGCTCTGTCTCAACTTGGATGCTGGGTCCTCTTAAAGGTTTAATGGTTGCTGCTCATCAATCCGATATGCCGCATGCTATTTACAAGCTCAATCGCTATCAAGCGCCCTATCGCATGCTAATCATTCAAGCGGTTATTTTTTCTGGAATCAGTTATGCATTTATTTATTTTCCTTCAATGAATGCAGCTTACTGGTGGTTAAGTGATATTTCAGCACAATTAGCACTTATCATCTACATGATCATGTTTGCAGCCTTTGTCAAATTACGTTTCACGCAAGCCGATAGACCTCGTGTTTATCAAGTACCTGGTGGGAAATTTGGCATGTGGTTCGTCGCCGGCACAGGATTCATATGCTCTATTTGTGGTTTTTTAATTGGCTTTGTGTCACCTAGTCAAATACCCTCTACAGCGAAAAACCTATCGCTTGAAATGCTGATAGCTCTGTTAGTAATTCTGATTGCGGTACCTTTTTTACTGAGCCGTAAACATAACAAACAATAAGAAAGTCCTCACATGGGCTTTCTTATTTACCAATACTCTTATTTTTTATTGCGTAATGAATATTATGCTACTTTATCATCAATATTTAAATTCATGTGCTGATTGCACCAGAAGACGTCGTTACTAGAAAATTTAAAATTTATTGATATCAAGAAGTGCGTTCTTCTTTATCAAACGTCAACCGAAAAAAATAATTGTCGGTTGATATGTTCGCATTGATACCCATGATGAAACAACTTAATCGACAAATAAAAACCATAATGATCACAAAAACCACATTCCTGGTTTAAATTTATGATACAATCCTCACTCTTAAATACTCATGATGGAAAAAGCCTAAGATGAGAAATGTCTTATATTGGAAAGAATGTATCAATGACCTCAATGATTCCGAAGAATATCGGACAACTATTGATGCACTCTTACTAGGTGAGTATGCCAATTTACAATTAGAGAAGCTTCACATCCAATCCATCAGCCCCATTTATAGTATTCGTCACTCACATGATACAAGAATTCTTTTTACCACTTTTCAAAATAAAATTTGCTTGCTTGAAGTCATTCTTAATCATGATTATGCCAAAAGCCGATTTTTACGTCATCGTCACGCACTCAAATATCATCTGCAGGTTAGTGTCTCAAAGTTTCTGTAAATTCAGGAAGGCCTAGAAAAGAAGAAAGCCATCCGTTAAACTTCATGTATATTTTCTGACGATAGACAAGAAGGAAAAACAAATGGCTTTGAATACTAATGATAACAAATTTTTAGAGATTGCGGAAATTATTTGTGAAGAAGGATTGAGTGGCTTAGATAAGGCCGTTCAAAT
>CAZNFJ010000045.1:0-13593 GCA_964572685.1 uncultured Legionellaceae bacterium
TATTGAAAGCTTGATATACCTGCTATCAATAGCGGCTTAAATGGCTAAAGTCGAGCAATACTAGACATGGCAATTTTCAACCAATATAAAAAATCTACTTTAACTCGACTACTATGTGTTGTATCAACGGCATTGACCGCATTTTACCGACAAAGCCTCATTTAAGCATATAGGTTATAAACCCATCATGACTCAGCTCACCCAGCAAACGATTCCGCTCTTGTGAATTATAAAAAGTATTTGTATGATGAATAAATAAAACGTTTTTGAATGGAGGCATCATGGGTGTAGGTTATCAAATTTTAGGACTAATTTTAGCTGGACTAGCCCTTTTTCTACTCTATCGAACGGTTAAAAATCAACCCCAATGGTTTACCAAAGAAAATTTTAGTAAAACAGCATCAACTATGGGTTTTTTAGCTTTATTTCTGATTGCCCTGGTAGCCTTTTTGGTGATGATGCTAAAGAGCTAGTGACAACCACCTTTTCGATGATATTCACCTGAATCTAATTCAAGATATTCTTGTAATTTAGGATGTGAAATCATTGCTTCAGATTCACTTAACTCCAAATCCGACTCATCTGCATACGTCACCAATTCGGTATCATTGACCAGCAAACGATACCAAGGACCTGGCTTACTAAATTCTTTTTGAGTGGTATGCGGGTTCATCAAGCCTGAAGGCTGGAATAAACTATCGATATCAATAATCACCGCAGCATAACCATGTATTTTATGTTTGACTACTTGGCCAATGTTAAATCGAGAGTTCTTCATTTTTCCCTCCGTTTGATTTAAGTATTGTTCAAAATCAGTAAAAATCAAACCTTAGGGAACATAAACAATTTTATATACTATAATAAGTATAAATCATCAAATTAAGAGAAAATAATGAAAGTATTCATAATTATTCCTTGTATGTTCTTAATCTTTGTAAAGAATGGCCTAGCAGGAGAGACATCACCAACCTATTTATGTTCAAGCAACTGTACTAATCACAAAAATTGCTCATCAACAAACGTTAAATTTTGTGTGAACTGCAAGTCAAACCAGGAGTGTTGTAGTTGTGAAAAAGGTACATCTGGCTAACCAAGTCTTTCCAAAAGCCCCTCTTCCTCTTGACGGTAGGTGAGAACTTCATAGCCGGTTTCAGTTACAAGGATAGTATGTTCCCATTGGGCTGATAACTTGCGGTCTTTGGTGACGGCTATCATCCAACCAGCTTTTTGTAAATGTTTGACATCGGCTTTACCTTGGTTGATCATCGGCTCAATGGTGAATGTCATGCCAGGAATCAGTTTTGGCCCTTGTCCTGCCTGACCATAATGAAGCACTTGGGGCTCTTCATGCATTTTTTGCCCAATACCATGCCCACAATATTCTCGTACCACTGAATAACCTTGACCCTCCGCCACTTGTTGAATGGCATGCCCAATATCACCCAAGGTGGCACCAGGTCGTACTTGTTGAATACCGGCATATAAAGCCAATTGAGTAGTATCCACCAATCGTTTAGCAAAAGGTTTCACATCACCGATACAAAACATCTTACTACTATCACCATAATAACCTTCATAAATCACAGTGATGTCAACATTAACGATATCTTGAGAAGCAAGAATTTGTTTTTCAGCAGGCATACCATGACAAATAACATGATTAATAGAAGTATTGACGCAATAAGGATAGCCATATTGACCTTTACTGCCAGGTTTCGCGCCCAAGGCATTCACAATATAATCTTCACAAAAACGATCAATGTCCATGGTTGTGATGCCAGGCTTGACCATTGGGGTCAGCGCCTCTAACACTTTAGCAGTCAATTGACCAGCCATACGCATTTTTTCAATTTGTTCAGACGACTTGGGATATATCACGACAAAACCTTTGATAGCAACTTTAAAAGTCTATTTTATCAAATTGCACGGCAAGACACAAAATTATATCGAAATACGTTCAAAAGTATCCAGATTTAAGGCGGTCAGCCGACCGCCCCAACAAAAGCCAGTATCAATAGCCTGAAATTTTTTAAAACCTGTTTTACCACCCAAAGCCGCCCAATGACCAAAGATAATGGTTTCATCCCACAACTTTCTTATTGGACAAGCAAACCAAGGAAAACTTCCTGAAGGCATATCTTTTAATTCACCATTAAAACGCCAATCAAGACGCCCATCATATAAAGTCAACCGCATACGGGTAAAATAATCTGCTGCAACCAATAAGCGTTCCATTCCTTGCAAATGATCATCCCATCGAGAGGGTCTTGTGGAAAAATATTGGGTAAAAAAATCACGGCATCGCACTTCATCTTGAAGATAAGTTTTAAGTTCTACCGAGTTTTTTTTAGCTTCTTCAATCGACCACATCGGCGCAATCCCCGCATGAGTCATAATAAGTTTTTTATCTTTATCTTCGATTAACCAATCTTGTGCTTTAAGCCAAACACAAAGTTCATCACGATCTGGCGCCTGCAATAAGGGTTCTAAATCATCTTTTCCTCTGTTGGGATTTTTAGCATACACCAAATAAAGTAAATACAAGTCATGATTACCCAAAACAATTTTAGGAGTAGGCTGCATATTTTTTAAAAAACGTAATATTTCAAGTGAATTGGGGCCGCGATTCACCAAGTCACCCACAAACCATAACTCATCAATGCGGCCTAGACTATCCAGT
Source organism: uncultured Legionellaceae bacterium (assembly GCA_964572685.1). Taxonomy (GTDB): domain Bacteria; phylum Pseudomonadota; class Gammaproteobacteria; order Legionellales; family Legionellaceae; genus UBA2653. The sequence continues at coordinate 2,681 of CAZNFJ010000045.1, forward strand.
AGACATTTTAATCCATCCACATGACCTTGTAGATCACCGATGGCATATCTAGACATGCTTATATCCCTTATTCATGTCAGCTTGCAGAGTTTCTAGTTGTCCTTTGGCATTCAACCGCAAATTAGCTAAATCCAGATTCAATCCTTTGCCTTGTGCCAGTAATTGCCAATTATTAGCCGTATTTAATAACATGGATTGTATTTTTTGATGTTGCAAAGTTTGACCGTGTCGAATGATCACTTCTTTGGGTAAAAACAAACGAGATTCAATGAGAAGCATACCCTCTTTACCATGAAAATCTTTATCATGTAAGTTTAAACTCATGACACCTTGTTGAATCAAACGCCAATTTTTATATTGGTTGTTTTGTTGCAAAAACCATTTAAACATTTCCTTTTCGATGATTAGACCTTGTTCTGTGACTTTTAAATGATTTTGATTTAGAACAACTTGTCCTCGAGCAAGATTTTCCTTTAACCATAATAAAAATTGAATGCCAATGAGTTCACTAGGTATTTGATAAGATTGAGGTTGATTAAATGCTGAAATTCGTGCGTATTCCAAAGGGACATCCATGGCGCTATGCGCCAAAGCATCTTTAGCCATGCGCTGCCAAGCCATCGCCTCAGCACGTTCTAGAATAGCCTCCAAAACATGCATGCCTTCCGATTCTTCCTGTAAAAGTTGCAACCAAATTAAGAAAAGCTGTGGATCTCTTGCAATCCAGGAAAACCCTGCGTACGGCAACCACATTTTTGCCAACAACGGAGTTAAATGAGCGCTTAAGCCATCGACTGTCTGTTCATTGAAATCAATGGTGTAGTTGGGAGTTCGTTCGATCAATCGCTCCCACAAAGGCTGCCATAATCCAGTGGAAAAAGCCTGTTCACTATAGCATTCGACCAAGTAATCCGTACCAATCACTCCCATGCCTCGTAAAAGACCTGCGGTAATTAAAATATAAGCCCATAGTGCTTGCTCCTCTGATAGTTCTGAGGTATCGGGCGGCAATATGGATTGACGAAATATTTCCATGGCCGCTTGGGCGCGGTATAGGGCAAAATCTAATAAGCCTCCAGGAAGCGCATAAAAACGATGTAAAGTAGAAGGCAAAAGCTGACAGGCAATAGCCAATTCATCGACAACCGGTTGCACCAAATGCTCAAAACGCATGTCCTTAAAACCGAAGTGGTTTTTCATTAACTGCAACAGTTCATGACGCTTTAAGTCCGATAATAACACCGAGGGCGTCAACACCGTTAAAAGTTTGGAACGAGCAATCACTTTCTTGCCCGATCGCAAAGAAGAATAAAACAAAGCATGCCTCCTTTCAGCGCTTTAATTTAATTTTAGCTTATTTTTGAGCAATAAGCTGCCAAGCTTACAAAATCATCTACCCTGAGATCTTGTGCTCGCATTTGACTCGACAAACCCAATTGTTGCCAGTCATCTTGAGTCAATAACCCTTTAAAATTATTAGCCAATGTTTTGCGACGCATCGCAAAAGCCTTGGCAACCACTTGCTCTAAAACCTCAAAACTGACGGTTTCAAGTTGTTGCTTGGGATGCAACGCCACAACCGATGACATCACTTTGGGTTGGGGATTAAAACAATAAGGGGGCACATCCAATAATCGTTCGACATGACAATAATATTGAAACATGACGCTCAAGCGTCCATAATCAGCGCTTGATACTGGTGCCGTTAATTTATCAACGACCTCACTTTGTAACATAAATACCATATCATCAATACGTTGACGATACTTCAATAAATGAAACATCAGAGGCGTTGAAATATTATAAGGCAAATTTCCAATGATTTTGAGTTTTTCACCAAATTGATTGAAATCGACCTTTAAAACATCAGCATTCACTGCGTTTAATTTATGAGAAAATGGTAAATGCTTCAATTGAGCAAATAAATCATTATCGATTTCAATCACATGAAGTATATCCAAACGCGCCAACAATAGCTTGGTTAATGCGCCACGTCCGGGACCAATTTCAATCACGGTATCCTGAGGGCGAGTCTGCAGAAAACCAACAATCTGTTCAATGATGCGATCATCTTGTAAAAAGTTCTGACCGAAGCGCTTACGAGCAAATACCATATTTGTCCTGGATGCTAAAGAGTTGTGCTATTTTCTCCAAATTAGACACAATATTCAAGTTCCTTTTTGCACAAACAATGCGGTATAATGAACAAAAATTTCAATAGGTCGCAAGTTATGTTATTCCCTCTTTTTGTCAGCTGCCCCAAGGGGCTTGAAAATCTACTCATGATAGAATTACAAGCCCTGGGTTTGCAGAATGCCAAAAACTCTCCTCAAGGTGTTTATGGTGATGCCACTATCGCCGTCATTTATCAAATCGCATTGTGGTCACGTTTAGCGAATCGTATTCATTTGATTTTATTTTCTGGACAAGCTTTTAATTCTCAGATGCTTTATCAAACTTGCGAACCATTTGCCTGGCAAACAGTATTTTTAGGACAGCATTCATTTAAAGTTGAATTTCATGGGACATCCCCTCAACTTCGTAATGAGATGTATTCAGCGCAGGTGGTCAAAGATGCAATTGCTGATCATTTTAGAAAACTCTCAGGAGTGCGTCCGTCAATTGACAAACATGATGCCAATATTCATATTCATGCCTATTTGAAACATGATCAAGTCACCGTCAGCCTAGACTTAGTCGGTTATAGTTTACACCAACGTGGTTATCGTCTTGAAAAAGGACAAGCACCACTGAAAGAAAATGTTGCTGCGGCCTTGCTATGGCGCATGAATTGGCCAGAAATGGCTAAAAATGGTGATTCTTTTGCAGATATCATGTGTGGCAGTGGTACAATTGTTATTGAAGCCGCGCTCATGGCCTGTCGGATGGCACCGGGATTAATGCGAGAAGAACAAGCATTTCCTTTTTGGGTGCAACATCAACCCAGTCTTTGGGAAAAACTAAAAAAAGAAGCACGTGACCAGAAAATTCAGACTACCAGTCATTTTTATGGTAGTGATATTTCTGCTAAAGCGATTCACCAAGCTCAAGAGAATGCCAAAAGAGCAGGAGTTTCGCATTTAATTCAGTGGAATCAAAAATCCGTTGATGCTCATCATGGTCTTGAGCAACTAAAACCAGGACTTTTGGTGATTAATCCCCCCTATGGAGAACGTTTAGGTCAACAATTGGATTTAATTCCCACCTATCATGAATTGGGAGCAACCTTATTTCATCAATTCTCAAGATGGAAAGCAGGCATATTAACCAGTGACCCGATGTTGGCCAAAGCCATTGGTTTACGCTCACACAAGAGTTATGCTTTTTTCAATGGCGCTCTCGCTTGTCAATTATACTGCATTCAACTTGATGAGACCAATCAACTCAAACAAGGTTCATCGCAAGCACTCAGTCACCACGCACAAATGCTTGCTAATCGCCTCCAGAAGAATCTACAACACTTAAAAAAATGGGCCGAACGAGAAAACATTGAATGCTATCGTATTTACGATGCAGACTTACCCGAATATGCATTCGCCATTGATAAATATGGTGATTATTTGGTTTTACAAGAATATATGCCACCTAAAAGTATCCCGGAACATGTTGCTGCCAATCGTCGATTGGATATGATGACCGTGATTCCCCCTGTATTTAAGATTGGGGCAAAGCATTTGATCATCAAACAACGTCATACCCAGAAAGACCAACAATATCAAAAAAATAATGACAAAAAAGACTTAACGCTCGTTCATGAGGGTATGGCTAAATTTTATGTGAATTTATATGATTACCTTGATACCGGCTTATTTCTCGATCATCGCCCCTTAAGACTAGAATTTGCCAAACTCCCTCCTATGACTCGATTTCTAAATTTATTTTGTTACACAGCTACAGCGAGCGTTCACGCCGCGATAGCTGGTGCTAGAACGACCAACGTGGATATGTCGAATACGTATTTAAATTGGGCGACAAAGAATTTTCAACTCAATGAATTAACGCCTGCCAAACATCAATTCATTCAAGCTGATGTGACCGACTGGTTAAAACATGCCTTAGAGACTTTTGATGTCATCTATATGGATACGCCCAGTTTTTCAAACTCCAAACGTATGAAAGGGACTTTAGATATCCAAAGAGATCATGTGTTTCTAATTCGAGCAGCATTAAAAAGATTACACCCTGAAGGACAATTGTATTTTTCAACCCATTTGCGTACTTTTAAATTGGATGAAAGTATTCAATCTTTTGCGAAAGTCCAAAACATTAATAAAAAAACTTTAGATGTGGATTTTAAACGTGATCCTAAAATTCATCAATGTTTTATCATCGAACATTTATGATGAACCGAGGGTTAATTTGGTCATGATGAACAAGACATTTCCAATGTTTTGACTGCCGGGAACATAAGCCCCCAAAATCATAATATCTTTGTAATTAAAAGATATTAAAGGTAATGCCCCAGGAAAAGGGGCATTATTAAAAATATCAGGACGTGCCGTCACCATTAACGTAAAACCCAAACCAATTCCAGTATTTTCAGTAGGGTGAAGCGTGAACAAATACCCATATCCTCCCATCGGTTGGACATTCTTATGCGAATCCAGAAAAACCATGCCATACAAGCCGTGCCAATTGCCATGTTCATCCCAAATACCTTTCCCCATGCCAGCGCCCCATGGCAATTCATTGTAATTCGGTAATTTATCTGGCGTATAGGTCCAACGATTATGCCAGGCATAATTGGGAATATATAAATCACCTCGACCATGATACCAAATTTTTGACAAACGATTTTTAGCTTGTTCCCAGAAACTGGGATGAAAAGAGACAGAGTCTTGGGCACAGGCATTCAGAGATGGCGAAAACCAACCCAATAATAAAATTATCAAAAAGACAATGTCTCTCATATGCATTCAGTCCCTGAATTCACTGGATATGGTTATAATAAACTGCTGGTTTGAATCATCACTTGCGCAGCCCAGTGCATGATTTGCTGAACATAAAGAGGAAGACGATCTCCGCCTCGATCAGCTGCTTCTTGGGCATGTAAAAGTTCATCTTCATACATTTTTGCAACAATTGCACGTGATTGCAAATCTTCTTTGGGCAGCCGTTGTAAGTGATCTGCCAAATGTTGGCCGACCTGCTCTTCTGTGGCAATAACAAAGCCTAAACTTTTAGCATCACCGAGCACAGAAGCAAAAAGACCTATCATAAAAGCACCCGCGTACCAAACGGGATTAAAAAAGCTGGGTCTTGCATCCAACTCCATTAGTCTTTGATAACACCAAGCGTAATGCTCCAACTCCTCTACTGCTGCTTGATGAAGATGCTGACGCAAAATATTATCCCGAGCCAATAGCATCTGTCCGCGATATAAACCTTGTGCTGCCACCTCACCGGCCAAGTTGACACGCATCATGGATATCACTTGATGTTTGTCTAATTCACTCAGTTGCTCCGTTTGATTTTGCTCAACCATTGGGCGATGATTACTTGTTTTGGGCCATGCGGGCCAAAACGTTCTTAACACGCTATCAAATTGAATCACACACTGGTCTAAAAAATCAGGCATTTTTATAACTCTAAAGGTAAATTAACAACAATGTTATCTCTTGCTGCTCGATAACCGGCGATGAGTATTTCTAAAGAAGCAAGTCCTTCGTGCCCATCTACTAAAGGCTTGGATTTCCCCTGCAAAGTCTCAATCACATTTTCATAAAAATAGGGATGTCCAAAACCATAAACCGAGTCTGTTTCATAACTCAGTTCCTTGATATTAATATCCATTTCATGAGGCTCATGAAATTCCCACCATTCTAAACGATTCAAGGCCTTCCCTGCAAATCTCACAGAGCCTTTCTCGCCTAAAATCGTCAACGATCCCTCCTTATCTTCGGGATAGGTTAGCGTTGTAACATTGACAGACCCTATTGCACCATGGCGCCAGCGCAAATTCATGACTCCAGTATCCTCCGCTTCAATTTGTCGCGCTAACGTGCCCATCATCGCCCCAACGGACTGAACAGGGCCTAATAACCAATGTAATAAATCCACATAATGACTGGCTTGATTCATAAAGGCCCCGCCATCCATGGCCCATGTGCCTCGCCAGTCACCTTGGTTATAATAAGATTGTTGACGTGACCAAAATACATTCGCACAAGCGAGATATATTTTGCCAAATCGCCCCTGATCAACCGCTGATTTCAAGTACTGCATGGTTTTATTCCAACGATTTTGCTTCACTACAAATAAATACACATCAGCATCTTGACAAGCTTTCACCATCTCTAAACCATCTTGCCAGATCGTCGCCATCGGTTTTTCAGTAATCACATGACAATGATATTTAGCCGCCACAATGGTTTGGGATGGGTGAAGCCCACTGGGTGTGCAAATCGCCAACAAATCAATAGAAACCGTTTTTAACATGGTTTCTAAATCAGTAAAACCTTGCACTTGATATGACTGAGAGACTTGATCAACCATCTGAGGCAACATGTCACAGACCGCTACCAATTCCAAATGCGTCTGATTTTTTTGAATCGCATCAAAATGAAATTGAGAAATGCGACCTAAACCCAAGACCGCTATTTTAATTTTTTGGTTACCTAGCATTTGGGGCATATTTTTCTTTAAAAAAAAGGACTATATTTCATAGTCCCATGCTTTTGAAATCACATCAACATTTTTATCAATGACCGCTGGTACAATCCTCATTTGCGTTCATCTTGGTTTTTGTTTTACAAAGGTGGGTATATTGCGAAGGCACATGATCAATAGCACCAAAGTATTCAACCGAACCAGCATTTAAAACCAATACTTTATTACAAAATTCCTCAATCAATTCTGCCGAGTGGCTAGCAAAAACTACTATTCGAGAATGATTCATCAAAGAAATCATACGCTGTCGGGCCTTATCTAAAAAATCCGCATCACCTGCACCAAAAATTTCATCGATGAGTAAAATATCGGGTTGAACACATGCGCTAATCGAAAAAGCCAGTCGCACCATCATTCCTGAGGAATAGGTACGAACCGGCATAGAAAGATAATCACCCAGGCATGAAAAATCAGCGATTTCTTGTGTTTTTTGCTGAATTTCCTGACGAGTTAAACCAAGCATCAAACCACGCATAAAAATATTTTCATAACCAGTACTTTCAGCTTCAATACCATACATTAAATCCAACATAGAGGATATTTTACCTTCAGTCTCAATAACGCCCTGATTTGGTTCATAGATACCGGCTAAAGTTCTTAAAAAAGTACTTTTACCAGCCCCATTGTGACCAATTAAACCCACGCGATCCCCATGTTCAATATTAAGAGACACATCACTTAAAGACCGAACCACCACTTTATGATTAGCATCTTGTAAAACTCGTCCACCCGTTGCCACTCTTATAAAATTTTTCTTAAAAGATAAACTGCTGGTATTAAAAAGCGGAAACTCTACACTGACATTTTTTAAATGAATAAAGGCCATATCTTTAAATCCAATATACAATTCTTGCGCGATAAGGCACAAATAACAATCGATTAAATACTATACCCAAACATAACAAACATGTTATGCCCCATAGATTTTGAGTACTCGGATAGCAGCCCATCAAAGGTTGTCGAATCATTTCAATTAAATGATAAAAAGGATTGAGCATCATCCATTTTTGAATATGTGCCGGCAACGTCTCTATTTTCCACATCACGGGTGTAAGGAAAAACAAAACTTGTATAAGGCTTTTAATAATTTGTCCTAAATCTCGATAGCGAGCACATACCATTGAAATCACATTCGTATATAACACAGCAAGCACATATAAAAGCATAACATTCACAAAAAACATCAAATAAGCGAAACTCATGCTAAATTGTTGTGGAAAAAACAAATAAATGGGCAACATGATTAGCAAATTATGCGCAAAAATAATGAAATTTCGCGTACACATTCGATGAATATGTAAAAAATAGGGCATTTTAATTTGCTTGATGAGCCCTACGGAAACCAAATAAGTGTCAGTTGATTCCACCAAAAGACTCGAAATCAATCCCCAAGCCAATAATCCCGCTGCTAAATATGGAAAATATCCTTGCAAAGGCACTTTCCACAAATGTGCATACAAAAAACCCATGGTGTAAACCATAATGGCCATACTCAAGGTGATCCAAAAAGGACCTATCACTGAGCGACGATAACGCAATTGAATATCTTGCCATGCCATCATAAACCATATAGGCGATTTTTGTATGGCTCCAGTAAAGTCTTCTAATGCTTTTTTTTGTTGATAGCGTGATACACTACTTTTATCATAGGTGTTATCAATATCTGTTAAAGCTGTCATAAAACATCCGTCTTTGTCATAAGATATCGTTATTAATTTGCCCTTATTTTGACAGTTTCTGAAATAACTCACAAGTATCATTTACAATTTTTACACATTTGACAGCGTTCAGATGTTTTCTGATAATCAATGTTGGGAATATCAAAAAGGGCTTTAAAATTGAAAAACATCATGACTTATTTAGTAGGTGTATTGATTTGTTTGGGGCTTGGCATTGGCTCAGGTCTTGTTTCACAACATTCGTTTGAATGGTATCATCAACTCACACAACCGGCACTTCAACCACCTGAATGGATTTTTGCTCCAATTTGGACCCTACTTTATATTTTGATGGGCGTTGTTTTAGGTCATCTTTATTTATATCCAACTTCACCTATTATTTGGTGTCTTTTTAGCTTACAGCTCCTATGCAATATCATTTGGTCTCCTTTATTTTTCTATGCCAATCGAATCAATTTAGCATTGATTGATCTCTTTATTTTATTTGGCTGTTTAATAACTTGGCTTATCATCCATCGCCATCAATCAATGAGGCTCTGGCTTTTTATTCCCTATACATTATGGACAGGCTTTGCATTGTATTTAAATATGTCATTATATTTTTTGAATTCCACTCAATAAGTCTTTACAAAAGATAATTATCTCGTGTAAATATATTAAGTTAGACAAAAAAATAATAACAATAATAAAGAGAGTTCATTATGGCAGATATGCAAGAACAGTTTCTCAATGATTTAACCAAATCAGGTGAGCAAGTTGCTGTTTTTTTAATTAATGGTATTAAATTGCATGGCATCATTGAAAAATTTGACGGTCAAGTACTTTTCCTCAAAAATGCCATTACCCAAATGGTTTACAAACACGCCATTTCCACTGTGGTTCCAGCCACGCATTTAAAACCTACTGGAAAGCACGAATAGAAAAAGCGCATAAAGCGCTTTTTCTATTTCATCAATTGCAATAGTTTTTTGATACTTTGAGGTCCTTCCAAGACCTGTTTGACTTGGCCATTTGGATTCACCATAATAGTGAGTGGTAAAGCAGGCACATCATTGATACCGAATAGTCGAGCTGGATGGCCTTTAAGTCCTGGAATATCCACCCCCATTTTACCCAAAAGTTGTTTTTGTTGAACAGAGCTTAAATGATCATAATTGACCAAAAACATTTGTGCCTTTTTAGAAGACAGCATGTGAGAGAATCTTTGCAATTCAGGCATTTCACTCATACAAACATCACACCAACTCGCCCAGTAGTGAAGAATTAACCAGCGGCCCTTTAAATCTTTTCCATACAAATATTGGCCTTCGAGCGTCGTTAAATGTGGTTTAGCCTCAATAGAAGAAAAACTTCCCCAGGAACAAAGTAATCCAAACAACAAAAATAGAGATCTAAAATTCATCGCATTGTCCAAAAATAAATAATAATACCACGTTTTTAGGATTTAAGATATAACTTCTGCCAAAATCCATAGCATGGCATTCAACACTTGATTCAGTTATAATTTTAAAAAATCATGCCAAAGGATGGATAGTGAAAATCTTAATTGCTGGTGCTTCAGGAATGGTTGGTCAAGCATTGATTAAACATTTACACCATCATGATATCATCACCGTGGGCCGATCTGAAAAAAAATTACAAAAACTTTTTCCAAGACTTCGCGCACTGACTTGGTCGTCACTTGAAAACTTTAAAGAGCCGGTTGATTTGATCATTCATCTTTGTGGTGAAAACATCGGCACGCATTATTGGACAGAAAAATTTAAACAAAAAATCATATCCTCAAGAGTCAATACCGCTCAAAACCTCATCGACTGGATTAAAAACAATCATTTCAATCCTCGTATTTTAGCCGCTAATGCAGTTGGTTATTATGGTTGTTATATCGATCATCATAGTCCTATTTTTAGTGAAGAATCTTACCAAGATGAAGGCAATCCGCAATCATTTTTACAAAAAACTGCATTTCAATGGCAAAATGGATGGCATGATTGTCCTGAAAATATATCTGTCACTTTCATGCGATTTGGCGTCATTTTAGATAAAAATTATGGGATGTTGAAACAATTAAGCTTTTCTTTTAAATATGGACTAGGTGCTATTCTCGGTAGTGGGCAACAATATATTTCCTGGATAACCTTAGAGGACTTGGTACAAGCGATTGACTTTATAATTCAACATAAAGGAATTTTGGGGCCTATCAATTTGGTTTCACCGAGTCCTGTCAGTCAAATGATTTTCTCAAAAACATTGGCACAAGCTCTTAAAAAACCCTTGTTTCTTAAACTACCTGGAAAACTAATTAAAATTATTTTTGGCCAGATGGGAGAGGAACTCTTGCTTTCTGGGCAATATGTAATACCGAAGCGTCTTAATGACGCAGGTTTTGTATTTCAGCATCCTCAAATTGATAAAGCGTTAAAGCATATTTTCAAATGATAATAATGGATAATATTGAACATCTCGAATTTGAGGAGGCACCGTCAACTTATTTAAACACTAGCTAATATTCATGTGAGTAGACCCACCAGGTTACCCCAGTGGACCCCTCTTAGAACCGTACGT
>CAZNFJ010000046.1:0-12944 GCA_964572685.1 uncultured Legionellaceae bacterium
CTTTCTAATCTTAAATCCCACTTCAATTTATTCAAAAATGGCTAAAGTCGAGATTTAGACATCTGATTCATTAGGGCAATATTTGACATTCTTGCCTCTAATTCATTCAATTAACCTTGTTTGTCGTTCAGGATGCTATGACGTCCCACAAAATCAATTTGGAAAACCCATTAAAAATCCAATGGTAAAAATGGATTTTCAAATGTATGGAAGAGATTGCCATCATTAATTAATTCGTTAGAGAAACTGCCTGTAAATTATATGAGCCAATAGAGTTCAACTCTTCCTAATTTATTGGGTGCTACAAAATTTCGCGGGAATATAGCGTTTAGCATGGCATGCTATTATTTATCTTTCTTGACGATTTATCAATATTTGTTAGACAAAGAGGGATTTTGGTTTTGAGACTACAACTTCTGAAATTGCTGAGCTGTTAGTCACATGACGTTGGAAGGTAGTACGTTAATGATTTAGGCTTAACACCATGGCTATCCACATCACCAATCCATACCAAGCGTTAACTTTAAAAGCTTTGAAATCGAGTTCTTTTTGATTTTTTGTCAAAAGAAACCATTGATGAAACCAAAAACCCCAAGTTAAAAGCCAGATGAATTGAAAATCAATGTTAAGGTTTAATATTTGGGCCAACGGTAACCATAACAGATGTAATGAGATTTGAAGCAATGCGATGATGGTTCGAACGTATTTTCCAAAAAAACGCGCTGTAGAAAAAATTCCAATTTTTTTATCATCTTCTAGATCAGCCAAGGCATATTCTGTATCGTAGGCTAAAATCCAAAGCATGTTGATGAGCATCAATAAAGACCATGAAGAAGTCCAAGTATGATGGCTTGCCACATTCACCATGGGGATGCTCATGCTAAAGGCAAGACTCAAGACCAATTGCGGAGTGGGGAGAAAGCGTTTGCAAAAAGGATATAGCCCAACAATTCCAAGAGCAAAAATTGCCACCCAAAAACAATTGTTGGGTAATTGTAATAAAATGATGAATGACGCCAATAGTAATATACTTAAGAGTATCCAGGCAAATCGCATACCGACTTGGCCTTGAGCCAAGGGCCTGTCTTTGGTTCGCCATACATGCGCATCAAAGTCTTTATCCGCCATATCATTGATGATACAACCGGCTGAACGCATGAAAATCGTGCCTAGTAAAAAATAGCATAAAACATCCTTTGGAATTTGATTGCCATAAGCCAGATGGAGGGCCCATGCAGTGGGAAACCACAGCAAGTAAATGCCAATCGGTTTATCAAGGCGCATGAGTTTTATAGCATTATTTAGCATGTGTCATCAACCAATTGACTGCATCCAAAACGAATATTTTCTAACTCAGGAAGATATTGATGAATGAGTGTTAGATATTCTCTTGCTTGAGAAAGCGTTCGAATTCCGCCTGATACCTTGATTCCACAGGGGTGTTGTTCTTTTTGAATGGCCTGACAAAAAGCCTTCACTGCCTCATGTGTCGCCCCTACCTCTATTTTTCCAGTGGAGGTTTTGAGCATATCAGCACCACTTCGAATAATGCCTCGTGCGGCTTCTTCAATGCTTTGACTATCTGGAAATGCTCCTGTTTCAACAATCACCTTACAAATGGCTTGGTGTTGATGACAGTATTCAATGACAGCAGCACAATCCTCAATTGCTTTTTGACTTTCCCCCTGAAGATAAGTCTTATAGTTAAAAACATAATCGATTTCCGTGCCGGGAAAGTCTTTTAATATTGCCTGGATCTCGGGTATAACCTCGGTTGAGGTATCATTTCCATTTGGAAAATTTACCACAGTTGCTTTTTGTAAATGACAATTTTGAGAAATATCTTTGAGATGCTTTGGCCAGACACAAAGGGCTGCTACTTGCCAGGCATGACCTTGTTCAGCAAGTTTTTCAATGTCTTTTGTATTGACTTGTTCTTTTAAACAAGTCAAGTCGAGCAAGTGATAAATATTGAGTGTTTGATTCATGCTATCTGTTTTAGAAAGTGATGAATGAGATCAATCAGTTGACTACTTGCTTTTTGAGCAACAGCCACTACTTCATTGTGATCATGGGCAGTTTTACTTAAACCGGTAGCAAAATTGGTGATAGTGGCCAGAGCTCCTGATTTTAAGCCACAGTGATGCGCAACCAGAATTTCCGGTACGGTTGACATGCCGACGGCATTGGCCCCTAAGATTTGAAATGCGCGAATTTCAGCAGCAGTCTCATATTGAGGACCTTGAACGGCAAGATAAACCCCTTGATGGAGTTGGGTACCCGTTTCTTGCGCTGCTTGCTGGAAGGCTTTTTGTACCTTAGGATGGTATGCTTCATCTACGGGTAAAAAGCGTGGTCCAAATTCATCGTCATTAGGACCAACCAATGGGTTGGTGGGCATGAAATTGATGTGATCATTGATAAGCATAATCGAGCCGGGTGGCATATCTGGATTCAAAGAACCTGAAGCATTGGTCGCAATAAAGTATTCACAGCCCATACATTTTAGGGTGCGTACATAATTTTTAATATAACTTACATTGGTGCCTTCATAAAGATGCGCTCGGCCTTTTAAACAGACTACGGCTACACCGTGAGCATAACCGAGAATTAATTCTCCGGCATGGCCTTTTACCGAGGTTTTTGGGAATCCTTCGATATCACTATAAGGGATGGTGATGGCTTTTTCTAAAGAGTCAGCAAAAGGACCAAGACCTGAGCCGAGCACAATGCCAACTTTGGGGTGAAAAGGTTCAGGATATTGTTGTAATATCCATTGTGCAATTTGTTGAGGGTGAATCGTCATAACTATTCCTAAAAATGATTATTTAAAACAAGTTGGGTAATGGGATCTGGTTGTTTAAAATGGTAAAATGCCATGAAAATCGCCAGATAATTTAAAAATTTTGCTAGCATTAGCCATTGAAGGTTCGCCATTCCCAAAGAAACCATTAACCCGGCCGCTACAAATGAAGCGGTACCCAAGGTCATATAAGTACAAAAGATAAGATAATTTTTTGGATTATCGGGCATCATTGGATATTGCGTTGGATGTTCATATCGCTGACACTCAGAGAGGTACCATAAGATGTTACTGGCTAAAAACAAGATTAGACAAGGCATCCAAAGATCTGGATTCATGAGTAATGTCCATGATGCAATGGCACCAATAATCGCTTGTAGTTGAAATAAGAACTGAAAATCAAAAAAATTTTCAGGATCTTTGTCATAATAATTTGATGTGTAAAACTGAATGCTATAGGCTAGGGCATAAGCAACAAAAGAGAATGCAGTCAAATAAAATGAAAAATACCCCATGGGGATATCTTTCAGTCGACTGACGATAAGTCCGGCAAGAAAAATATTTCCTGCCAAACCATCGAGGATTTGAATGTTCTCTAGTTGATTTTGAGTCATTTTTTTACACGAAAAATATTTTGACCGATGTAAGGTATTAAGGCCTCTGGCACTTGAATATTACCATCTTGATCTTGATAGTTTTCCATGATCGCCAATAAGGTTCGACTGACTGCAATTGCGGTACCATTAAGTGTATGTGGGAAAAATTTATCATTATGGGCGTTGCGATAACGAATATTTAAGCGACGTGATTGAAAATCTGTGCAATTTGAGCAGGAAGTCACTTCACCATATTTGTCCTCACTATCACGACCTGGCATCCAGACTTCAATATCATATTTTTTATAAGCAGCAGCGCCCATGTCTCCAGCACAAATATTGACCACTCGATAGGGAAGGCCAAGACGTTGGTACAGGGTCTCTTCTAATTTCAAAATTTCCTCTAATGCATCCGCACTTTTTTCAGGGGTACAAATTTGAAATAATTCAATTTTGGAGAACTGATGAACGCGATAAAGACCTTTGCTTTCACGACCACCGGCACCAGCTTCTCTTCGGAAACAATGACTATAGGCCACATATTTTAAAGGTAGCTGCCAATCTTCGAGAATACTATCGGCATGCATGCCACCGACGGTGATTTCAGCAGTGGCAATGAGACTTAAATCCATGTCTTCCAAATTATAGATATTGGCTTCATCACCGCGCGGATTGAATCCGGTACCCAATAGTACGGAACGTTTGGCTAAATCGGGTGTGGATAAGGGGGTATAGCCCATTTCACGTGCGACTTTCATGGCAAATAAAGTGAGTGCCGATTCTAAAAGGACGGCATCATTTTTTAAAAAGTAGAATTTGGAGCCTGTGACTTTAGCGCCGCTATCAAAGTCTATCCAATCGTGTAATTCGGCAAGCTCTAAATGGTCACGTGTATTAAAATCATGGGATTTTGGGGTTCCCACGTAACGGAATGCGACATTGTCGGCATCGGAAGCGCCATTTGGAGTATCCTCAGAAAGCAAGTTAGGAATAGTATACCAAGCTTGCTGAAAAGCCTCATCAAGTTCTCTGAGTTTCGGTTCATTGGCAGAAATGTACTGATTCAGCTCTTTCCCTTGTTGTATCAACACAGGTTTTTCTTCTGGCGAGACAGAGGGTATTTTTTTTGCAACTTGATTAGCCAGAGCTCTTTTTTCTTCCAAATGAATTTTCAAAGCTTTACGTTCATTGTAAAGGGAGATGAGCTGATCCAGATCAGCTTTAACACCGCGTTTTTCAATGATATCTTGCATTGTTTTTTGATTTTCAATAATAAATTTAATATCTAACATAATTAACCTTTAGCAATAAATGCGTAACCATAACCCCGAATTGTTTTGATCCATGACTCATCATGATGATCTTCATTTAATTTTTGACGTAGATTGCTGATGTGAACATCGATGCTACGATCATATGCGGTATATTTTCTACCTAAACTATATTCTGTCAACTGTTCTTTTGATAAAACTCGTCCAGGATAGCGTAAAAAAATTTCCAAGACATTAAATTCACTATTGGTGAGTATCAGAATTTGATCTTTCAGTACTGCTTGTCGAGTTAAACAATTTAAAAATAAAGACCCTGACGAAAGTGTGGCATCATCTAAGGGAGTGGTGTGTGTATGCCGATGAATGGCTTTCATTCGAGCAATTAACTCAGCAATTAGAATGGGTTTTTTTAGATAATCATCTGCACCATGAGAAAACGCATCCAGGCAGTCTTTTTCATGTGTGGAGGGACTTAAAACAATGATATGAAGATGGATGAATTGGCGAAGCTTGCCCATAAACTCAAATATGTCTGATAAACCATGATGTATATCTAGCAGAATAATTGAGAAAGGTTCTGCCTGGCTAATGATTTGATGTTGATGGTGTTCAATAGAGTCTTGATGAACAAGCCAAGCATGTTCTGTTAATGAATTGATGAGAGATTGGCTGGCTGGTAAATTATCGGAAAGCAATAAGACGTCATGGTTCATGTGGAGCCTCAGTCGATCGATTATCGATGCATTCTAGAAGTTTGATACGACGGGAACTAGCACTTAATATCCGAAATTGAAATTGTTCAATTTGAATCATTTCACCGCGTTTGGGTGGATAGGTAAAATGGCTGGTAACCAACCCACCTATGGTATCGACATGTTCATCGCTGAATCGCGTACCCAAACGTTGATTAATCATTTCTAATTCGGTGTCACCTTTCATGATAAATTGCTTATTACTTAAAATTTTAATGGGATCTTCTTCATCCACATCAAATTCATCGGCGATATCACCAATGATTTGTTCGAGGGTGTCTTCTAAAGTGACAAATCCAACAGGTTGTCCATATTCATCGACGACAATTGCCAGGTGATTGCGATTTTTTCGAAAATCAGTGAGCAAGGCGTCCAGTCGCCGGCTTTCAGGTACAAAATTGGCATTTCTTAAAATATCACTGATATCAAATTCATAATCATAGGGAATTCCAAGCAAATCTTTTGCATGTAAAATTCCTAGAATTTGTTCCCCGTGAACAGACAGTACTGGAAAACGTGAATGTCCGGATTCCGTGATGGTTTTAATGATTTCGCTGATGCTCGCATTTTCTGCCAGAACCACCATCTGATTTTTGGGCATCATGATATCACGAACTTGTAAATGGCTTAAATTAACCGTATTTTCGAGAATCATGCCAGTTTCGGGATTGATGATTGATTTTTCTGAGCAGGTTTTAATGGAGAGTAATAGATCCTCGGTATTTTGCGGCTCCATGCGAATGAGTTTTTTTAAAAAATTTGGTAATGTATTGAATAGCTTAGATTTCATCATTTTCATAGGGATTTGGATAGTTAAGTTGTTGAAGAATTTTGGTTTCAAGGGATTGCATGATATGCGCATCTTTATCTTCGATATGATCAAAGCCTAGCAGATGCAATACACCATGCACGACAATGTGGGCCCAATGAAATTCTAAATCCTTATTTTGGTTTTGGCTTTCATGGAGCAGGACTTCTGGACAAATAAGAATGTCACCGATAAAAGGAACGTCTAATTGGGTCATAATGTCTTCGGGTAAAGATGAAGGAAATGATAAGACATTGGTGGGTTGATTTTTATGTCGGTATTGATGATTAAGTTCGGTCATTTGACCGCTATCAATGATACAAATAGTGAGTTCTGCTGCATTTATTTGTGATTGTAGTGCACAAGTAGCCCAATGTTTAATTTGTTCCTCAGTAACAGGAATCGATGCAAGATGGTTTTGAATATCGATATGAAACGACATAAATTTCGTATCAAGGTTAGATAAGTATATAATTGATATATTAACATTTTATAAACAATTCGCAATCTTTAAGCAAATTTTCTCGCAATTTTTAAAATCTAAGCTATATTTTCATTGAGATATTGAAACATTTACTATAGGAACTCATATCATGAAAAAAATTATTATGTCGTTTTTAGCTGTAATGACCAGTATTTCTGCCTTTATGTTTGCGCCGCAGTCGATGGCTCAAGATAGTGGCTCAGATTCCACAGGCTCAAACATCACAAGCACAGATACCACGAGTTCGAGTACTCCAGGTTCAGGTACCGATGGTATGGTGAGTCCGGCTTCAGATACAACAAGCACTGATAGCGCGGACGATGATGACGATGAAGATGACGATGAAGATGATGACGAGTAAGCGTTGAAGTTGAATAAATAAGTGATTTATTTTATAAAAAAAAGCTTGTCTAAGGTAAATAGACAAGCTTTTTTTGATTTTTACTATATTTTTGTTAAAATATATGACAACCTTTTTTAATTGTTTTCATTGTGATCAAAGCTGATTTGCATTTTCATAGTTTATATTCCGATGGTGAGCTGTCCTTGTTTGAATTAGTGCAAATGGCACATCAAAATGAAGTTCAGTTGTTGGCTTTAACCGATCACGACGTCATCGATGGTTATCCTGAATTTATTCATCTTGCCAAAGAACATGGCATATCGGTATGTGCAGGCATCGAATGTAGTGTCAGTTGGTTTTCACAAGAATTACATCTTGTTGGGCTAGGCGTTGATATTCATCATCCACGCTTGCTCACTTATCTTGACGTGCAAAAGGATAAACGTTTCCATCGCGCCAGGCAGATTGCACATCGATTAGAATCCATTGGCTTTCACGATTGTTTTGAGAAAGTATGTCTGTTGGCGGGGCATCAAAATATTTCGCGTACGCATTTTGCAAAACTTTTGGTGCAGGAATATCGTGTGCGCAACACCCAAAGTGCTTTTAAAGATTATTTAGGGCAGAGAGGGGCGGCTTATGTTGCCAGTCAATGGGTTAATTTATCAGAAACCATTGCCGTGATTCGGGCAACCGGTGGACTCGCTGTTTTAGCTCATCCTTTGCATTATTCTTTAACCACCGCACAATTGAAAGGTCTCATACAAGCATTTAAAGAAGCTGGTGGTGAGGGCCTTGAAATCGTCTCTGGTTTTCAGACCCCTAAAGATACCAAGCGAGTGGCTCAATTTTGTTTACAATATCATTTATGGGCATCCACTGGTTCTGATTTTCATCGGATCGCACCTTATCGTGCAGGTTTGGGGCAACAAAATGCTTTACCAGAAACTCTAAGACCGATTTGGCAACATGAAGCTTTTCAATCCAGTGTTCAATTGCTAGAATAAAGCCTAGGAATAATTGTTCGCTCAAGGAAAGACATCCATGCGACATTGGTTTGTGGTGCATCCCGATAACCCTCAAGCACGCCTTTTAAGGCAAGCTGTGAGCATCATACAAAATGGTGGTATTGTGGTTTATCCCACTGATTCTGGCTATGCCATCGGTTGTGGTTTAGGACAAAAAGAGGCGGTTGAACGCATTCGTCGAATTCGACAAATGAAACAAAATCAGTATATGACTTTGGTGTGTCGCGATCTGGCAAATTTAGGTGAATATGCCTCGGTGACTACACCAATTTTTCGTTTGCTTAAAGCGTTTACTCCAGGGGCGTATACTTTTATTTTAAAAGCATCTTCAGATTTACCAAAAATGATGTATCATCCCAAGCGTAAGACAATAGGCTTAAGAATTCCCAATCAGGCGGTAACATGCGCTTTATTGGAGACGATGGAAGGGCCTATCATGAGTACAACTTTAAAATTGCCCGGTATTGATTACCCACTATCGGAACCCCAAGCTATTGCGGATATTCTAGGTCATCAGGTGGACTTAATTTTAGATGTTGGGCATTGTGATATGGAACCCACAAGTGTTATAGATTTAACGATGGATTTTCCAAAAATCATTCGAGCAGGCAAAGGGGATATTACCCCTTTTGAGTCCTTATAAACGAGGAGTATATGTCAAGTTTTTCTCAAAATAAGCGTGTGGTTTCAGGTATGCGCGCAACAGGTCGGTTACATTTGGGGCATTATCATGGTGTTATTCGTAATTGGCTTGATTTACAACATCAGTATGAGTGTTTTTTCTTTGTGGCTGATTGGCATGCTTTAACCACACATTATGAAACACCAGGTGATATGCAGTCTCATGTTTGGGATTTGGTGATTGATTGGTTAGCATGTGGTATTAACCCAAGCTTGTCACATGTATTTATTCAATCCTGGGTGCCCGAACACGCTGAGCTTCATTTGTTATTATCTATGCTGACGCCATTATCCTGGCTAGAACGAGTACCGACTTATAAAGACCAGCAAGAAAAGTTGCATGAAAAAGATTTATCAACTTATGGATTTTTGGGTTATCCCTTATTGCAAAGCGCCGATGTGTTGTTATATGGTGCTGATTTGGTACCGGTTGGTGAAGATCAAGTTGCTCATGTTGAATTGATTCGAGAGGTCGCCAGACGGTTTAATCATCTATATGGTAAAGAACCTAATTTTGCTGAGATGGTAGAAGCTGCTTTAAAAAAAATGGGTAAAAAAAATACCGCATTATATTTACAACTGCGACAAGCTTTTCAGCAAAATGGCGAGCATGATGCTTTATTAACGGGTCAAGCTTTGGTGAACACTCAAGCGAGCTTATCAGTGGGAGATAAAGAACGTCTAAGTGGCTATCTGGAAGGTTCTGGAAAAATTATTTTAAATGAACCTCAAGCCTTACTGACCCCGCAAGCCAAAGTCACTGGTCTTGATGGTCAAAAAATGTCGAAATCATATCGAAATACTGTTGATTTACGTGATACACCACAAGAGATTGAAAAGAAAATCTTAACCATGCCAACAGATCCGGCGCGTGTGAAAAGAACCGATCCGGGTAATCCGGATAAATGTCCGGTTTGGCAAATGCATCAATTGTATGCCGATGAAGGATTGAAATCTTGGATTCAAACTGGTTGTCGTCAAGCAAGTATTGGATGTGTCGATTGTAAACGTCCTTTGATTGATGCCATTAAAAAAGATTTGGAACCTGTGCAACGTAATATTCAAGATTTAAAAGGGGATTTATCTGTTGTTAAACATTTAATAACAGAAGGTTCTGAGCGTGCTCGTGCGCATGCACAAAAGACATTGGTAGAAGTCAAGGAAGTTATGGGGCTTGATTATTGATGCAAACACAGGACATACAAAGTATTTTAGAATTTGAAATTCCTGAAAATTTGTATGTTCCAACCCCTCCTTTATGGATTGAATCTAAAGGCTTTCAAGGGCCTTTGGATTTGTTATGGTACCTGATTCGTCAGCAAAATATTGATATTCTCGATATCCCAGTCGCATTGATTGCAGCTCAATATGTACAATACATCAAGCTCATGACTGCTTCTCGATTTGAAATTGCTCCGGATTATCTCGTGATGGCCGTGCGATTAATTCAAATCAAATCTCAGATGTTGTTACCAATAAAGAATGAAACTGAATCCGAAGAAGAAGATCCTCGTGCTTTACTGATACAACAACTCACTGATTTTGAAGATATTCAAAAATCAGCGATATTTATAGAAAATTTAAAGCGTTGGGAAAGGGATGTTTGGCCTATATGTATTATGCTTTCTTCTGAAATTCCGCCGCCGCCTTTACCCGTAGTATCAATAGATGATTTGGTTGGGCTTTATAAGCATATTGAAAAAAAACAAACATTTATGCAAAAGCATGAAGTTCCACGCCCCCTGATGAGTTTGTCTGATCGTATGCACTTGATTTTTGATAGTTTACCCATTGGAGAAAAACGTTCTTTTTGGTCATTGTTTACAACATCATCACCTCGATTGGATGTTGTTGTATCATTTCAAGCGACGCTTGAGTTGGTGAAAAGTCAAAAAATAACTGTACATCAAGCTGATTGGTCAAAAGAATTGTGTCTGGAAAGATTGGTCTGAATCTAGTTAATTTTAGTTTTTCATGTTAAAATACCAGTCATTCTGTTTTTTGTTGACTTGACTTGACTTGACTTGACTTGAAATGAATTCCAAACAAAACCATGATGAGGTTTATTTAGCGGGTAAAAGAACCTATGATCGTTTTCTTGATAAGTCGACATCAGGAGATGTGCAGCTCAATTCCACTACAACTTTTGATGACTATGAAGATTTTTCAATTAACGCATCGGGGATTGAAAAACATGATTTAGCCAAGCAGTCACCTCATACGAGAACCAATCAACAAACGCCCGATCGATTTATTCCAAATCGAGCGAATAGTTTACTTGAACATGGTTTGTTTTCTTCACAAAGTATGAGTATATCTTCGGAATATGCGTTGAGATCTCGAGAGATACTTTTAGGTCCTGAAGTTAAAAATTTATTTTCCTATTCCCCAAAGAAAGATCTTCGAAATAAGATGAATTCTATTTCTCCGTTACATGAGCTTCGTGAAGCCTGTTTACAAAATTATCATGGAGCTTTTCAGCAGAAATATAAAATAAAACACAACAAAACATTAGATGCGCCAGGACTCTATCCTGACTATTACGCTCATTTATTATCTTGTTCAAAATCCAATAAGTTTTTTATTCCTTTAATGGATGGTCATCAATGTATTTTACATTGTGCCTCTTTTTTATATTCCTCCAACAATGAGGTTATTAGCTCTCGACCAATGCCTCAATTTATTTATCCCTCTTCAATCAACAGCCTAAATGGTGTCGATGTGGTTAGTGGATGGAAAGATGGCTCTTTAAGAAAACATGCTTTAACTTCTACAGAGCTGGTTGAGGCTTCAGTCATTCAGTTATCTTCTACACCCATGATGTTAAACTGTCTTGCTCCAATTGATACACATCATCTTTGGGTTGGCTCAACAGAAGGATTGATTTTCCAAGTGGATACTCGTGTAGCAAACTCAGTAGGACAGTTTGCAGCTTATTCTAATCCTAGTGAACGATTAAAGTTATCAGGTGTTGGATATAATCAGGTTCACCATATAGCCTTTGGAACGAATGAGGGCTATGTTAAGGTTTGGGATATACGTATGGTGGGTCAATCCCAAAACCGTCCATTTTTTACAGACTTTGTTCATAATGGATCCGGAATTAAAAGTGTAAAGTTTAATCCCAATGCACCACAAGAATTGATGACAGGTGGTGGAAAGGATTGTAAACATATAGTATTTCGAAATATTCAAAACAATCAACAGCTATCTACTTATCATTTGACATGTCAAGTCACCGGAATTTCATGGTTGACAAAACCCAATATGTTCATGGTTTCCTGTGGTTTTTCTAAAACCTTGAGTTTTTTTAAACGTAAAAAAAATAATCTCCTCGAGTGTATGGATAACCATGTTATAAATTTGGATGTTAAAAGAACAATTTATATGGATAGTATTGATGAAAATGTTGCTGTAGCATGTGAAGGCTTTGCTGACGATGATATAGTTTGTTTATTTTCAGTTGAAGGGTATGGTAATAAAGATAAGAGTGTTTTAGATACGCATTATGGTCATCCTGACTTTTTGAAGACCCTTGGATCATTTACGATTCGTTAAAAAACAGTTGGGGGTTGGATATTCAAATTAAGTATGCATCCTATCCGAAGATAGAATGCAGGACTCTTAGCATCTCATTTCCAAACTAGATTTTGGTTCAGTCAGGAAGTATTCTCCAGTATAATAAAGTGTTGCCAAAGGTCTAGTAATTAAACTTAAGCCTGCAGTCAAAATGCCTAAAGCCAATGCAATAGCGCCCAATACCAATGCACTGAAAGCATAAAAAATAGATATCACTGATTCTACAAGGGAAGCATAAGCTTTTGTTGCGTCTCTGTTATAGATATGAAAGCACATATCTTTCAATGACTGCAAAGAATAACCCAATAAAGCTATAGAAACACAAATGTCGCCTATACTTGCACAAAGCGAAAGTAAAAGCGTATAGTTGAGTTGAACAGGCAAAGAAAGAGGATTCAAGAGTTCTTGAAATAAAATAAACAAGGCTATCGGTTGTATTTCAGAAAAACTTTCCTGGCTTAAAAAACGGTATTTCAAAATAAAATTGAAAGTATGTATAGATTCTTCGGATGTTCCACTATTAGAAAAATAATTTCTATAATCATAGAAGTTACGCATTGACAAGCGCTCTAAAAATCTGATAATTGTCGGTAATAATT